>NZ_JBFTOF010000002.1:0-356942 GCF_056397845.1 Rhizobium sp. 05L419
CCTCGACACCCGCACCTACCACAAAGGCGTCAAGGTCTCCAATGCCCAGATGGCAAGCCTCGACATCACCGGCGACGCTTTCCATCCAGAGTGGAACTACACCATCACCCCAAGAAACACGTAGCGGTTATTCTGCGAACTGTCCTTAGTGGATAAACTGCGTGCGGATACCCGAGGGGATCCCAAGTTCCAGGATCTGTCCCTCAGCCACTTTGCAGACCTGAGAAACATCATAATCAGCTGCTTCGCGCGCAAAATGCAGCGCGGCCGATTCATTGACAAACATTCCTCCGACACGACCTTCCCTGTCCTTCACGATCCATCGACCGATACGGTCGCGGCCGATCACAAACCGCGCCCCGATGTCCTGCTGCGCGGTAACAGGGGCGTGATGCCGTTGGAGCGGGTCCGGTTCGCCGGAAACCCGATTAATGCGTGCCATCTCAAAATCCTTTCCGATGCTCGTGAAGCGTCGCCGACACGGCAACGCAACTCGGCCAATGTAGGCGAGTCCGGATATGGGTTCCATTGGGTGGGTCCGCTCATAAAATCAAAATCCCATAGGAAACAAGCCCATATCTGCGGGTTGCGCCTGATGTTGAAGGCGCTATCTGAAGTAATAGTGCAGCGGCTATCGCGTGACATTCCTCGGGTTCCACGGGCATGACCAGCCGCTCGTGTATCGAGTGGCCCCCGCATGGACATTCTGTCCAAACACCGCTTTTTGCATGGAACTGACACGCTGAGGTGCGATGTTACTCGTGCGGGAAATAACCGACGAGATTCGTGGAGCAGGCCCCTCCCCGGAGTTCGTGGGGCGCCGCAATCCCGTAATCTTTATAACTTTTTTATTTATACACGTTGCCTCCCGTCTCGAACCTTTATGCGGATCGGGCGCATAACGCCATGGCGGGGAAACTTCCTTTGCCGGTCGAGGCCACCCATTTGCCTCACCGTTTTCAAACGTCTTGAAGGATATGCGCCCGATGATGGACATCGTTCTGCTCGGCATCGCCGTGATCTTTTTCGCGCTCTGCTTTGCCTACACCAGGGCTTGCGACACTCTTTGAACCGAGGAACCTCGCCATGATTTTCGACTATTTCCTGAGCGGTGCGGTGACGGTGTTTTTAACCGTTTATCTCACCTACGCCCTCATTCGCCCCGAGCGCTTCTAAACGAAGCAGCCCGTACTGAAAGTTTCCTCCCATGACCCTCAACGGATGGCTTCAGATTCTGCTTTATTGCGGGATCATCCTTGTGCTCGTTAAGCCGCTCGGCGGTTACATGACCCGCGTCTTCAACGGCGAGCGCACAGTTCTCTCACCGGTCCTCGTTCCAATCGAACGGGGACTTTACCGCATCGCAGGCACCAGCGAACGCGAGGAACAGCATTGGACCTCCTATGCCTTCTCCATGCTGATGTTCAACTTGCTCGGCGTTGTCGTGCTTTACGCGATCCTGCGTCTACAAGCCGTCCTCCCCTACAATCCTGCGGGCATGGCTGCCGTTGGGCCGGAACTCTCTTTCAACACCGCAACGAGTTTCGTCGCCAACACCAATTGGCAAAACTACGGCGGCGAAACCACCATGTCGTATCTTGCTCAAATGATGGGGCTGACGGTGCAGAATTTCGTGTCAGCTGCAACTGGCATGGCAATCGCGGTCGCGCTGATCCGTGCATTTTCGCGCGCGTCCGGTAAAGCACTCGGCAATTTCTGGGTGGATATGATCCGCAGCACCCTCTATATTCTGCTGCCGATCTGCATCGTCCTAACGTTGGCGTATGTCTTTCTTGGCGTGCCGCAGACACTCGGCCCCTACGTCGACGCCACGACGCTTGAGGGCGCCAAGCAGACGATTGCGGTCGGCCCCGTCGCCTCGCAGCTTGCCATCAAGATGCTCGGCACCAATGGCGGCGGCTTCTTCAACACCAATTCCGCTCACCCGTTTGAGAACCCCGACAACATCTCGAACATGATTCAGATGGTCTCCATCTTCGTGATCGGTGCCGCGTTCACCAACGTCTTTGGTCGTATGGTCGGCAACCAGCGCCAGGGCTGGGCGATCCTGGCCACGATGGGTCTGCTCTTCATCGTCGGCGTCGGCGTCACTTATTGGGCCGAAGCTGYCGGCAACCCGCTTATGCACGCCTTCGGTCTTGGCGGCGGCAACATGGAAGGCAAGGAAGTTCGCTTTGGCGTCGCCATGTCCTCACTCTTTGCGGTGATCACCACGGCCGCCTCCTGCGGTGCGGTCAATGCCATGCACGGCTCGTTCACGGCGCTTGGCGGCCTCATCCCGCTGATAAACATGCAGCTTGGTGAGGTAATCGTCGGCGGCGTCKGCGCCGGCTTCTACGGCATCCTGTTGTTCATCATCGTCGCCGTCTTCGTCGCCGGCCTGATGGTTGGGCGCACGCCGGAATATCTCGGCAAGAAGATCGAGGCGAAGGAGATGAAGATGGCGGTTCTTGCCATCCTGTGCCTACCACTGGCGATGCTGGTCTTTACAGCGATTGCCACGGTTCTGCCGTCGGCCGTAGCCTCCGTCGGCACAGCGGGGCCGCACGGTTTCTCCGAAATCCTTTACGCCTACACGTCGGCTGCAGCGAACAACGGCTCGGCGTTTGGCGGTCTGACGGGCAATACCCCCTGGTACAATATCACGCTCGGCATTGGCATGCTGATGGGTCGCTTCCTGGTCATTGTCCCGGCACTTGCCATTGCCGGCTCGTTGATCACGAAGAAGACGGTTCCTGCCTCGGCTGGGACGTTCCCAACAGATGGTCCGCTCTTCGTCGGCCTGCTCGCCGGCACGATCCTGATCGTCGGGGGCCTGACTTTCTTCCCGGCGCTCGCGCTCGGTCCTGTTGTGGAGCATCTCGTCATGATCGCCGGTCAAACCTTTTGAGGTGGCGCCATGATTTTTCGCCACAAGCTGCGCAAATCAATCCAATCACGTCCCGGTACGCCGGGACGTGAGCGAGAGCGCCAAGCACGGGGCACTGACATCATCTTGGTTATGATGGCCGCCCTTCTTCTCATGCTGTGTGCCTACAGAATTCTATTTGGCTGATCGGACCTGTCCGATTCCGTTGTCCTCTTTCTAAAGCTGGAGTCTCTTATGAGCCAGGCAAAATCCGCGAGTATCATGGATAGTCGCATTCTCATTCCGGCCGTGGGCGCCGCCTTTAAAAAGCTCAACCCTCGGGCACTTGCAAGAAACCCCGTCATGTTCGTCGTCGCCACGGTGTCGGCGCTGACCACCGTGCTGTTCCTGCGCGACCTTGTTGTCGGCAACGGCAATCTCGGCTTCTCTTTCCAGGTCAATCTCTGGCTCTGGTTCACCGTGCTCTTCGCCAATTTCGCCGAAGCTGTCGCTGAAGGCCGGGGCAAGGCCCAGGCTGAATCCTTGCGCAAGTCGCGGACGGAAACGCAGGCAAAGCTTCTGGCTAATGGCAGTCGCACCGACTACAAAATGGTCCCCGGAACCAGCCTCAAGGTTGGTGACCTCGTCCTCGTCGAAGCCGGTGACATCATCCCGTCGGACGGCGAAGTGATCGAAGGCGTCGCGTCCGTCAACGAAGCCGCCATCACCGGCGAATCCGCCCCGGTCATCCGTGAATCGGGCGGCGACCGGTCGGCTGTCACGGGCGGAACGCAAGTGCTGTCCGACGAAATCCGCGTCCGCATCACCGCTGCGGCGGGCTCGACCTTCATCGACCGGATGATCGCGCTCGTCGAGGGCGCTGAACGCCAGAAGACGCCAAACGAGATCGCGCTCAACATCCTGCTCGCCGGCATGACGCTGATCTTCGTGTTGGCCACCGCGACGATCCCGAGCTTTGCCGCCTATGCCGGGGGGGCGATCCCGATCATCGTACTCGTTGCCCTCTTTGTGACGCTTATCCCGACGACGATCGGCGCGCTTCTCTCCGCCATTGGAATCGCCGGCATGGACCGTCTCGTCCGCTTCAACGTGCTCGCCATGTCCGGTCGTGCGGTGGAAGCCGCAGGCGACATCGATACGCTGCTTCTCGACAAGACCGGCACGATCACGCTTGGCAACCGTCAGGCGACATCGTTCCGTCCGGTACAAGGAGTTTCCGAACAGGATCTGGCCGATGCGGCCCAGCTTGCATCTCTCGCCGACGAAACGCCGGAAGGCCGTTCGATCGTGGTGCTCGCCAAAGAAAAGTACGCGATCCGCGGCCGCGAGATGGGAAGCCTGCACGCCACCTTCGTGCCCTTCACCGCCCAGACCCGTATGAGCGGCGTCGACATTGAGGGGTCATCCATCCGCAAGGGTGCGGTGGACTCCATGCTCGCCTACGTCGCCGGCACCTCAATCGCTGCTTCGGGCAACGCCGCCATCGCCCTTCATGTCAACAATGACACCGCGCGTGAGCTGCAGGCAATCGCCGATGAAGTCGCCAAGACTGGCGGTACGCCGCTCGCCGTCGCCCGCGACGGGAAGTTGCTCGGCGTGATCCAGCTCAAGGATATCGTCAAGGGCGGCATCCGCGAGCGGTTCGCCGAGCTGCGCCGCATGGGCATCCGCACCGTGATGATCACCGGCGACAACCCGCTGACCGCCGCGGCAATCGCCGCCGAAGCCGGCGTGGACGACTTCCTTGCTCAGGCGACGCCGGAAATGAAGTTGGCCCTGATGCGTGAGGAACAGGCCAAGGGCAAGCTCGTCGCGATGTGCGGCGATGGCACCAACGACGCCCCTGCCCTTGCGCAGGCCGATGTCGGCGTCGCCATGAACACCGGTACGGTCGCAGCCCGCGAAGCCGGCAACATGGTGGATCTCGACAGCGACCCGACCAAGCTCATCGAGATCGTCGAGATTGGCAAGCAGTTGCTGATGACCCGCGGCGCGCTGACGACGTTTTCGATCGCCAACGACATCGCCAAGTACTTCGCGATCATCCCGGCGATGTTCCTGACCTTCTATCCGCAACTCGGCGTGCTCAACATCATGGGTCTCTCGACGCCGCAGAGCGCCATCCTGTCGGCGATCATCTTCAACGCCTTGATCATCATCGCGCTGATCCCGCTATCGCTGAAGGGCGTGCGTTATCGTCCGATCGGCGCCGGCGCCCTGCTGTCACGCAATCTGCTGATCTACGGCCTCGGCGGCATCATCGTTCCCTTCATCGGCATCAAGGCGATCGACATGGTCGTCGCAGCCCTTGGCCTCGCATAAGTCTGATGCCGGACGCACCGCGTCCCGCTCATTACCTCAAATTGAATCCTAGGAGTTCACGACAATGCTGAACCAGCTTCGCCCCGCAATCGTGATGATTGTCGCCACGACCGCCATCACCGGTCTCGTCTATCCGCTCGCCATGACTGGCGTGGCACAAGCAATCTTTCCGACGCAGGCCAACGGCAGTCTCATTGAAAAAAATGGCACGGTGATCGGCTCTTCGCTGATCGGCCAGGGCTTCACCAGCGACAAGTACTTCCACGGGCGCCCATCGGCTGCCGGCGATGGCTATAACGCTGCCGCCTCAAGCGGCTCGAACCTTGGTCCGACGAGCCAGAAATTGATCGATCGCGTCAAGAGCGACTACGATACGGCGAAGGCGACCAACCCCGGTGCGGACGTTCCGGCCGACCTCGTCACCGCTTCGGGCAGCGGTCTCGATCCGCACATCTCGCCGGAGGCCGCCTACTTCCAGGTGGCGCGTGTCGCCGAAGCTCGCAACCTCGATGAGCCCAGGGTCAAGGCGCTGGTCGATGAGGCGATAGAAGGTCGCGAACTGGGCCTTCTCGGCGAGCCGACCGTGAATGTTCTCGCATTGAATATGGCACTCGACGCTACCGCAAAACAGTAAATGACGCCCGGAGCCACAGCGGCACCGGGCAGACCGAAAGAACACATGATGTCTATTAGCGACCGCGATCTATCGATAAGACCTTCGCCCGATGCTCTGTTGGAAAAGGCTCGTTCTGAGACGCGCGGTCGCCTCAAGATATTCCTGGGCGCCGCACCGGGGGTCGGCAAGACGTATGAGATGCTCGTTTCCGGCCGTGCCAAGGTCGCTGACGGTGTCGATGTCGTCATCGGTGTGGTCGAGACGCATGGCCGTAAGGAGACACAAGCGCTGGTGTCGGGCTACGAGATCGTTCCGCGTGTGGCCGTCGAATACAAGGGCCGGTCGCTCGACGAAATGGATCTCGACGCGATCCTTGCCCGGAAACCCGACCTCGTTCTGGTTGACGAACTCGCGCATACCAACGCCGAAGGCAGCCGCCACCCAAAGCGCTATCTCGACGTCAAGGAACTGCTCGACCGCGGTATCGACGTCTATTCGACGCTGAACATCCAGCATGTCGAGAGCCTGAACGACGTCGTCTCGCAGATCACCCGAATTCGTGTGAGAGAGACGGTGCCCGATTCAATCATCGACCTCGCGGACGATATTGAGATCATCGACCTGACACCAGACGATCTCATCAAGCGGCTGCATGATGGCAAGGTCTACATGTCAGGGACCGCCGAGCGGGCGCTGACGAACTACTTCACCCCTGGCAACCTGACGGCGTTGCGCGAACTGGCGTTGCGAAAGACCGCCCAGCGTGTCGACGACCAGCTCCTGACCCACATGCAGGCCAACGCGATTTCCGGCCCCTGGGCGGCAAGCGATCGCGTATTGGTGTCGGTCGACCATCACGCGCGCTCGGCGTCGCTGGTACGGTATGCCTCGCGCATGGCCTCGCGACTTCGAGCGCCCTGGGCTGCTGTCTACGTCGAGACCAATCACTCGATCAATCTCACCGAGGCGCAGCGCGACAGCGTGGCGGCGACGCTGCGCCTGGCAGAACAGCTCGGCGGCGAAGCGATCACGCTTCCCGGACGCGAAGTCTCCGAGGAACTTCTACGTCACGCCGCCGCCAACAATGTCACTCACATTGTCATAGGCGCGCCTGCGAGGACCGCCTGGTGGAAGTGGTGGGGACGGTCTGTCGCGGATGAATTGATCCGGGAGGCCGGTGAGATAAGCGTTCACGTCATATCAGGCAGCGAGAAGGACGCCGCCACTTCGCGAGGTGTTGGCACCGCCGCTGTTTCGTCCACGTTGGATTTCAGGGCCTACGCGCTCGCAACCGCATACGTGGCTGTGGCACTTCTGGTCGGCGTGGTCCTCGATCAGGTGCTCGACGTCCGCAACCTCGCCCTCGTCTTCCTGATGGCGGTTTTGACATCGGCCGTCCTTCACGGTTTGCGGCCCGCGCTCTATTCGTCGATCCTGGGGGCTCTCGCCTTCAACTTCTTCTTCCTTCCCCCACGCTACACGCTGACGATCAGCGATCCGGAAAGCGTTCTCGCGCTTTTCTTCTTTCTCGGCGTGGCGGTCATCGCCAGCAATCTGACCGCGACCGTGCAGCGACAGGCTGCTGCCGCCCGGCATCGCGCCCGCACCACCGAGGATCTCTATCTCTTTTCCAAGAAGCTTGCTGGGACCGGTACGCTTGACGACGTGTTGTGGGCGACCGCTTTTCAGCTCGCATCCATGCTCAAGGTCCGCGTCGTGCTGCTTCTGCCGGAAGAAGGTACCATCGCCGTCAAGGCCGGTTATCCTCCGGACGACACGCTTGACGACGCCGATATTGCCGCTGCCCGTTGGGCCTGGGAGCACAATCATGCCGCCGGCCGCGGCGCCGACACCCTGCCCGGTGCCAAACGACTCTACGTGCCGCTTAGAACCGGGCGTTCGGCTGTCGGCGTGATTGGTCTCGACAGCGACCGCCGCGACGGACCGCTTTTGACACCAGAGCAGCAACGCCTGCTCGACGCGCTCGCCGATCAAGCCGCGTTGGCGATAGAACGCATCCAGCTGGTTGCCGACGTCGATCGCGCCAGGCTCGCGGTGGAAGCCGATCGTCTGCGTTCGGCGCTGCTCACATCGATCTCCCATGACCTCAAGACGCCGCTGGCGGCTATCCTGGGCGCGGCTGGAACGCTACGGGAGTATCTGGAGTCGATGCCGGCGGAAGACCGCACCGATCTACTCTCGACGATCGTCGATGAATCCGAGCGGCTCAACCGCTTCATCGCCAATCTGCTCGATATGACGCGATTGGAATCGGGAGCGATGGAGCCGAACACCGCACCGCACTTCATTGGCGATATCGCCGGCAGCGCTCTTCGGCGTAGCGCCAAGATCCTTTCGCATCATAAGACTGAGATGAGCATCGCGTCAGATCTGATGGTTCGCGTCGACCCCGTCTTGCTCGAACAGGTCCTGTTCAACCTGCTCGACAACGCGGCGAAATACGCTCCCGAAAACTCCACCATCACGATCAAGGGATGGTCGAACGCCTACAGTGTCTTTGTCCAGGTCTCGGACGAGGGCCAAGGGATTCCACCCGCCGATCTTGAGCGGGTTTTCGACACTTTCTACAGAGTGCGCAAGGGCGACCAGGTGCGAGCGGGAACCGGCCTCGGCCTTTCCATCTGCCGTGGTTTCGTTGAAGCCATGGGTGGCACCATTTCGGCGGAGAACCGCAACGACGGAACGGGAGCCGTCTTCACCGTACGCTTTCCGAAAACGAACGATATTCCCAAACTGGATGAATTCAAATGACAGGCGCAGCTATCAACATCCTTGTCGTCGACGACGAGCCGCCGATCCGTAAACTTCTTCGCGTCGGCCTTTCCGCGCAAGGATATACAGTGGCGGAGGCTGCCGACGCTTTCGAGGCAACCGAATACCTGAAGCAGCATCAGCCCGATCTAATCATCCTCGACCTCGGCTTGCCGGACAAGCCCGGCTACGACCTTCTGCAGGAATGGCGCAATGCCGGGGTGCTTACGCCGGTCGTCATTGTCTCGAGTCGGACGGACGAGATAGGGATCGTCAAGGCGCTTGAGACCGGCGCGGACGACTATGTCACCAAGCCCTTCGGAATGAACGAACTCGGCGCACGCATCGGCGTGGCGCTTCGCCACCGCCTTCAGCAACAAGGCGAACGGGCGATATTTCAGACTGGGGGCCTGACGATGGACCTCGTCAAGCGCATCGTCAGGGTGGATGGAATCGAGATAAAACTCTCTCCAAAAGAGTATGACATTCTCCGCGTGTTGGCACAGCATGCGGGCAAGGTCCTGACGCACCAGTTTGTCTTGAAACAGGTTTGGGGGCCAACGGCCGATATCCAATACCTGCGGGTTTATGTCAGGCAACTTCGTCAGAAGGTCGAAAAGTTCCCCGACCAACCGCAATACATCACGACCGAGACCGGCGTTGGATATCGCCTGCGCGAACCGGACTGAGACGCGTGGACATGCCTGGCAACCACCGCAAAAACGATCGATAGATGAAATGATAATGGACCTTACGAACATCTTCCTTCCAAGCGACGTTTTTGTCGGCGCCCCTCTGCAAACCAAAGCCAAGGCTCTGCAAGGCGCCGCCACGAAAGCTTCCGAGGCGTTGGGAGTAGACGCTGCTTCCCTCCTGAGCGTCCTCGAAAAGCGGGAGTTGCTTGGATCGACCGGTATCGGCAAAGGCATTGCCGTGCCGCACGCAGCGTTGCCCGAGTTGGGTCCGCCACGCGGCTTCATCTTTCAGCTTTCGCGTCCGCTTGATTTCGATGCGATCGATGAAGCGCCCGTCGACCTGATTTTCCTGCTCGTGTTCGGTGAGGGGTGGCGTTCAGAGTATCTGAAGGTGCTCGCGACGATCGCCCGGAAAGCTCACAACACCGCGATTTTGTCGGCGATGCGAAACGCGGGGAACTCCGCGAGCCTCTACGCAGCCTTCATGGCGTCCGAATAGCTGCCGCAGCTCTCCCCTCCGGGATGAGCTGTTTTCACAGCCCCGCCTCTGATCGTGGCAACGAACGATCCTGCGACCGCCGGAATATTGCCTTGTTGCGAGAAGCAGAGGTATCTAAAAGACCGCTTCCGCGTAGACCAAATCAGGCGCAACGATCCACTCGCCCCGCCGAAGAGACAGGACGTCGATCCTGCCTCGACCGTCCCAGGTGGCCAAGCCGACAAATCGATAGCGGCGGCCGTGCCTGTCGACGACCGTGGCGAAAATGGGCTTGCCGGAGAGGTGGCCGACGACAGGACTTTCCGCTCTTGCTGTTGCCGGTACAAAATACTCGTGTGTGACATTGCGGCTGACCATCAGGCGCGGTCTTCTCGCTGAAAGACCTGGTTTGCAGCAGCCCTTGTCGACTTCTGTATTATTTTGCTGGCGCGACCCTCACCCTTTGGTTTCGTAACGGCACGTCTTGTCTTCTTGATTTCCACGACGAATGGCTTTTGCTGCGGCCGCATGGTCGGTCCTTTCAAATTGCATTTGTTTCAGGCGAATACACACTCGACCTGGCCAAGTGGCCCGAAGTCTGCAGCGAGATGCTGCCCGGCCAATACCTGAAGAATCGTCGTGCACGACCCGGTCGCCACGACGTCGTTCGGTTCGAGCTGCTTGCCATTTGCCGCAAGCTCGCGCGCCAGCCAAGCGACCGCGTTCAACGGGTGGCCCATGACCGACGAGGCCCTCCCGGAAAGAACGGTCTGCTTGAACAAGAAAGTCGTGATCTCGATGTCCGCGAGATCGCCGGGTGTCAGATTGCTGGCGTAATCACCGCATATGGTCGCTACATGCAGCCCGAAGTCAGCGATCGCCGCGCTGTTTCCTGTGCAGAGCCGCCGGGACCTTCGACCGACAATGCCAATCGCAGGCCGGCACCCGAGGACGGCATCGGCCACGCTTTCAAGATTGATCGCCTCATCGACATCCGGGAACGGTCTTAACATGGTGAAGACAAACTCACACTGCGCGCCGATAGTGCCTGGCGGAAGCCGGAATTCCTTGGCGCCCAAAAGCAGCGCGGAAGCCGGGATTTCGGAATAAATCGGTTTGGTAAGGCCGAGGGTGCGGCGCGACGCGTCACTCGTGCCAACGATCGCGTAGCCCCTGCGTTCAAAGCCAAGGGCATCCTGGGCAGTACTCTGAATGTCGTAAGCCTCGCGCTCAGAGGAAATCAGGCCCAGCGGAAGATCACAGAGGTCGTCATGACGACGGGTCTTCGCGAGGATATCGGCGGTGGCGTCCTTGAGTTCGAAGTACATCTCCGTGCTCCAGTTGTTGGCATTGGCTTGTCCGAGAAAATGGCGCACCGCGCGTAGCCTTTCCATTCGTCGCTACCGCTCGAAATATCAAAATCTCATAGTGATCGTGAGAACTTGGCGTCCGACTCCGCAGATAGCTAGACAACGGCGCATTCCCACTGCAACGATGGAAGGATCAGGTGCGTAAAGGATACTTCGTGAGCGTCGTTGCAGCATATCTATACAAGGAGGGCAGCCGAGCCGAAGCCGTTTCGCTTGCGGATCCGAAAGCCACGAACGCGACAAACGAATTCAACTGGATCGGGCTCCACGATCCGACCCCCGAAGAACTGGTCTCCCTTCAGAAAGCTTTCCACCTGCATCCTCTTGCAGTCGAGGACGCCCTGAACGCCCGACAGGTACCGAAGGTGGACGTCTACGACGACCAGATCTTCGTGGTTGCGAAAACCGCCCACCTTGAGGGCGACGAGATCGAATATGGCGAGACCTCGATCTTTGTCGGGCGCCATCACATCATTTCCGTTCGCCACGGATCAGATCGCGGCCACAGCGAGCTCAGGAAACAGCTCGAGGCATCTCCGCAGATCCTCAAGAACGGTCCGGACTACGTGCTTCATGGCATCCTCGATTTCATCGTTGACGGCTACCTGCCCGTGGTGGAAGCGATCGAAGACAATGTCCTCGCCATGGAGCATGACATGCTCGACGCTTTCCTCGGACGCATGGAAATCAAGCGGCTGTTCAAACTGCGACGGCAATTGATCCGCTTTCAGCGAGTGCTCGGACCTATGACGGAGGTCTGCGGCAAGCTCGTCCATATCGACCTTCCCTGCGTCGACGAGGAAGCGAAGAACTATTTCAGGGATGTCCACGACCACGTACGCCGCGTTGAAAGCATGGTGGGCGGACTAAAGGACGTGATCACCTCGGTATTCGAGGCAAGCAATCTCCTTGAACAACAGCGCCAAGGCACGATCACGCGACAGCTCGCGGCTTGGGCGGCGATCGCCGCCGTCCCGACTGCCATTGCTGGCATCTATGGCATGAACTTTGAGAACATGCCGGAATTGAAGACGACATACGGCTACTATGTCGTGGTGGCTCTGATCGTTACGCTGTGCGGCTGGCTCTACTTTCGTTTCAAGAAATCCGGCTGGCTTTAGGGCGGCCTGTGTGCGCCGGAGCGGCGTTCGGCTTTCACGTTCCTAATTTCAAAATTCTTGAACAAGTCGCCAACCATTCGCCTCGGTGGACCACTCCCTAGAGCGCGCGGGCGTCCATGCGAGGACGCCGGCAATGATTGGATTGATCGATCATCAAGGGATTGGCGATAACGACGACTAAGTGGGGCAACGTGCGAAGAAGAAAGGAGGCTCGCCCTTCATAGACAAGTCAGTTTCTTCCTTTCAGGGAGATCGGCATCCTGAATGCCATTTAAGTTGACAAATAGAGTAAACCTTTGCAGGAGCATCGGACAGTTCGTTGTCCGATGATTGATCCAGTGCCAGCCGGGGTGCCGCAGATGTCCCCACCATTCCTGACGATGTCGCAGATACAGTATGATGCCGGAAGGAAAGGCATTCTTACCGGCATCGATCTGACGCTGGACGCGGGGCGCATCTATGGGCTTGTCGGGCAGAACGGCTCCGGCAAGAGCACGCTGCTGAAGATTATCGCGCGTCAGATCGAACCCTCGTCGGGCACCGTTGATGTACAGGGACAACCCAGTTCCACTTGGGGCGGGAGAGCCTTTGCGCGCCAGGTGGCCTATATGCCGCAATTCACGCCGGCGACGGATGGCATGACGGTGCGCGACCTTGTGGCGCTCGGTCGCTTTCCCTGGCACGGCACGCTGGGTCGCTTTACCCAGACCGATCGCGACATGGTTGACGAGGCCATCCGGCGAACCGACCTTGAAACGTTCGCTGACCGCCTTGTCGCAAATATGTCGGGCGGTGAGCGGCAGCGGGCGTGGATCGCCATGATGCTGGCGCAGAATGCGCGTTGCCTGCTGCTGGACGAACCGACCTCCGCACTCGACCTTGCGCATCAGGCGGGCGTCCTCTCGCTTCTGCGCGAGCTGGGCCACGAGCGAGGCCTGACGATCGTCGTCGTCCCTCACGATATCAACCTTGCGTCGCGCTACTGCGACGAAATCGTTGCACTGGACGGTGGCGTGATTTCGGCCCGTGGGACGCCCAAAGACATCGTACGGGCCGACGTGCTGAAGTCCGTCTTTGCTGTCGAGATGGGTGTTTTCCCGCACCCGGTCAGCCAGGAACCAGTCAGCTATCTCCTGTAGGCGCCAGGGCGCGCGGCCATGAACGCCGGCGCATCGCTGCCGGCATTCGGGCGCCGGCTCTCGCAGCCGTTCCCCTCGCTCTACGCGGACGCCCGGCTCTGCTGTGCAAGATGCAGACGCCTGTAGGGTCCGGCCTTGTGCAACAGTTCGCTGTGGCTCCCCTGCTCCACAACCTTTCCACCCTCGATGACGCAGATACGGTCAGCTTCGGTAATCGTTGCCAGACGGTGCGCAATGACCAATGTCGTGCGGCCCTGCGAGAGATCGGCAAGCGACTGTTGGATCGCGCGCTCGGTTTCTGTGTCAAGTGCCGAAGTCGCCTCGTCGAGGATCAGGATCGGCGGGTTCTTCAAGAAGATCCGGGCGATCGCAAGACGCTGCTTCTGGCCGCCCGACAGCTTGACGCCGCGCTCGCCGACGATCGTGTTCATGCCGTCAGGCAGGGCTGCAATCACGTCTTCCAGACGGGCGCGGCGCGCGGCATCGATAATCTCCGCCTCCGTTGCCTCAAGCCTGCCGTACGCGATGTTCTCGCGCATTGTGCCGGCAAACAGGAAAACATCCTGCTGCACGATGCCGATGCCGGACCGCAGCGATGCAAGCGTAATGTCGCCGACCTCGACGCCATCGATGGAAATACTGCCGCCCGTGACGTCGTAGAAGCGGGGCAGAAGCGAGCACACGGTCGTTTTCCCGGCGCCGGAAGGCCCCACAAAAGCGATGGTCTCACCAGGCATGACGATGAGGCTCAGGCCCTGCAGGATCGGCTTGCCGGGCTGATACTCAAACGAAACATCGCGGTAGCTGATTTCGCCCTTTAGCCGCGGCATCACCTTGGCACCCGGCCTGTCTGCGATGTCAGCGCTTGTATCGAGGAACGCGCTGTAGCGTTGGAAGCCGGCGATGCCTTTCGGGTACGTTTCGATGACCGAGTTGATCTTGTCGATCGGCCGGAAGAAGACGCCAACCAGCAGCAGGAAGCCGACGAAGCCGCCAGCCGACAGCTCGCCCTTGGTGACGTACCAGGCGCCCGCCAGCATGACGACAACCTGCACGAAGCGCATGGAGAGATAGGACAGCGATGTCGAGGCCGCCATCGCCCAGTAGGCCTGCAGCTTGGTTGCCAGATAGCTCGCATTGTTGACGGCAAACAGTCTGCGTTCGTGGTCCTCGTTGGCGAATGCCTGGACGACACGGATGCCGCCGACCGTCTCTTCGATGCGGGCGTTGAAATCGGCGACCCGGCCATAGAGCGAATGCCAGGTTAAAGTCATCCGCCGCCCGTAACGTGTTGTCACCCAAGCGGTAACAGGCACGATTAGCGCCGTCAGAATAGCCAGGGGCGGATGCACCCAGAACATCAGGAGGAAGGCGCCGATCAGTGTCATGATGGCGATGAAGACGTCTTCGGGACCATGATGGGCGATCTCGCCGATCTCCTCGAGATCCTTCGTCAGCCGCGCCACGAGATGACCGGTCTTCTGGTTGTCGAAATAGGAAAAAGACAGCTTCTGCAAATGGTCGAACGCCTTGGACCGCATCTCCGTCTCGATCTTCAGCCCCAGCATATGGCCCCAGTAGGTGACGATCATCTGGAGGGCGGCATTGACCACGTAGATCACGAGGAGCCCGAAGGCAGCCAGCGCAATCAGAGCAAGCTGCCCCGTCGGTAGCAACCGGTCGATGAACAGGGTGACCGCAACCGGAAAAGCCAGTTCCAATAGGCCGGCGGTGACCGCGCTCCCGAAGTCGAGCACGAACAATCCCCTGTGTGGGCGATAGTAGCCGGCGAAACGCCTCAGCAGCGACGTGCCACTCATCCTCGATCCTTTCAGGTATCCCTTCGCCGATATGATCCCGATGCATCCGAGGCGTACTCGCTCATCATTCATCTGGAAATTCGGCATGTGAATTGACACTCGTCCAGCTGAGTTCCAATCACATCAAAGGTTTAAACCGATATCCAAATCTGGGGCGGTAAAGTCAAGTTACATTCTCGTGGCTGCCCGGTACAAGACCGCCGGCGAGACTCGACAAGTCTGCCGGTGCGAGCTCCAAAGCGCGCTTTGGCAAGAGATCCGTAGTCCGTTCTGCCAAGTTAGAGCGCCTCATTGGTCGGACGTCGGGGATAACTCGTCCGCCGGATTCCCACCACCAGAGAAGCCGCCGTTGTACATGCTTGCCCCGGCGCCACCTGCGAACGCTATGCCGCCAAGCATCGCAGATCGGCCAAAGCTATTCCCGTTGGCCATCGAGGCGCTGAAAGCGGTGCCACTTCGTTGCCATCTGCGACAAAGAGGGCGGCCAGGTCCTGATCTGCGTCGACCGCCAGTACCATGCAACCTAGGCTGAGAATTGCTTCCTCTTTGGGAACAATAGCTTGCAGCGATAGGTTCATAGCGCAGGATCTGGATTCTGACGTAGCGTAACAGGTGGTTTCGCGTCCAGACCTGCCTTGGAGACGCAAATGCCCTGGATTGCGTACATCATCCATTTTTTTACCGCCGCATTCATGGCGAACGGCATTCCTTATTTCGTCAATGGCGTCTGCGGTCGGTCGTTTGCCATGCCGTTCGAGGGAGCGACATCGGCAAAGTTGAGATCCCCGCAGGTCAATGTGGTCTGGGGATGGATCAATTCCGTGATCACGTTCCTGCTCTTTGCCAATATCGGCCCGCTCTATATCGGCAGACCGGAAGACACGGTCTTTGTCGCAGCCGGCGTCCTCGTGACCGGGCAGCTGCTGGCGCGGATATTCGGAAGGGCCCGCGTCTGATACGAAGACTTTCCTTGCGCGCAAAAAGCCCTAAACTTCTTAGTGAAATTGGAGCTACGCCCATGCGCGCTTTCCTCGCAGTTCTTGTGCTGTATGCTGCTTGCTTAGTCTGTATGCCGATCGCCCGTGCCGAAGATCCGATCGAAAGCACGCGTACGATGATCGATGAGCAGATCAAGGCATTCCTGCATGACGATGCAGGCGCGGCCTATGCCTACGCTGCCCCCGGTCTCAAGGCGCTCTATCCTGACAAGGATGTCTTCTTCGCTATGGTCAAGAAGAGTTATCAGCCGGTCTATCATCCCGGGAACTACGCGTTCGGGCGCAGCCGGTCGATCGACAACGGTGCAATGATCTATCATGAGGTGCTGATCAGCGGGCGCGACGGCAAGGACTGGACGGCAATCTACCAGATCGCACGCCAACCGGACGGCAGCTACAAGATTAGCGGCGTCCAGATCGTTCCGAATACGGATAGCAAGGGGATCTGAGCGAGCGCTGCAGGTCGGACGCGCCCTGGTTCAGACCGGCTCGAGATCGCCCCTCGCCCATTCCTCTTGCGTTTCTGCCATGAAATCGGCGAAGCGGCCCTCCGCGATCGCCCTGCGGATTCCCTGCATCAGCTCCTGGTAGTAGGCCAGGTTGTTCCAGGAAAGCAGCATGCCGCCGAGTGCTTCGTTGGAACGAACGAGATGGTGCAGATAGGCGCGCGAATAGTCGCGGGACGCCGCGCAATTCGACTGCTCGTCGAGCGGACGCATATCCTCGGCGTGGCGGGCATTGCGGATGTTGACCTTGCCGCGGCGCGTGAACGCCAGGCCGTGTCGGCCGGAGCGTGTCGGCATCACGCAGTCGAACATGTCGATGCCGCGGGCGACCGACTTCAAGATATCATCAGGGGTTCCCACGCCCATGAGATAGCGCGGTTTCTCCGTCGGCAGGACGGGAAGCGTCTCTTCGAGCATCTTCAGCATAACCGCCTGCGGTTCACCGACTGCCAACCCGCCGACGGCATAGCCCTTGAGGTCGAGCTCCGTCAGCGCCCCGGCCGAACGGACGCGGAGTGCCGGAATATCGCCACCCTGAACGATGCCAAACATCGCCTTGCCCGGCTGGTTGCCGAATGCGACCTTGCAGCGCTCGGCCCAGCGCAACGACATCTCCATCGCACGTTCGATCTCTCGCGATTCGGCCGGAAGCGCCACGCACTCGTCGAGCTGCATCTGGATGTCGGAATCGAGCAGGCCCTGGATCTCGATCGAGCGCTCCGGCGACATGTGATGCAGGCTGCCGTCGACATGCGACTTGAACGTCACGCCCTGTTCATCGAGCTTGCGCAGACCAGACAGCGACATGACCTGAAAGCCGCCGGAATCGGTCAGGATCGGGTGTTCCCAGCGGATCAGCTTGTGCAGCCCGCCAAGCCTCGCGACGCGCTCTGCTGTCGGGCGCAGCATCAGGTGATAGGTGTTACCGAGGATGATATCGGCACCGCTTTCGCGGACCTGGTCGAGGTACATCGCCTTGACCGTACCAACCGTGCCGACCGGCATGAAGGCAGGTGTGCGGATCGTGCCGCGCGGCATGGAAACTTCGCCAAGACGCGCGCCGGCGTCGGTTTTCTTGAGGGTGAACTGGAAGTTCTCGGTCATTTGTCGTTCCGGAAAAGAAGGCTTGCGTCGCCATAGGAATAGAAGCGGTAGCCTGTGGAAATGGCATGGCTGTAGGCCGCGTGCATGATCTCGAAGCCGGCAAAGGCCGAAACCAGCATGAACAGCGTGGAGCGCGGCAGGTGGAAATTCGTCATCAGCATATCGACCGCCTTGAAGCGGTACCCGGGCGTGATGAAGATGCCGGTGGCGCCGACCCATTCGCGGATTTCGCCGGTCTCCTGCGCCGCGCTCTCGATCAGCCTCAGCGAGGTCGTGCCGACGCAGATGATCCGCCCGCCTCTCGCTTTCACGGCATTCAGCTTCGCCGCGATCTCGCCGCTGACATAGCCGCTTTCCAGATGCATCTTGTGATCGTCGGTATCGTCGGCCTTGACAGGCAGGAAGGTTCCGGCACCGACATGCAGCGTAACGAAATGCTTTTCGATACCGGCTTTGTCGAGTGCCTCAAACAGCCGCGGCGTGAAATGCAGCCCCGCCGTGGGGGCGGCGACGGCGCCCTCCTCGCGGGCGTAGATGGTCTGGTAATCCGCGCGATCGCGCTCGTCTTCTGCCCGCTTCGCCGCGATGTAGGGTGGCAGCGGAACGTGTCCGACCGAATGGATCGCCTCGTCGAGTGCCGGTCCCGAAAGGTCGAAGGCGAGCGTCACCTCGCCGCCCTCGCCCTTCTCCTCCACCGTGCACTCCAGTTTTCCGAGCAGGCAGCTCGAGCCTTCGTGACCGAAGGATATGCGGTCCCCGACCTTGATGCGCTTGCCGGGCTTGGCAAAGGCTTTCCAGCGGCTGGCACCGACACGCATATGCAACGTGGCAGAAACCTGCTGTCCGCCCGCACCCTCCCGATGGCGGATGCCCTCGAGTTGCGCGGGAATGACCTTCGTATCGTTGAAAACAAGGGCATCGCCTGCCCGAAGAAACGTGGCGAGATCGCCGACGTGGTGGTCGGCCAGAACCGTTTCGGACGCAGGATCGACGACGAGCAGACGCGCACTGTCGCGCGGCTCGGCAGGCCGCAGCGCAATCCGTTCATCCGGCAGGTCGAAATCGAAAAGGTCAACGCGCATAGGGCAGTTCCAGGAAAAGCGAAACCCGCCCGGCGCCGTCGGCGCAGGGGCGGGTTCCAGCAGAAATCACAATCAGACGTCGGCGGCAACCCGCATCGAGACGATCGAATCCGGATCCGTGACCGGCTCGCCCTTCTTGATCTTGTCGACGTTGTCCATGCCTTCAATGACCTGGCCCCAGACGGAGTACTGCTTGTTCAGCCACGGAGAATCCGTGAAGCAGATGAAGAACTGCGAGTTTGCGGAGTTCGGGTTCTGCGAACGCGCCATCGAGCAAGTGCCTCTGATGTGGCTGATCGCCGAGAATTCGGCCTTCAGGTCAGCCTTTTCAGAACCGCCCATGCCCGCACGGCCGGGATTGAAGCTTTCGCCACCCTTCTTGCCGAACTTCACGTCGCCGGTCTGCGCCATGAAGTCGTTGATGACGCGATGGAAGACGACGCCATCATAGGCCTTCTCGCGAGCGAGTTCCTTGATGCGGGCGACGTGCTCCGGCGCCACTTCAGGCAGCAACTGGATGACAACCTTGCCCTTGGTGGTTTCCAGGATGATGGTGTTTTCGGGATCCTTGATCTCGGCCATTCTTCTTCTCCTACTTGTCTTGAAACTTACTTCTTGCCGACGGTGACTTTGACCATCCGGTCTGGATCTTTGACTTCGCCGTTCTGGCCCTCGCCACGCTTGATCTTGTCGACATTCTCCATGCCGGAAACGACCTTGCCGACAACTGTGTACTGTCCGTTGAGGAATGAGCCGTCAGCGAACATGATGAAGAACTGCGAATTGGCGGAGTTCGGATCCTGCGAGCGAGCCATGCCGACTGTGCCCCGCACGAAAGGCGTCTTGGAGAACTCAGCGGGAATGTTCGGCATGTCGGAGCCGCCGGTACCGGCCAGGCTCGGATCGAAGCCCTTTTCCATGTTGCCGTACTGGACGTCGCCGGTCTGCGCCATGAAGCCTTCAATGACGCGGTGGAACGCGACATTGTCATACGCGCCCTTTTTTGCCAGCGCTTCGATCTGGGCAACGTGCTTCGGCGCAACATCCGGGGCCAACTGAATAACAACCGGACCGTTCTTCAGCTGGATCGTCAGCGTGTGATCGCCAGACTGCGCAAATGCGTCGCCGGCAAACGAGGCAAGGTAAAGCACACCTGCAAATGCGAGATAGAAGAGTTTCATGTGAGGCTCCGTTGCGGCGAAATAGGACGCCTAGGATTTGCGCTTGGATTGAAGGGCTTTCAAGACGGCGGTCGGCACAAAAGCACTGACATCGCCTCCCATCGCCGCGATTTGGCGGACCAATGTGGCGGTTATGGGCCGCGAGGCAGTCCCCGCCGGCAGAAAGACGGTCTGAATATCAGGTGCCATCTGCCGGTTCATACCCGCCATCTGCATTTCGTAGTCGAGATCGGTGCCGTCGCGCAGGCCGCGGATCAAGAGGATCGCGCCATGTGCCCGCGCCGCATCGACCACGAGATTGTCGAATGATACCACCGAGATATCGCCTGCCCTTGCAGGCAGCGATTCCGCAAGCGATTTTCGGATCAGGTCGGCTTTTTCCTCGAAAGAGAAAAGCGGCGTCTTTCCCGGGTGAATGCCGATTGCGACAATCACCTTGGATGCGACGTTCAGCGCCTGGACAAGCACGTCCACATGTCCGTTCGTGATTGGGTCGAAGGACCCGGGATAAAAAGCTGTCGTCATAGCCCGGCCGTTTGTTTCGACGCCTTTTGTCACGGATAAAGGCTTCCCGCAAGTCATTTGCCCACGACTGAACGGCGGATGAACGGAGCATTCAAGGCCCCTTCAGCCGCCATGCTTATATCAGAGAGCGTCAACCCCGCCGATACCTTCCGGTTTCGGTTCCTCTCGGACCCCCCATGCTGATCATTCTTGTCGCCGTTGCAGTCGCCCTCTCGCTGGCCGCCGAGTTTTTCTATGCCTGCGTGCAGGAAATCCGTGAAGCCTCCTGGGTGCGTTCGGATGTCAGGGAGCATTTTGCCATCGTCCGGGCGACCGGCAGGGTGGCATTTAAACCGATTAAGGAGTCTGAACGCCAGATGAACGCGGCATTCAAAGAGGCTTCAGATCCGCATTGGTAAACGACGTCTCAATGTTCACGGAACCATTTCCAAACGGATGCGTTCTTTCAACCGAAGCGTAACGCGATACGCGCCATAAGGAAGATAATATGCCAAACAAGATTACCATGATCAATGCAGTCTGGATGGTAATGATGACCGGTATGCTTGCAGCCACTGTCGCGCTTTACGATCAGAAAGTTGATGCGTCCAAGGTATATGGGCCTTATGCGTCGGCCCGCACGGCCGTCATGAGCCAATACTGAGGGACGTGAACGCAAAATCCTGGAGGATTGTTTATGTTCACGATCTTGACTCTGCTTACTGCTCTTATCAGCATCATGTTTATCGTATCCGTAGCGTCCACCATCGCGGCTCTTCGCCGCGAAAACGAAGATATTAAGAAATTCAATGGGAAGCACAGCCTGTTTTGAGCCGCGCTAGCGTTCCAAAAGCATGATGCAGGCCTATGAAGGCCCGACGAATTGCCGGGCATCGCTATCAAAAGGCCTTGTGTTTTATGAAAGTGTCCGCGACAGACGCGAAACACTCAACCTGCAATTCTTCGCACCATGATGAGGTCGTCGATTTCCCTGCCTTCATGCAGGAAACCGCCAGGTATTAGGCCCGCCTCGACAAAGCCTGCTCGCCGATAGAATTGGATGGCCGCTGCGTTTTCGGCGCTGACCGCAAGCTCCAGTTGCCGTATGCCGTTGTCCAGAGCGTGCTCGACGAGCCGGTCCAGAACCCTCGTCGCCAGCCCTGTCCGCGCAGTGTTGCCCGGACGTAGACCATCACGACAGTTGCGCGGTGCGCCATCTTGCTCGCCGGCTGCCTTTTCATGCCCATGATTGCGACGGGCTCGTCCTGCCGGAATACGACGAACACCCGAGTATCTTGCAGACGCCTGCGCCACTCGTCCTCTGAAAGGCTCTCCCAGTCTTCAGCGCTGCTGGCATAGGACGAGGGCTCCACGCGCAAAGCTTCAAGGCGGATGCGCCGGAACGCTTCGACATCGTCGGCGCAAAGAATGCGGATCATCTCGCTATTCGTGTCCGCTGCCATATCGCTGTCTGATCAGATCGACTTCAACGTCCAGTCGACGATCTCGCTGCTGACCGTCGCGAAGGCGCGGTCGAGCGCCTTGACGAAACCGTCGTTCGATCCGCCGCCCGCCGGCACGGCCTGCCTGAACACCTTTTGAGCCCGGACGGAACCGTTGCGGTCATTGAGGATCTTCGCGGAGATTTCAACGACCGCGTGGCTGCCGTTGCCGGTATCAATTTCGAAGGCGCGGATATCGGTCACGACCTGGTAGTCGATCGCAAGCCCCTGCCCAGGAATCCCGACGCCGCCGAGCTTGCCGGAATTTTCGTATGCCTCGACAAGCTTTGCCTGCACCATGCGGGGCAGCTTGTCGCTCCACTGGGCCTTGGCGAGGTACTGGATTTCCGACGACGAGACGCGAATGACGATCTGCTCGCTATCGAGCGCCTTGAGCGCTGTCGGCTGCTGCACGAGGATCTGCCGGTTCTTCGCGGCAGGTCCATCGCCGTTGATGGAGGCAGACAGGTCAAAGGTATCGTTCTTGGCCGATGTCCCGCATCCCGCCAGTGCAACCGCCATCAGAGGCAGCACGATCGCGCTCTTCGACAGCCACGAACGATGCACCAACAAATCCGATACAGCCATATGCCGATTTCCCATGTTAACGCCGCGTCCGGCCGTCGAATTGTTTTACAGTGTCGCCGCCAAAGATCAGACGCTGCGGATCACGATCGAAATTGCTGATCGCATCGTTGAGATTCTGCACGGTCGAGCGTGTGTCGTTGATCAGCGACTGCACATCGCGCAGACCGCCGCTGGAGAATTTCTGCAGATTGTCAGCGATCGGGCCGATGCGCGCGTTAAGATTGTCGGCGACCTTCTTGAACGAATCCAGCGTGTTACGCGCCTGAGTGAAGAGCGACTGGGTGCTGTCGGACCCAAGCAAGGTGTCCAGCTTGGCGAGGATGCCGTCGACACGCGTCGAAGCGGCGTTCAGCTTGCTCGCCATCTGCGTGACGTTCTGGATCGTCTGGTCGATATCCTTCTGGTGGGCAGATACCGTATTCGCCACGTCCCTTATTGAGGCGACAGCGACGCGCGCATCCTTGGTGGCCTGTGCGATGTCCTCCACCGAGCCCTTGACCTTTGCCGGGTCGATCTGCGCAACCAGGGTATCGACCTTGTCGAGCGTTGCCTGCGCCTTCTTGCCGAAGTCGTTGTAGGTCGTCGCCGTCTCCTGGATTTTCTGGACGGCGCCCTTCAGGTCGCCCGAAGCGTCGGCAACGTTGTTGCTGATCGTCTCCGCGTTCGACAATATATGGTCGATCTTCTTCGCATCGACGGCTTTGACGAGTGCCTCGACCGACTCCAGCGTCGAATCCACACGGCCGGACACCTTGCGCACGGTCTCGGAGAGCTGGCCTACGCTCTGAAGGAAGGCGTCGATATTGCCGGAATTCTTCGCCAACGCGTCCGAGAAGGTCTCGGCATTCTGCAGTGTCTTGGTGAGCGGACCGCGCGCGTCCTTCACAAAACCCTGGATCTGCCCGACCGCGTCGTTTGCGCGGTCCAGAATCTTGTCGGCCGTGGCAAGCAGATTGGTCACGCTCGACTGATCGGCGACAATCACTGCCCGCTTGCCGGTATCGATCGACTCCTGCAGGATATTCTTCTCACCGACCTTGCCGCCGGAAAGTTCGATGTAGGCCGCACCTGTGAGCCCCTGAATCTCCAGAATCGCCTTCGTCGACGGATAGATGGGGGCATCCACCCTGACTTCCGTGAATGCCAGCGAGAACTGGGGGTCGTCGGCGTCGATCGAAAGCGATTGCACCGAACCCACCTGAATGCCGTTGAAGCGGACAGGCGAGCCTACACTGAGCCCGTTTGCCGAGCCGGGAATGCGCACGATGAGCTCTGCCATCGGCCCGCCGCGCCCGTATTCGGCCATCCAGTAGACGAAGCCGAACGCGGCGGCGATGACAAGCACCGTGAAAAAGCCGACAATCGTGTAGTTCGCTTTGGTTTCCATCTTATCCGCTCACTTCCCGCGGCTGTCTTGCGCCGGCCTGTCGTGGGCGGCGTGGCTGTTCTGCGGCACAATCGAACGCGCGCGCTTGCCCTTGAAATAAGCCTGAACCCACGGATCGTCGTAGGCCAGCATGTCTTCGATCGTCCCCTCCACCATGACGCGCTTCTTTCCGAGTACCGCAATGCGGTCGCAGACGGAAAACAGGCTGTCCAGATCGTGTGTCACCATGTAGACGGTGAGGCCGAGCGTATCGCGAAGTCTTGCGATCAGCTCGTCGAATTCCGCAGCGCCGATGGGGTCCAGACCGGACGTCGGTTCGTCGAGGAACACAAGCTCGGGATCCAATGCCAGAGCACGCGCAAGTGCGGCGCGCTTGATCATGCCGCCCGAAAGCTCCGACGGATATTTGTCGGCCGCATCCGCCGCGAGGCCGACCAGCCGTATTTTCAGGTGGGCGAGCTCGTCCATCAGCGATACCGGCAGATCGAGATATTCGCGCATCGGCACCTGAATGTTCTCCTTCACCGTCAGCGAAGAAAACAGCGCCCCCTGCTGGAAGAGCACCCCGAGACGCATGTCGAGCGCATTGCGCTGTGGCTCGTCGAGTTCGTCGAAATCCTGGCCGAGAATCTTGATGTGACCGGATCGGCGAGGCAGCAATCGAAGCACGGTGCGCATCAGAACCGACTTGCCGGTGCCGGATGCGCCGACGAAACCAAGGATCTCGCCGCGGTAGATATCGAGGTTCAGATTGTCGAGCACGATCTTCGACCCGAAGCCGACGGTGACGTCGCGCGCCGATAGCACGATATCCCGCCCTTCTTCACCTCTGGTCTCTGTCTGCTGTTCGCCCACGTACAATCCTTAGAAATTGATAGCCGCATAGAACATGGCAAAAAGCCCATCCATGAGGATGACGACGAAGATCGCCTTCACAACCGCCGACGTGACATGCTGGCCGAGCGACTCGGCACTGCCACCCACCTTTAAGCCCTCCACGGCTGCAACGATACCAATAACCAGCGCCATGAAGGGCGCCTTGATCATTCCGGAAAGCACGGTCGAGAGCGTGATCGCCTCATGGAGCCGCGAAATGAAATTGGCAAATGTGATGCCGGAATAGCCCCACGCAACGACAGCGGCGCCAAAAAGCGAGGCGAAATTCGCAAGAACCGTCAGAAGCGGCAGTGCAACGGTCAGCGCAACAAGACGCGGAAAGATCAGCACGCCCACCGGGTTGAGCCCCATCACTTTCAGCGCGTCGACTTCCTCGCGCATCTTCATGGAGCCAATCTCGGCGGTGATGGCGCTTCCCGAGCGGCCCGCAATCATGATGGCCGTCAGGAGGACGCCGATTTCGCGCAGCTGCAGAATGCCCACGAGATCGACGACGAAAACCTCCGCGCCGAAATAGCGCAGCTGGAATGCCCCTTGTTGCGCGATGATGGCGCCGATCAGAAACGACATCAAAAGGATGATCGGAACGGCCCGAACGCCCATATGGTCGATTTGATTGACGATCGATGCGGGCGAAACACCACTGCCGCGGCCGAATTTCATCTGTGCGCCACGCACCGCCGAGCCGAGGATGTACATCGCCGCGGCGAGATTGTCCCACAGATCGTATATGATCTTGCCTAAGGGAGCGAAGATCCGCTCCCCGAGTGACAATTCCGGCCGCTCGTCCGGCTCCTGCTTTGCAGGCTCCTCGGAAAAGGCGGTTAGCATCTCGTCGATGTGCGGATTGCTACCCTCGAATCGAACGGTTCCGCCGGCATCTTCGACTTGCTTCCTCAGCCGACACAGCAACCAGACGCCCGCGGTATCGATTTCGGAAATACCGGACAGATCCAGCGTAAGCTCGCCGGCGGTGCGAGCCGAGAGTTGATCGAAGTCCCGCAGAATGAAATGAATGTTGGCGCTTCGCCAGCTCCCTTCAAGATGAACGCGCGCACCCGAACCATTTGCTTGGTCGTCCACATGCAGTGAGGCGGCGTTGCGGTTCTCGGACTTCAAAATGCTTGTGTCTTTCAAGGCTTGCGGCGACATTGCCGACTCGCGAACTACGGTTCGCCGCTCGCACCCAATATACGCAAGCCACATCAAATTTCCATGCGCGCAGGATTGCAAATATGCCACGGTCACTCGAAATTCTAGCCGACTCCTTCCCGATCGCCGGCGCCTTCACGATCGCCCGTGGCACAAAAACCTCGGCGGAGGTGATCGTCTGCGTCATCAGAGAGGAAGATGCTGTCGGTTGGGGCGAGTGCGTCCCGTACCGTCGCTACGGCGAAACGATGGAAAGCGTCGCCGCTCAGATCGAAGCTGCCCGGCCGCTCTTGGAAGCAGGTCTCACTCGCTCGGAGCTTCAAAGGGCAATGCAGCCGGGCGCCGCTCGAAATGCGGTCGACTGCGCACTCTGGGATCTGGAAGCCAAGCGGACCGGAACGCCGGTCGTAGCGCGGCTTGGCCTGCGTGACCCGCAGCCGCTGACAACTGCCTTGACCATTTCGCTCGGGGAGCCGGCCGCGATGGCCGAGCAGGCGCGGGCGAACGCCGCGCGCGCACTGCTCAAGGTCAAGGTTGGCACCGCCGACGACGAGACCCGGATCCGCGCCGTGCGGGCAGCCGCCCCCGATGCGGCGATCATTCTGGACGCCAACGAAGGTTGGCCCGAAAGCACGTTGGAGCATCACCTTCGCGTCGCAGCAGAAACCGGCATTGCCCTTGTCGAACAGCCCCTGCCGGCGGGCAAGGATGAGATGCTCGCCGATATAGAGCGACCGATCCTCGTCTGCGCCGACGAGAGCGTCCATCATACCGGCGATCTTGCCAGCCTCCGCGATCGATACGACGCCATCAATATCAAGCTCGACAAGACGGGCGGGCTGACCGAAGCGCTGGCGATGAAACTGGAGGCGCAACGTCTCGGCTTCCAGATCATGCTCGGCTGCATGGTCGGCACGTCGCTTGCCATGGCGCCGGCGGTCTTGCTCGCACAGGATGTCGAATTCGTCGACCTCGACGGTCCCCTGCTTCTCGCGCGCGACCGTGAGCCTGGCCTGCGCTACGCCGCTTCCCTTGTCTGGCCTCCCGAACCGGCCCTTTGGGGCTGAAGATAGTAAGCGACGATGATAAGGCCGAGGCCCAGCAACGCTGCGAGCGCCATCACATAGTAGCTCGCAAGGCCGAGCGAAGCATAGATATAGCCGGACGCGATGGTCATCAGGCTCAGGAACATACCGTTGTAGAAGAAATACGCGCCCTGGGCCGAGGATTCCTGCGTCTCCTGCACGGAGGCGACGATCCGCTGTTGCACGCCGGTATGAACGAAGGCGTAGCTGAACGCATGGAGGCATTGCAGAGCGAAAAAGCCCAGGAAATCCCAATGCATGGGAAACAGAAGCCAACGGCAGACACTCACGCCAGCCCCGAAGCGGATCAGCGTCCAGGCATTGAAGCGGCGGCTCAATCGCTTCGACAGAAAGAAGACCGTGACTTCCGCGGCCACGCCGGCGCTCCACAGCAAGGCAATCTCAGTGCCCGAAAAGCCGCGATCGCGCCAGTAAATCGTGCCGAACGTATAGACCATGGCGTGGCTTGCCTGCTGGATGGCGACGCCGATCAGAAGTACGAGCAGGTGTGGTTGCCGCAGCGAACTGCCTGTTGCCGAGGGAATGTCGACAGGCGTGCCACGCCGGCGCGTCGGGCCGATGCGGGGACAATACATCGCCATGACCATCGTCATGACAAATCCAAATATCATCACGGGCAGGACCATCTCCCCGCCCCAGCGACCGATCAGCTGCCCGCCGGCCAGAGTTGAGACGATAAACGCCACCGATCCCCAGACACGCATGGATCCATAGTCGAGGCCCCAACGCCGAACGCCCGAGATGACGATGGACTCCACCACAGGAACATAGGGGGAGAAGGTCGCCCCCTGCACGGTATAGACAATCAGAACAGGCCAGAACGTGCTCGTCCAGTAAAGCGCGATGGCGGTCAGCAGCGAAAGGCCGCCCGAAAACAGAAGGACGTCCGCCCGCTCCTTCATCCGGTCCGCATACATCGCGATGATGGGCGCGACCAGCACGCGCACCACCATTGGGACAGCCAGGATGATGCCGATCTCATGATCGCTGAATTGGTGAAGCGCGAGCCAGACCGGAAAGAACGGCACGGCGACGCCGTTCACGAGCAGGGGTGCACAGTAGGATAGTGCGCTCAGCAGTCGGAAGTGCGCAGGTACCCCCTCGGTTGCGGGGGCTTTTTCGGGGGGAATCATGGTGCGGACCTGAGGGAAACTAAACGCTGCCTAACACGTCAACCCAAGGGCGACCATGGCGATAAATGGCCTTACCAAACCGTTTTCAAAAATAGAGCCGGCCTGTCGCGATAAGGCAACGGCATCGATTGGCGCAGATGCCTTGGCGGGACAGACAGATTGCCCCTATGCCGCCTGCTGGGCTAGCTCAGGCTTCCCGATATGTTCGATTGCCAGGGGAGCAGGCATCATGTCGCCGATCTTGCGCCATTCGATCAGCTCGAAGGTGCCGTCCTCATGCTCGACAATTGCCGTGCAGCTTTCCACCCAGTCGCCTGTATTGATGTAGCGGATGCCGTCCATGTCCTCCATGACGGCGTGGTGGATGTGCCCACAGATCACGCCATCGGCCCCGTTCTTGCGTGCTTCGTCAGCAACGACCCTCTGAAACTCGCCGATGAAGTTGACGGCGTGTTTCACCTGCAGCTTCGCCCAGGCAGAGAACGACCAGTAGGGCATGCCCAGGCGACGGCGCACCGCAGCGAGCCCGACATTGATCATGATCGCCATGTCGTAGGCCCAATCGCCCAGATAGGCGAGCAGACGTGCGTTGCGGACGACGACGTCGAATTCGTCGCCGTGGAGAACGAGGTATTTCTTGCCGTCGGCCGCTTCATGGATCATCCGTTCGGCGACTTCGATGCCGCCGAAGTGCATGCCGGGGAAATCACGGAGGAATTCGTCGTGGTTGCCGGGTATATAGACGACCCGCGTTCCCTTGCGCGCCTTGCGCAGCAATTTCTGAATCACGTCGTTGCAGTCCTGTGGCCAATACCAGCTGCGTTTCAGGCGCCAACCGTCGACGATGTCGCCGACGAGGAAGATCGTATCGGCATCGTGGTACTTGAGAAAATCGAGAAGGAAGTCCGCCTTCGCGGCCTTTGAACCGAGATGCACGTCGGAGATAAAGAGCGTACGGAAGTGGCGGGTATCCATATTGTCCTTCACAAGCATTCTGCCCGTGTCCCATTGTTCATCTCGTCCCTGAAAACCAGACTCGTGTTTCAGGAAGATGACATTGGCGTGTTTGACTGGATTTCGACCCGAAAGCCTGGTCCTCGCATGGGTCCATATTTGCGGTGTTTTCGCGCGAGAACCGAAATTCTGACTGTTCCCGCGTTTTTATTGATGTATGGAAGGCGAACCAACGACAGCATGTGCGGCAGCCCGGAGGCGATGATGGATCATCACGACAAGTCCAAGACGGAAAACAACATGGCAGGTGGAAGCCTCGACGAACAGGCGCTCTTCTTTCACCGCTATCCCCGTCCCGGCAAACTCGAGATCCAGGCCACCAAGCCGCTCGGCAACCAGCGTGACCTCGCTCTGGCCTACTCGCCGGGCGTCGCTGCTCCCTGTCTCGCCATCCGCGACAATCCGGAGACGGCCGCCGACTATACCTCGCGCGCCAACCTCGTTGCCGTTATTTCCAACGGTACTGCCGTTCTCGGCCTTGGCAATATCGGACCGCTTGCCTCAAAGCCTGTCATGGAAGGCAAGGCCGTCCTGTTTAAGAAATTCGCCAATATCGATGTGTTCGATATCGAGGTGGACGCCGCCAGCGTCGAACAGATGGTGTCGACGGTCGCTTCCCTTGAACCGACCTTCGGCGGCATCAACCTCGAAGACATCAAGGCGCCGGAATGCTTCGAGATCGAGCGGCGCCTGCGCGAAATGATGAAGATCCCGGTCTTCCACGACGACCAGCACGGCACTGCCATCATCGTTGCGGCCGCGATCCTGAATGGGCTCGAGCTCGCCAACAAGAAGATCGATGAGGTCAAGATCGTCGCCTCGGGCGCCGGCGCTGCCGCCCTCGCCTGCCTCAATCTTCTCGTTACGCTCGGTGCCAGGCGCGAAAACATCTGGGTCCATGACATCGAGGGCCTTGTCTACGAGGGTCGCCTCGAGCTGATGGACGAATGGAAGAGCGTCTACGCACAGAAGAGCGACACGCGCACGCTGGCAGAAAACATCGGTGGCGCGGACGTCTTCCTCGGTCTCTCAGCTGCCGGCGTATTGAAGCCGGAACTATTGGCGCAGATGGCCGAAAAGCCGCTTATCATGGCGCTTGCCAACCCGACACCCGAAATCATGCCCGACCTCGCACGCGCAGCGCGCCCGGATGCGATGATCTGCACCGGCCGGTCGGATTTCCCCAACCAGGTCAACAACGTCCTCTGCTTCCCCTATATCTTCCGTGGCGCGCTGGATTGCGGCGCCGTGACGATCAACGAGGAAATGAAGATGGCCGCCGTTCGCGCCATCGCGGCACTTGCCCGCGAGGAGCCGTCGGACGTCGCCGCCCGCGCCTATTCCGGCGAAACGCCGGTCTTCGGGCCGAACTACCTCATCCCCTCGCCGTTTGATCCGCGCCTCATCCTGCGCATCGCGCCAGCCGTTGCCGAGGCAGCAGCCGAAAGCGGCGTTGCCGTGCGACCGATCACCGACTTCGATTCCTATCTCGATCAGTTGAACCGCTTCGTCTTCCGTTCCGGCTTTGTCATGAAGCCGATCTTCGCCGCAGCGAAGAATGCCGAACGCAAGCGCGTAATCTTCTCCGAAGGCGAGGACGAACGTGTTCTGCGCGCGGCACAGGTTCTGCTGGAAGAAGGGATTGCCGAACCGATCCTCATCGGCCGGCCCCAGGTTATCGAAACCCGCCTGCAGCGCTACGGACTTCGCATCCGGCCGCTTTCGGATTTCGATGTGATCAACCCGGAAGACGATCCGCGTTTCCGCGAATATGTAGACCTCTATTTCTCGTTGGTCGGCCGCCGCGGCGTCATCCCCGAGGCCGCCCGGACGATCGTTCGAACCAATACGACGGTCATCGGCGCGTTGGCCCTCAAGCGCGGCGAAGCCGACGCGCTGATCTGCGGTCTTGAAGGCCGCTACGAAAAGCACCTGCGCGACGTCCGCCAGATCATCGGCAAGCGGAAGGACGTCCGTGATTTTTCGGCGCTGAGCCTGCTGATCTCGCAGCGGGGCGCCACCTTCTTCACCGACACCTATGTGACCTTCAACCCCACCGCCGAGGAGGTCGCGGAGTCTGCAATCCTGGCGGCCGAGGAAATCAGGCGCTTCGGGATCACGCCGCGCGCCGCGCTCGTCTCGCATTCGAATTTCGGCTCCCGTGAATCCGAGAGCGCGACGAAGATGCGTGCAGCGCTCCAGCTGGTTCGTGATAGTGCGCCCGAGCTGGAAGTCGATGGCGAGATGCATGGCGAGAGCGCGATCTCCGAGGCGTTGCGCAAGCGCGTCATGCCGGATACGACCCTGCACGACGAAGCAAACCTGCTGGTATTTCCGAACCTCGACGCCGCCAACATCACGCTCGGCGTCGTCAAGTCGATGACCGATGGTCTGCATGTCGGCCCGATCCTGCTCGGTGCGGCAATGCCGGCCCATATCCTGGCGCCGTCGGTCACCTCCCGAGGTGTGGTGAACATGGCAGCGCTCGCCGTCGTGGAGGCTTCCCAGCCGGCTTGAGTTGGCAGAGATCGGGAAAATGCGTTAGAATTGCAACGGCAGCTTGTTAATACAAACAGGCTACTGAGGAAAGTGGCGGCGGACGTGCGCCCGATCCACTGGTATTTGCTCATCCACGGGACGATGCCTTGAAACGCCGGAATTTGCCTTTTGCGCTCCTGATCGCCCTTTCGACACCGGTTTATGCGCAAGTCGCGCCGATCTGCGGTGAGTTGCGCGCGCGTCTTGCGGACCTGCCGCAGGTGATAGGAACCACGCCCGAGGTTCGCAAATATGCGAGTGCCATCGCCGAGCAGAATCTCGAGCTTCGAAAAGTCAGAAGCGATTTGCGGCGTAATGGGTGCAGCGCCGGCAGCATGGTGACGATCGGCGGCGACAACGCCGACTTCTGTGGCGAGCTCGAGCAGGCGGAAGCCAAGATGGCCGATAATATCAGCTATCTCCAGCAGCGCCGCGACGAACTGCGGGCGCAGAGCGAAGATACCCGCACGCGCAACGAGCTGATCGCTGCACTCGACGCCAACAGTTGCAACGCAGAGTCGTCGCTCCCCGACGATCCCCAGTATGCACCGCCTCCGAGCATCGACGATCAGGCGATGCGCGACGACACGTTCATACCGCTCGGCGGTGGCCAGGGGCGGCGAAGGTCTTATGTTCCATCCGGTATGCAACCCCTTTCGCATCTCAACACGGTGTGCGTCCGCACCTGTGACGGAGGCTTCTTCCCGCTCAGCTCCAACGCGACTTCGATGGACTTCGCGCGCGACGCCGACACTTGCGCGAAAATGTGTCCCGGCGTCGATACGGAGCTTTTCTATCACGATGTCTCCGTCGGAGAGACATCGGACATGATCTCCACGGCGACGGGCGCGCCCTATAGCGCGATGCCGAATGCATTCGTCTACAAGAACCGCAAGCCGGGGGAAAAAACGTCCTGCAGCTGCGACCTCCCCGCCTACTACGAACGCATGAGAAAGAACCAGTCTGCAGTCACCGAACTGCCCAAGAACGGCTCGATCACCAAAATCGAGACCCGGAAGCCGGAGGCGCCTGCGATTGCGGCGCCTGCCCCGCAATCCCAGGTGCCCGACCGGCCCTATGATCTGCAAAGCGACAAGGTCCGCCAGATCGGACCCCAATTCCTAGCCGGCGATCAGGGGGCAATCGACCTCAAGCACCCATCGACCCCGGGTGCTCAACCGCAGCAGCGGTAGCGGTTATTCGATCCCTTCGCCATTGCCCCAGCGATCGGCAAAGATCAGCTCTGCGACTGGCATCCGCTGCCGCCAGCCTTTGACGGCGAGTTCAGGCTGCTCGTACAGCTGGTCGACATAGCCGACACAGAGCCACGCAACGATCTCGACCCGCTCGGGCACGCCGAGGATCTGCTTGAGGTCGGCTTCATGGAAGATGCTGACCCAGCCGACGCCGATCCCTTCCGCGCGCGCGGCTAGCCAGAGATTTTGTACCGCGCAGACCGTCGAATAGGAATCCATCCGCGGATTGTGCGTCCGTCCAAGCACGACGTCGCCGCAGCGATCCGGATCGCAGGTGATGCAGATTCCAAGCGGGGCGCTGCGGATGCCTTCCAGCTTCAGCGACCGATAGGCCTGCTGCCGTTCGCCGGAAAACATCTCGGCCGCCTCCAGATTGGCACGATTGAAGGCGTCCCACACGGCGGACTTGACGTCCGGGTCGCGCACGAGAATGAAGTTCCACGGCTGCATGAAGCCGACGGACGGTGCGTGGTGCGCGGCTTCCAGGAGACGTTTGATCACGTCGTCCGGCAGGATGTCAGGCAGAAACTCCGAGCGAACGTCCCGTCGCGTCTCAATTGCCTTGTAAACCGCTTTGCGTTCGTCCTCAGAAAAGGCCGCAGCTCTTGGTAGAGAGCCAGAATGGTCTGGTCGCATCGTCAATCCCCAACAACACAACCGCCCGCCGTCCACGCGGGTCAGTCTATGATTGTCGGGCCGGTCTTCTGACTTGGGGTCACCCGCCTGCCGCGCCTTCCCGGCACGGAGCCAGTGGCATTTGAGCGGCAAACGTCAGCCTTACAGCGTTGGGCACGTTCCGGTCTTGCACCGAATTCCCGATTCTCCCGCGCTGACGCGGGCACCCGACGAGCAACCTATGTCGCGAAATGCCGCCAAACGCAATCGATCAGGCGGACGCTGGGAAATATCTGACATAGGCGAACTCGTCACCGTCTGGTGACCAGTTGGGCACATTGATCGTTCCCTGCCCGCCGAATAGTTCGAAGAGTGTCGTCAGATTGCCGCCGTCCATGTCCATGAGCCGCAGCCTGACATTCAGGTCGCGCGGATGGTCGAACACGTCGGGATCATAGGAAAGGATCAGCACCTTGTCGTTTCCGGGAGACGGATGGGCGAACCAGTTGCCGTAGTCGTCGTGCGTGATTTGTTCGAGCCCTGTCCCATCAGGATGAATGCGCCAGATCTGCATGAGACCGGTGCGACTGGAATTGAAGTAGATCCATCGGCCGTCAAGGGAATAGTCAGGCCCGTCGTTGCGGCCCTCTCCGTGGGTGAGGCGCTTCTCCTCGCCTCCGCTGACCGGGATCGTGTAAATGTCGAAGAGGTCGTTGCGGATGCCGCAATAGGCGAGTTCCTGGCCGTCCGGTGACCAGCCATGCCAATAGGACGGAAGGTTCGTCGTAACCAGGCGGGGGACGCCGCCTTCGACAGGCAGAACGTAGATCGCCGACTTGCCGAATTCGGTCTTGTCTGAAATGACGATCCGCGAACCATCCGGAGAAATCCCGTGATCGTTGTTGCACGCGATCGCGAAGCCAGTATCGACCATCTCGACGCGCCCAGAACCATCGAGCGCGAGACGGTGAAGAAGCCCGTCCCCGTTCAGCAGGAGGTAGCTGCCGTCTGGTGAGAAATTGGGCGCTTCGACGAGTTGATCGGTTTGCCAGACACTCCGGGACACACCCGTCCGGACATTAAAGATCTCCACGGAACTGCGCACGTAAAGCCTCCTCGACCTCAGATTCAAACGAAGGTCTGAACTACGCCACCGCCTGCCCTCGCGCAAGGACACTTCTCGGCGGTTATGTTGCGTATGCTAGCTATGTCCCATCGCAAATCAGCATCATCGACGCAAAAGCGCCGAGGGCAATTTGATCAATAAAGTCATACATGCGGGAAACCTAACCGGTTCATCTAGCGTTCATGACGGAGATGTGACAGTTCGGTGAAGGTTTGATGACACTGGAGTTTCACCGTTGATCGCGCAAGTCTTAAGGTCTGAAGCGGCAATGCGCGTCGCGTCGCTTTACACGCGTGTCGGCGCAAGCGGACGCCCGACCGCGCTTCGCGGTGCGATCAGCGTAGCGCTTTCGGCATTGATAGCACTTTTGGCGACCGTCGCGGTCGAATCAATCGCACGTGGGGCTATCACCGATGTCGGGGAGTTCGTGACGTCGACGGCCCGTCCCGGCATGACGACTGTCGTGATGCTGACGGTGCTGATGCTGTCGCTCGACGCGGTGTTGGGTCGGCGGTTTCTGTCCGCGTTGATCGTTCTGCCGGCAGTGCTCGTCCCAGCATTCGTGTCCAATCAGAAGCAGCACTATCTCTCCGATCCGCTCTATCCGTCGGATGTACTTTTCGGGCGGCAGATCATGGAGCTTCTGCCCGTCATGGTTCGCGACCGTCCGTTTGCCGCCGTGGCACTTGCCGTTGGTATCCTGCTCTCGGTCACCGGAATCGTGCTTGCCTGGCGTTTTGCCTGGCGCCACTTTCCGAAGCTGTCGAGCAAGAACCGCACGAGAAGCCTTTGCCTCGGCCTACCTGTTATCGCGGCTTTCGCATCGCTGATGGACTACTCCCAGTATTCCTGGATCCGCGATCGTCTGCAGGTCGTGCCGATGATGTGGGACCAGAAGGAGAACTACCGCAGCAACGGCTTTATCCTGGCCTTCATGTTCAATATTCCGATGGCCGATGTTGCGGCTCCCGCCGGCTTCGGCACGCAAACGCTCGACGCTATTCCCGCACGCAACTACGGCTATCTGAGTGGCCCCCGTGAGAAGCCCGACGTCATCATGCTGATGAGCGAATCCTTCTGGGATCCCACCAGACTGAAGACGTTGAAGCTGTCTGAAGATCCGCTGCCGAATATCCGCGCAGCCCAATCCGGCCATGTTTTTTCGCCGGAATTCGGTGGCATGACGGCCAATGTCGAGTTCGAGGCGCTGACCGGCTTCTCGAACGCATTTCTGCCTTACGGCAGCATTCCCTATCAACAGTACGTCCGCACCGACGTTCCATCGCTTGCGACCTTCTTCCGGGGCGAAGGCTACGCAGCGCGTGCGCTGCATCCTTTCAGCGGCTGGTTCTGGAACCGCAACGAGGTCTACAAGGATTTCGGCTTCGAGGAGTTTCGCAGCGAGGAGACTATGCCGGCGATGGAAAAGCGCGGCATATTCGCCTCCGACGATTCCCTGATGAAGGAGATCATGCAGGAAGCGGATGGGATGGATCGCCCCTTCTTCTTCTTCGCTGTCACTCTGCAAGGTCATGGTCCGTACGAAGCCAACCGCTACGGCAAGAACACAATCGATATTCAAGGCAAACTGACGGAAGCCGACCGTGCGACGCTTGCCACCTACACACAGGGCGTCAAGGAGGCCGACGACAGCTTCAAGTTGCTGGTGGACTGGGCCGAGAAGCGCGAGCGTGAAACCATCATCGTGCTTTGGGGCGACCATCTTCCGCCGCTCGGCAATGTTTACATGGACACAGGCTACATGCCCGACCAGGTGGCAACCCGCAAGGCATCGGTCAGCGTCATGAAGCAGGAGCACGAGACGCCGCTGGTCATCTGGTCGAACAAGAAGGGATCGAAAGCGGACATCGGCACCATCAGCCCTTCTCTGCTGCCCTACCATTTGCTGAAATTCGCGGGCTACGAGCATCCATTCTACACCGGCTTCCTCGGCCGCGTTCAGAAGAAATATGCTGTCGTGGACCGCTATCAGCTCATTGCACGCGACAATACGCCCTCACCGGACTGGGTTCTCAATCCCAAAAACCTGGATCCGCTCGTGCGTGACTATCGCTATATCCAGCATGACATCATGTTCGGCAAAGCCCGGACGCTCGACCGCTTCTTCCCGCAGCACGCGTGGATACGCAATCCGGGCTCCTGAGCCGGTGGATTGCGTGTCGCATTGCAATTTCACTGCATAACGGAATACTCGCCCCGAACTAGGAATACAGTATCGGGAGTCGTTCCATGCATAACCTGCCAAACTTCGTACACCTTCATTTCGACAAGTCCGCCGACGAGCTGGGCGACATCGAGAAACGCGTTCTAGCCAAGGCTCATGAGCGCAAGATCATCTCGACCGACATCAACGCGGCACTTCAGGCGGAATCTTCACTGGGCGAAAGGCTATCTGATTCAATTGCCCGCATCGGCGGTTCCTGGGGCTTCATCTCCGCCTTCCTGGTTTTCCTGGTATTCTGGTCCGTCGTGAACACGATTGTCGTCACGACCCAACCCTTCGACCCCTACCCGTTCATTTTCCTGAACCTCATCCTCTCGATGATCGCCGCCATCCAGGCTCCGATCATCATGATGTCGCAGAACCGACAAGCCGAGCGCGATCGTTTCGAGGCGGCAAAGGATTATGAGGTAAATCTGAAGGCGGAGTTGGAGGTGCTGTCTCTCCACCAGAAGATCGATTTGCAGGTTTTGACGGAGATCGCCGCCATGCGCGAGGATATTGCGCGCCTGTCGCAGCGTTTGACAAGTTGAAACCCAAACGAGGGAGGTGAGGCTGCGGCCGGCCAGGAGCCGAGGGGACCGATGCCCGCAATGAATGACTGCTGCTTCAACGAAAAAGCCCGGCGCTGGGCCGGGCTCATTCGCGTTCGAACAATCGATATCGATCAACCGTTGACAGCCATCCGCTTTTCGTCGCGGCCGCCCTTCATGCGCTCGGCAAGCAGGAAGGCAAGCTCGAGCGCCTGGTCGGCGTTGAGGCGCGGGTCACAATGGGTGTGGTACCGATCATGCAGATCGTCCGCGGTCACCGCGCGGGCGCCGCCCGTGCATTCCGTCACGTCCTTGCCGGTCATCTCGATATGGATGCCACCCGGATGCGTACCTTCTGCGCGGTGGATCTGGAAGAAGCTCTCCACTTCCGACAGGATCCGCTCGAACGGACGGGTCTTGTAGCTGTTGAGCGTGATCGTGTTGCCATGCATCGGATCGCAGGACCAGACGACCTTGCGACCCTCTCGCTCGACGGCGCGGATCAGACGCGGCAGATGCTCGGCAACCTTGTCGTGGCCGAAACGGCAGATCAAGGTCAGACGGCCGGCTTCGTTCGTCGGGTTCAGGATGTCGATCAGGTTCAAAAGGTCGTCTGCCTGCAGAGACGGGCCGCACTTCAGGCCGATCGGGTTCTTGATGCCCCGGCAATACTCGACATGCGCATGATCGGCCTGACGCGTACGATCGCCGATCCAGATCATGTGGCCGGAGGTCGCGTACCAGTCGCCCGACGTGGAGTCGACGCGGGTCAGGGCTTCTTCGTAGCCGAGCAGCAGCGCTTCATGGCTGGTGAAGAAATCGGTCTCCCGCAGGCTCGGATTGTTTTCCGAGCTGATTCCGATCGCCTTCATGAAATCCATGGTTTCGCTGATACGGTCCGCAAGCTTGCGGTATCGCTCGCCCTGCGGGCTGTCTTTGACGAATCCAAGCATCCACTGATGCACGTTCTCGAGGTTGGCATAGCCGCCCATCGCGAAAGCACGCAGCAGGTTGAGCGTCGCGGCCGACTGGCGGTATGCCATGGCCTGACGTTCGGGATTGGGGATGCGGGCCTCTTCCGTGAATTCGATGCCGTTGATGATGTCGCCGCGATAGCTCGGGAGCGAGACGCCGTCCAGGGTCTCGATGCCCGAGGAGCGCGGCTTGGCGAACTGACCGGCAATGCGGCCCACCTTAACGACAGGCAACTGCGCCCCAAAAGTCAGGACAACGGCCATCTGGAGGAATGCGCGGAAGAAGTCGCGGATGTTGTCCGCGCCATGCTCAGCGAAGCTTTCGGCGCAATCGCCGCCCTGCAGCAGAAAACCGTTGCCATCTGCTACATTGGCGAGATGCTTCGTCAGGCGGCGCGCTTCACCGGCAAAGACCAGCGGTGGATAAGATGCAAGCTGAGCTTCCGTTGCTGCCACTGCCGCCTGATCCGGATAATCCGGAACCTGCTGGATCGGTTTTTGCCGCCAACTGCTCGGAGTCCAATTCTGTGCCATCTCACTCACCTGTTTCAGCATCCCGCGTGTGTGCCGGATGTCTCGTCCTAAAAATGTTGGGCGGCTTATAAACCTTTAGCGCCATTTTGCCTAGCAGCGTTTCCGTTCTGACGCCCACAGGTCGCCGACCACGCTGTATAAAAAGGCACTCGCCATCACGATTTCAAACCGCATCAGCGGCATTAACGTTCAGTATACCAAGACGATTTGTATCAAATTTAAGTTTTCCCCATAGAAACCACCCTTACTTTTAAAGGGTGCGGTCATGAAGACCCCGCTTCACACACCAATGCTATGGTGGAACGTGGGATTGCTTCGTGCGCAGACTAAACCGCTTCCTCGCCGACAACTCCGGCAATTTCGGCGTCATGACCGCCATTCTGATGGTGCCGCTCATCGGCTCTGCAGGCATGGCGATCGATTTCGCACACGCGCTAAGCCTGCGGACACAGCTTTACGCGGCTGCGGACGCGGCTGCAGTTGGCGCGATCGCGGAAAAGTCGATCGCTGCCGCGGCAGCGATGAAAATGACCGGCGACGGCCCTATCACCATCGGCAAGGACGACGCCCGCGGAATTTTCAGCGCCCAGATGCAGGGCGAGTTGACCGCTGGGCAGGTGGCGGTGGACGTACAGGTGAATAGAACCGCGAACAAGCTCACCTCCTCCGTTTCATTCAAAGCGTCGGTCCCGACCACCTTCATGCAGATCTTCGGACGACAGAACGTCAATATCGCCGGTACCGCCACGGCAATGTTCCAGACTGCCTCCTTCATCGATTTCTACATCCTGCTCGACAACACGCCGTCCATGGGCGTCGGCGCAACGCCCGCGGACGTCGCTACAATGGAAAGGAAGACGTCCGATACCTGCGCCTTTGCGTGCCATATCGTTTCAGAAGCGGGCGTTGAGGATAAGAACAGCTATTACAACATCGCTCGCAACAATGGTGTCACGCTGCGCGTCGACGTCGTGCGCCAGGCAACCCAGAAGCTGACCGAAACGGCCAAGGCCGAGCGCGCGTCGAACAATCAGTTCAGGATGGGCGTCTATACCTTTGGAAAGAAGGCAGAGGATGCCAATCTGACCACGATCTCGGCGCCGATCGCCGACCTCGACAAGGTCGCCGCCTATACGAGTGCCGTCACTCTCATGTCGATACCCAAGCAGGGCTACAACAGCGACCAGCAAACCAGCTTCGACAGTGCACTTGCGCAAATGAACAAGATCATCACAAACCCTGGCGACGGCAACACCGAATCGCAACCGCAGAAAATCCTGTTCTTTGTCTCGGACGGCGTAGGCGACAGCAAGAAGGCGAACTGCACCAAAGCCAAGACCGGAGACCGCTGCCAGGAGCCTATCGACACGTCCTTCTGCAAACCGCTGAAGGACAAGGGAGTGAAGATCGCGGTGCTTTACACCACCTATCTGCCGCTTCCCAAGAACAGCTGGTACACCACTTGGATCAAGCCCTTCCAGAACGAAATTCCCGCGAAAATGCAGGAGTGTGCCACACCCGGGCTCTACTTCGAGGTCACACCGACGCAGGGCATCGCCGAGGCGATGAAGGCACTGTTCCTGAAGGTCATCCGGATGCCGCGCATCACCAGCTGACCGGCACCATCAGACCCGCACGCCATTGCAAATGCGATAGCTCGGCGCGTACATGGTGACGAGTTCTTCCGAAGCGGTCGGATGGACTGCCATGGTACGGTCGAAATCATCCTTGGTGCAGCCGGCTTTCAGCGTAATGCCGAGGAGCTGCGCCATTTCGCCAGCGTCGTGGCCAAGAATATGGGCTCCGACGACCTTGCGGCTGGCAGCATCGACGAGCAGCTTCATGATCATCTTTTCGGCACGGCCTGAAAGCGTCGCCTTCATCGGCCGGAACTGGGCGCGATAGACTTCCAGCTCCTGGTAGCGCTTGCCCGCCTCCTCTTCGCTCAGGCCGACCGTGCCGATCTCAGGTTGCGAGAACACCGCGGTGGCGATGGTCTCATGATCCGGCTTTGTCGGATTGTTCTTGTACTCCGTCTCGATGAAGCACATCGCCTCATGAATCGCGACGGGCGTGAGCTGTACCCGATCGGTGACATCGCCCAAGGCATAAATGTTGTCGACGCTGGTGCGCGAGTATTCGTCAACGATGATTGCGCCGCGCTCATCCGTCTTGACGCCGGCTGCTTCAAGCCCAAGCCCCTGGGTGTTCGGCACCCGGCCAAGAGCGAGCATCACCGCGTCCGCATTCAGCGCACCATTGTTCAAGGTCTCGACCAACAGGCCGTCGCCGCTCTTGGAGACACGCTGCAACATGTCGTGGCACAGGATGCGAATGCCCTTCGCCACCATCGCCTCATGCAGCCCGCGACGTAGGTCATGGTCGAAGCGGGACAGGATTTCCGCCCCCCTGTAGATGAGCGTCGTCTCGACCCCGAGCCCGTGGAAGATATTGGCGAATTCGACGGCGATATAGCCACCGCCCGCAATGACGATCGATCGAGGCAGTTCGTCCAGATGAAACGCCTCGTTCGAAGAAATGCATAGGTCGTGCCCCGGCAGCGCCGCATGCGGGTTTGGCTGCCCGCCGGTCGCAACAACGATGGTCTTGGCAGTGACCGTCTGACCGGTCTTCACCAGGCGCACCGTATGGGCATCGAACAATTCGGCCCGCGTCTCCAGGATTTCGGCATTCGCTCCGGAAAGGCCTTTCTTATAGAGACCTTCCAGCCGCGTGATTTCCGCGTCTTTGGCGGCAATCAGCTTCTTCCAGTCGAAAGAGCTTTCGCCGACGGTCCAGCCAAAGCCGGCGGCGTCCTCGAAATGTTCACTATACTGCGCGGCATAGACAAAGAGCTTCTTCGGAACGCATCCGCGGATGACGCAAGTGCCGCCGTAGCGATACTCCTCGGCGATCGCAACCCGCTTGCCGAGCGCCGCGGCTACTCGGGCGCTGCGCACGCCACCGGAACCGCCGCCAATGACGAAGAGGTCGTAATCATAGGATGTCATGGGAAGCTCCGGATGGAATCGGCTGCGAGGACGCGACTGATATAGTATCGATCGCCAGAAAAGCAAAAGCCCGGACGAAGCCGGGCTTTCGAAGCAATAGCAATGGACGTGTTATGGCTTTGCAGCAGGCTTGGGCGCGGCGGCCGGGTCAGCTGCCGGAGCAGGTGCGGCCTTGATCACTTTGCTGAGTTCGGTGCTTGTCTGCTTCTGCAGGTCGCGCGAAATGCCCTGCGCCCAGATATCGGCTGCCTTGACCGTCTCGCGCGATGCGATCGGGCCGTCCTTGAGCAGTTTCTGGCCGACCGGCGAGCTGTAGAATGCGGCAATGGCATTCAGTTCCTCGACCGAAAATGCCTTTGCGTAGGTCAGCGCAGCTTCCTTTTCGAGATCGGCGCGGCGCGGTGCAAGTGCAAGCGCCTGCTTGTCGACCTCGGCAGTGATTGCGTCCTGGTAGTTCGGCGAATCCTGGATCAGGTCTGCCTTGAGCCGTTCAGCCAGGCCCGGCAGAATGTTATCGAACTGCGTCGTCGCGCCGATCGCATTGATCGCCGCCCGTGCTGCCTTCAACTGTTCCGGGGATGCTTCCTGAGCCTGGACGGCAGAGCTGAACGCAACTCCCGAAAGGATGACGGTCGCAGCAGCAAAACGGCCAAGACCTGCAAATTTAATCATGAGTTTCATAGCTCCTGTTACCTGTTTGCCCGCAGCTCGCGTGCGCCATCTGGGCCGGCGATAATCGCAAGCGCGGCCATATTGAGAAAGAGTCCGTGTTCCACGACGCCGGGTATCGAGTTCAACTCGTTTGAGAGCGCCTCTGCATCAGGAATGCGGCCAAAAGATGCATCGATTATATAGTGTCCGCCGTCTGTGGTGAAAACTCCGTCGCCGGATTGGCGAAGCGTCAGACTGCCGGTGAGCCCGAGTTTCGACGCTGTCTTTTCGATCGCCATCCGCGTCGACACGAGGCCGAAGATGTTGACTTCGATCGGCAATGGAAATGCCCCGAGGGTCTGTACCAGCTTCGTTTCGTCCGCGATGACAATCACACGGTTGGAGGCGGCCGCGACGATCTTCTCGCGCAATAGCGCACCGCCGCCGCCCTTGACCAACCGGAGACCGGCGTCGATCTCGTCTGCACCGTCGATGGTGAGATCGAGTTGCGGCAACTCGTCCAGAGACTTCAGCGGTACACCGAGTTCAACGCAAAGCCGGGCGGTCCGTTCCGACGTCGGCACGCCCTCCACCCTGAAGCCGTCCGCGACTTTTTCCGCGAGCAGCCGTACGAATTCCTCCGCGGTGCTGCCTGTTCCAATTCCAAGGCGCATCCCGCTCTCCACATGGGCGAGTGCGGCTTCGGCGGCTCTGATCTTCATTTCGCGGGCATCCATGCGCCGCTTACTCCAAATGTTACGTTGGTTGAGCTGTTTACACGGCTCGCCTGCCAAACGAAAGCCAAAATAGCACTGCGCTTTTCGAAATCCGGGATAGATATCCGATCGCACAACCGCGACCGGCAAAGCGTTGCTTTTGCGGCCTTCATCACTTACCTCAGCACCATATTCCAATAGCGAACAGGCTAAATCCCTTGACCCCTGCACTTGTCGTCTTCGATCTCGACGGAACGCTTCTCGATACCCATGTCGATCTGGTCGAAAGCCTGAATCATACGATTGCCGCGCTCGGTCTCGCCCCTGTGGGCTACGACGATCTCACGCACCTGGTCGGCCACGGCGCCAAGGTTATGATCGAGCGTGCCTGCAAGCTGCAGGGGCATCCGCTTGAGCCGGAAGCCTTGCCTCCGCTGCTCGACCGTTTCATCGCCCATTATAGCGAAAATATGCCGGGCCGTACCACACCCTATCCCGGGCTCGTCAGCGCAATGGTCCAGCTGAGATCCAGCGGATACAAGCTCGCCGTCTGCACCAACAAGCTGGAAGCACTGGCCCGCACGCTGTTGGATCAGCTGAAGCTGACCGAATACTTCGATGCGATCACGGGCGGAGATACCTTCGCCGTCCGCAAGCCGGACGCAGGTCATCTGCTTGGTACGATCCAGATGGCGGGAGGCGATCCGCGCCGCGTCCTCATGATCGGCGATAGCGCCAATGACATCCTCGTCGCGCGCAATGCAGGCGTTCCCTCCATCGCAGTCCCTTTCGGCTATTCCGATGTTCCGATCGAGACGCTTGAGCCGACGCAGATCATCTCGCACTTCAGCGAACTTACGCCCGAACTGGTGGAATCGCTCATTGGTGGCTTTGTCCCAAGCGTCAGCGCGCAATAAGCAGGCGGTGCGCATCGTTCATGAAGTTGTTCAGCACAATGAAGGCGCGTCATGATTGCTGTAAATCCTACGCTGCGCCCTATAGTCTAGCCGCCGGAGCATTATCAAAAACCGATCAAATCCAGTCGCGATGCCGTGATTTCATTTGATAAAATGTTCGGCTCTGCCGTGCGTTTCGTTCACATTCCCGCCTCAATTCAAGCGCGAACTCATTTTTGCCGAGGGTTTGACACCACGTTGTTTACAACGATGGATTGAGGAGATCTACAATGCGTATTCGTTTTGCCGCCGCTGCTGCAATTTTGGCCTTCGGAATGGTGGGCACGGCCTTCGCCCAACCTCAATATTCCAACGACTACTCGAACGACAGTGACGGCTTCTCTCCCGTCAAGACGGCACCGCCCAAGGCCGTCCACTACGCACAACACAAGGCGTCTGAGTATTCGAACGACTACAACAATGACAGCGACGGGTTCGCACCGGTCCATGTCGCGGCGAAGGTCGACAGGATGGCGACAGCGAGCATCAAGCCGCTTCCGGACTGCAGCTACATGTTAAAGAGCAGCAAGGTCCATACCCAAGGCGGCGACGGCGGTGCTTCTCATACCGACGCCTGCCGCGATGTCGGCGACAAATAGCAGGGCTTCAGGAACCGATAGGGCCGGTAGACCGGCCCTATTCCGCTCGCCGTCAAAGTGTGTGCTGAGCGTCGTTCACGGTCTCGCCGAAAATCGATTCGAACGCCTCGCGAAGCCGAATATCCACATCCGCCATCATCACGGGCAAGCCTAGGTCGACGAGGCTGGTAACCCCGTGCGCCGAGATACCGCAAGGAACGATTCCTCCGAAGTGATCGAGATCGGGCTCCACATTCAGTGACAGGCCATGAAAGGTCACCCATTTCCGGAGCCGGATACCGAGCGCTGCGATCTTGTCTTCGGCCATCGTTCCATCAGGCAGCGGCGGCTTCTCGGGCCGCCGGACCCATACGCCAACACGGTCTTCCCGACGCTCGCCGCGGATGTTCATCGAATCGAGCGTGCGGATAATCACGTCTTCGAGCGCCGCGACGAATGCGCGAACGTCTTGACGCCGGCGCTTGAGGTCGAGCATGACATAGGCCACTCGCTGACCGGGGCCATGATAGGTGTATTCGCCTCCACGGCCCGTCGCAAACACGGGAAAGCGATCCGGCTGCACAAGATCCTTGGCATCGGCACTGGTGCCGGCGGTGTAAAGCGGCGGATGCTCCACGAGCCAGACCAGCTCATCGCCGCCGTCCGCTATCGCCGCGACTTCCCGCTCCATGATATCCACAGCCTCCACATAAGGCACGAGCCCGTCGGCGATACGCCACCGGACTGGGCGCGAACCGGCAATCGGAATCATGGAAAACTCGAGATCTGTGCGTAACATGGCCAATCCTTGTCGCCCGCCTCGTCTTTGCAGGCCTTCGCTCGAGCTTCTATATGGCTCCGTTTCGCTGCCGATTCAAACGCTGTCACTTCACTTGAAAAAATCTGTCACATCGCACTTGTGTCCCCGGAATCCTTTTGCTACATGCTGCGTCGCCGGCACAAACCGGCACCTACCACGATGCGGTCGTGGCGGAATTGGTAGACGCGCAGCGTTGAGGTCGCTGTGGGGCAACCCGTGGAAGTTCGAGTCTTCTCGACCGCACCATTTCTCACCAGAGTGTGAGACTTCAGATAGTTATGCTTCTGAGTTTTGATCGACCCGTTCTTGCCGGAGCGGCGCGCGATCTGATTGGCTTCGAGCCATTGGTTTTCGCCCCCCGTGACGTCGAACTCAGCTGCCACCTGCCCTTTGGACCGAAGCTTCTGGCTAGCTTACGCATGCGATGAGCTGAGCCGTGCGATTCGTCGTGCCGATACGCTGTTTTTCGGCTCGTCGCGATTTCGCCGAGCCTTGCGCGTCGCACGATTGCGTCCTCGTTGATTCTGCCTATGGTGCCCAGATGATCATCCGGGACGAAAACGAGAATGATGCCGCCGCTGTTGGCTCCGTCGTTGAAGAGGCATTCGGTCAACGCGATGAGGCCATTTTGGTCGAGCGCCTCCGTCAAGACGGAGATGCTGCCATTTCGCTCGTGGCCACGGACGGTAACGCGATCGTCGGCCACGTCATGCTTTCGCCGATGTCGGCTCCGTTTCGTGCTCTTGGTCTGGCACCGCTGTCCGTTCTGCCCAGCCACCAGAATCGGGGGATCGGTGCGGCGCTGACAAACGCTGCCATAATGCGCGCCAAGGCCGATCGGTGGACGGCGGTCTTTGTATTGGGCGATGCGGACTACTACGGCCGCTTCGGTTTTCGCACCGACCTCGCGGCCGGCTTTTCGTCGCCATATGCGGGTCCGCATTTCATGGTGCTGCCGCTTGCCGGCACTTCTTGCGCGACGACGGGCAGGGTCGACTACGCTCCGGCTTTTGGAACCATGGCCTGATCGACATTCGAGCCTTCACCATTGTTTACTATTTCTGTATAGGCGACGGACCTTTCCACGAAATTTTCAAGAATGAAAACCGATTTCGAACACCACAATCCGCTTCAAGGCATGCTCCTTATGGCGGGTGCTATGATCGTCCTGCCGGCGATGGATGCCATCGCCAAGTACATGGCGACGTTCGAGGGCATGTCGCCCGGCCAGGTCACCTTTTATCGGTTTTTCTTTCAACTGGTCTGCACGCTGCCGATTCTCTTCGCCATTTTCGGCTGGAAGGCGCTGCATGCCAAACGGCCATGGATGAACCTGCTTCGCGGCGCGCTGCATGGCGCGGCCAGCCTGCTGTTTTTCGTTGCCGTCAAATACATGCCGCTGGCCGACGTATTCGCGATCTATTTTGTCGAGCCCTTCATGCTCGCGGGCCTCTCTGCCCTGTTTCTCGGCGAGAAGGTCGGCTGGCGGCGGTGGACGGCGATCGTCGTCGGCTTCGGCGGCGCGATGATCGTCATCCAGCCGAGCTATGAGATCTTCGGCCTCAAGGCGTTACTGCCTGTGGCCTGCGCGTTTCTGTTTTCGCTCTATCTCTTCATGAATCGAGCGATCGGCATGGCGGACTCACCCTTGACGATGCAGACCATGGCCGGCATCGGCGGTACACTGTTCATGACGGCCGCATTGTTCGTTGGAAACGGTTTGGGTGTGAGCGATTTCGAAGTGTCGCTGCCTTCGTCCGGTCTCGGACTCGTCCTGCTTATGATTCTGGGTTCGCTCTCCGGCTATGTCCATATGATCGTCGTCAGGGCGTTCCGCATGGCGCCGCTATCGCTCCTGGCGCCCTTCCAGTACTTCGAGATCATCTCGGCGACCGTTCTCGGCTACGCGCTGTTCGGCGACTTTCCCAGCTTTTCGAAGTGGATCGGCATCCTGATCATCGTTGCGTCGGGCCTCTTCATCATATGGCGCGAGCGCATCCAGGCGCGGTCATTAAAAGCGGCGTGATTGCGCCAATTGTTCGTTAACCTCACATATTGAGGGATCGTCAATTTGCTGGCGCTAGAAGAATCTTCGGCTTCATGATGAGGCCTGGAGATAAAAGATGAGCGAATTTCGCCTCGCTTTTCCGGCATGTGTCATTGCCGGAAAGCATCGGCTGGCCGTCGAGGATATCGGCCTGCTGCGCAAGTACAGCTTTCCGGACGGAATCCGGACACCGGACGACGTCGTCGTCATGCTGGCGCTGAACAATTCCTGCCCTGAAAAATGCCCGGAATGGAGTGCTTTCTTCGTGGAGCAACTCGCCGCATTCATCGTCAATCACAGCTATCCGCAGGGATCGCTCGACGAGATAAACGTCGCGTGGCTGATGCGTGTGGTTGCGACCGATGGCGTTGTAAACTCTGCGCTGGAGCTGGAGCTCGTTCTTCATGTGATCGAGATTGCCGCGCATGTCCCCGACGAGTTGCGCGCTTTTGCGCTTGATCAGCTTCGTCTCGCCATTTCGCAGCATGTGGGGGGCTATCAGCTCTGCCGCTCCGTTGATCGCAAAGGCATCACGCGCCAGGATGTCGACTATGTCATGCGTATTCTCCGTGGCATCTGTGACGGCGGCGACGTCAACGTTCAGCCGCTGACCTGGGGCGTTCTCATGCGGATCGGTGAGGAAACGTTGCCCACGGCCAATCATCCGCGCTGGGCAAGCATTCTGGAGGGCCTGCGGCTCGTCGAGTACGCCGAACCGGCTCGACGCAGCCGCTGGCTGCGCATCGTCGATGACACCTTCGGCAGCGAGACGGCTGTCGCGTGATCCCGGCCGCATGTTCGTATTTCGCCTGATTGTGCGTTCTGGTCTTTCTGCGTAAAACTCCGGAGCACATGTCACGGGTGGAGTCTTCATGTTCAAGAAAATCCTGATCGCGAATCGCGGCGAGATCGCTTGCCGCGTCATCAAGACCGCGCGCCGCATGGGAATTGCGACCGTCGCCGTCTATTCGGATGCCGACCGGGATGCGCTCCACGTCGAGATGGCCGACGAGGCCGTTCACATCGGTCCCGCTGCGGCCGCCGAAAGCTATCTCGTGGCGGAAAAGATCATCGCCGCTTGCAAGCAAACCGGCGCGCAGGCGGTCCATCCGGGCTATGGTTTCCTGTCCGAGCGGGCTTCGTTCTGCGAAGCCCTCGAGAAGGAGGGCATTGTTTTCATCGGTCCGAAGCCCAAGGCGATAAGGGCCATGGGCGACAAGATCGAATCGAAGAAGTTCGCCAATGCCGCCAGGGTGTCCACCGTTCCCGGTTATCTCGGGGTCATCGAGGACGCCGTACACGCCGAAAGGATCGCCGCCGAAATCGGCTATCCCGTCATGATCAAGGCATCTGCTGGCGGTGGCGGCAAGGGAATGCGGATCGCCTTGAGCGAGGCCGAGGTGCGCGATGGCTTCGATCGCGCGCGTTCCGAGGCGAAGAGTTCTTTCGGCGATGATCGCGTCTTCATCGAGAAGTACGTCGTGGATCCGCGTCACATCGAGATCCAGGTCCTGGCCGACGCACATGGCAATGTCGTCTATCTCGGTGAGCGTGAGTGCTCCATCCAGCGCCGAAACCAGAAGGTCGCCGAAGAGGCGCCCTCGCCTTTCCTTGACGAGGCGACGCGTGCGGCCATGGGCGAACAGTCCGTGGCACTCGCCAAGGCCGTGGAGTATCAGAGCGCCGGCACGGTCGAGTTCATCGTCGATCGCGATCTCAATTTCTACTTCCTTGAAATGAATACGCGCCTGCAGGTCGAACATCCCGTGACCGAACTGGTGACAGGCATCGATCTCGTCGAGCAGATGATCCGTATTGCGTCAGGCGAAAAGCTTCCGTTCGTGCAAGGCGACATCAAACTGAACGGCTGGGCGATCGAATGCCGGCTCTACGCCGAAGATCCCTACCGCAATTTCCTGCCCTCCATCGGCCGTTTGACACGCTATCAGCCGCCGGCGGAAGGTCGGTCCGGCAATGCCATCGTTCGCAATGATACGGGCGTCTTCGAAGGTGCGGAGATCTCCATGTACTACGACCCGATGATCGCCAAGCTTTGTACTTGGGCGCCGACGCGTCTCGAGGCGATCGAGGCGATGGGCCAAGCCCTGGACGGCTTCGTGGTCGATGGCATCGAACACAATGTACCATTCCTTTCTGCCCTGATGAAACATCCACGCTGGCGCGAGGGCCGCCTGTCGACCGGCTTTATTGCCGAAGAATATCCGCACGGCTTTGCTCCAATGATGCCCGACGACGGGCAGCAGGCAAGCCTCGCGGCAATCGCCCTGTCAGCCGCGCTGATCGAGGCGAACCGGCGAGAGCGCTTTGACGACCGGCTGCACTCCGCCTCCGGCGCGCTTCGCGAGGAATGGGCTGTGAAGCTCAATGAGCAATACGTTGACATCCGGCTGCTCGACGGGCTGGTCACCATCCCATTCGAGATGGACATGGCTATCGGCGGCACGGTCGTCAATATTGTCACCGATTGGAGACCGGGCGATCCGGTCTGGCGCGGAAAGGTCGGAAAAGTCAGCGTCACCGCGCAGCTTCGGCCGATCCTGAACGGCATCAGGCTCGATTGGCAGGGCCTGTCGGTGAAGGCCAAGGTCTTCACGCCTCGCCACGCAGAGCTGGACAAGCTGATGCCGGTCAAGTTGCCGCCCGACACGTCGAAGCTTCTGCTTTGCCCGATGCCGGGGCTCGTGGTCTCGATTGCCGTGACTGAGGGTCAGGAGGTCAAGGCGGGCGAAACGCTTGCCGTTGTCGAAGCAATGAAGATGGAAAACGTTCTGCGCGCCGAGCGCGACCTGACCGTCGGCAAGATCAATGCCAAAGCTGGCGAAAGTCTGGCTGTCCTGGCGGTGATCATGGAGTTTGCCTGAGCCTTTTTGGCACGGGACGGCATCAGGAAACGATTCGCTTTCGTTAACGGGTCGGGACCTAAAATGGGGCCATCCGGCAATCTGCCGGATGGAGTGCGCAAATGACTGTGCTGCAATCGGCGATCCTGCTGCTGTTCATCAATCTCGGCTTGCTGGGGCTATTGATGCGCCTACCGCTCGGGATCAGGACGCTGCACCTGAGCCGAACCTTCCCATGTTCGCCTGAGACCCTCTGGAGCGCCATGCACCCTGCGGGAGCGGCCGGAGACTGGCACCACTCGGTGATCACCAGCAAGCCGCTTGCAAGCCGCCGCGGCGTTGTCGAGCAGACCTACACGCACCCGGACAAGAATGGCCTGCCTCTGCGCAGGCTGCTCGCTCTTGAACCGCTGTCCGCGGTATCGGGCAATGCTCACGGCTTCCAATCGTCCGTCATCGACGACAGCACACTGGATCCATCCTTTTGGAAAGACTTTCGCGAGCGTCGCATCGTCCGCCCGACGCCCGACGGTGCACTGCTTGAGATCGACCAGACCGATCGCTATCGCGGTCTTGCCTTCCTGATTTTCCGCTACGTTGCCCTGAGGCGTGAAATGCGGGCGTTGGAGGGGTGGCTGAAGACCGGTGAATCGCGCCCACAGGGCCATTTCGAGCACCCGCTCGTCCAGGTTGGACTTGCCGTCCTGTCTACCCTTCTTCTGTGGCCATTCCTGGGTCTCACAATGCAAGGTCTGATGATGTCGACGTTTTTAACGCTGGTGATCGCCCTGCATGAACTGGGACACATGGCCGCCTACCGGATGTTCGGTCATGCGTCGGTCAGGATGATCTTCGTGCCGCTGCTGGGCGGGTTGGCGATCGGCGGCAGGCCTTACCGTTCGCTGTTCGAAGTCGCGACCTGCGCGCTGATGGGGGCGGGAATGTCGGCATTCCTCGTTCCGATCCTCATCGTTGCCCACCAACTCGCCGACAAGGGACTATTCCCGGCGGCTTCAAGCTCCCCCTTGCTGGTTTTCCTGTTGATTTTGGGTGCATTCAACTTGCTCAACCTCCTGCCCATGCATCGCTTCGACGGTGGGCAGGTCTTGCGGCAGATTTTCCGCACCAGGTGGTCGCAGATTGCCGCCAGCTTTTTCGTTACCCTTTGCATCCTCCTTATCGGCTTTGAGATCGGCCTCTCCGCGACTATGTTGATGGTGGGGCTGCTGGTTTTTACCATCGTCAGCCTGATCGGAGCGCGATCCGCCAAACCCCGCCAGAAGCTCGAGGAGATGACGGATCCCGAGCGAATGCTGGTTGGGTTCGGCCTCTATGCTGCCATTGCCATGCACGGCTATGCGATCGTATTTGCAGTCGGCAACCTTTTCTGACGCAACCAGCACAGAGATCGGCGCAACCTGCTCACCGGACAAGGAAATCGGCGCCGATGACGGGTTTTCCCTTGAGCCGTCCTCGCCCCGTGTGCAAAAGTCCGCGCGATCAAATCAGCATTGGAGAACCCCAAGATGGACGTTCGCGCCGCCGTTGCCGTACAGGCTGGAAAACCGCTCGAAGTCATGACCGTGCAGCTTGAAGGGCCGCGTGCCGGAGAAGTGCTGGTCGAGGTGAAGGCGACCGGCATCTGCCATACGGATGATTTCACGCTCTCCGGCGCCGACCCGGAAGGCCTCTTTCCGGCAATTCTCGGCCATGAAGGTGCGGGCGTCGTTGTCGATGTCGGTCCTGGCGTGACCTCGGTCAAGAAGGGCGACCACGTCATTCCGCTTTACACCCCGGAATGCCGCGAGTGCTATTCCTGCCTGTCGCGCAAAACCAACCTCTGCACCTCGATCCGAGCAACGCAAGGCCAGGGCCTGATGCCTGACGGCACGTCACGCTTCTCGATCGGCAAGGACAAGATCCATCACTATATGGGCTGCTCGACCTTCGCCAACTTCACCGTCTTGCCGGAGATCGCGCTCGCCAAGGTCAATCCCGACGCACCGTTCGACAAGATCTGTTACATCGGCTGCGGCGTCACGACAGGCATCGGCGCCGTGATCAACACGGCCAAAGTGGAAATCGGCGCGACCGCCATCGTCTTCGGTCTCGGCGGCATCGGCCTGAACGTTCTGCAGGGCCTTCGCCTTGCCGGTGCCGACATGATCATCGGCGTCGACATCAACAACGACCGCAAGGCCTGGGGCGAAAAGTTCGGCATGACGCACTTCGTCAATCCGAAGGAAGTCGGCGACGACATCGTACCGCACCTCGTCAACATGACGAAGCGCAACGGCGACCTGATCGGCGGCGCGGACTACACGTTCGATTGCACCGGCAACACCAAGGTCATGCGCCAGGCGCTGGAATCCTCGCACCGCGGCTGGGGAAAGTCGGTCATCATAGGCGTTGCCGGTGCCGGCCAGGAAATCTCCACCCGTCCGTTCCAGCTCGTCACCGGCCGTAACTGGATGGGCACGGCTTTCGGTGGTGCCCGCGGCCGTACCGATGTGCCGAAAATCGTCGACTGGTACATGGACGGCAAGATCCAGATCGACCCGATGATCACCCACACCATGCCGCTCGAAGACATCAACAGGGGCTTCGAGCTGATGCATTCCGGCGAAAGTATCCGCGGCGTGGTCGTCTACTGATGACTGCCTGCGCCTACAGCGTCGATGTGCGGAGGCTCGAAGAGTTTTCCGCCGTCGAGCTGTACGACCTCCTTAAGATGCGCGTCGATGTCTTCGTCGTAGAGCAGAATTGTCCCTATCCCGAGCTTGATGGCAAGGATGCGGATGCCTTGCATTTATGCCTCAGACACAATGGCGAACTGACGGCGTCCTGTCGGTTGTTCGCACCTGCGCTGCCGGCGGCACCTACCAGAATCGGCAGGGTCGTCGTGTCTCCGACCCATCGCGGCAAGCGCTTGGGCGAAGCCGTCATGCGCGAGGCCATCGCCATCTGCGATCGCCTTTTCCCGAACGAACCCATCGCATTGTCGGCGCAAAGCCATCTGGTCCGTTTTTACTGCAGCTTTGGCTTCGCCACGACCTCGCAGGAATATCTCGAGGACGGTATACCGCATGTCGATATGATACGGGCACCACGATGATCTACGTTGACGCAGACGCTTGCCCGGTCAAGCAGGAAATCCTAAAGGTTGCCGAACGTCATGGCATCGAGGTGACCTTCGTCGCCAATTCGGGCCTGCGCCCTTCGCGCGATCCGATGGTCCACAACGTGATCGTCTCCAGCGGCTTCGACGCGGCCGACAACTGGATCGCCGAGCACGCCGGACAAGGTGACCTCGTGGTTACCGCCGACGTGCCTCTTGCCGTTCGTTGTGTCGCAACCGGTGCGTTCGTCAGCGGCCCGACCGGTCGCGTGTTCGACGACACGAACATCGGCATGGCAAGCGCCATGCGGGACCTTGGCGCCCATCTCAGGGAAACCGGCGAAAGCAAGGGCTACAACGCCGCCTTCAGCCCGAAGGACCGATCTCGCTTCCTCGAAACATTTGATCGCCTGTGCCGTCGCGCCAAGGCCGCTGTCCCAAAGACCGGAGACTAGAATGAACATCCTTTCCCAGGCGACCGCTTTCGGCGGCATGCAGGGCGTATTCACGCATGCGTCCGAAGCCTGCAAATGCGATATGACGTTTGCGGTCTTCGTGCCGCCGCAGGCGATCAACGGGCCCTGCCCGGTCCTCTGGTACCTCTCGGGCCTGACCTGCACCCATGCCAACGTCATGGAAAAGGGTGAATACCGGCGCATGGCCGCCGAACTCGGGCTCATCATCGTCTGCCCGGATACGAGCCCGCGCGGCAATGACGTACCGGACGAACTTACCAACTGGCAGATGGGCAAAGGCGCCGGCTTCTACCTCGATGCAACCGAGGAGCCTTGGTCCGGGAACTATCAGATGTACAGCTACATCACTGAGGAACTCCCCGCCTATGTCAGCCAGCACTTTCGCATGGACATGAGCCGCCAGGGCATCTTCGGTCATTCCATGGGCGGCCACGGCGCGATCACCATAGCCCTCAAGAATCCCGAACGTTTCAGGAGCTGCTCCGCCTTTGCCCCGATCGTCGAACCCTCGACCGCCGACTGGTCTGCGCCCGCGCTTGAAAAATATCTTGGTCCCGATCGCGCTGCCTGGCGCAAGTACGACGCCTGCGCCCTGGTCAGCGACGGAGCACGCTTCCCGGAGTTCCTGATCGACCAGGGAAAGGCCGACGGCTTTCTCGAAAACGGTCTCCGGCCGTGGCTCTTCGAGGAGGCTATCGCGGAGACCGACATCAAGCTGACGCTGCGCATGCACGAGCGCTACGACCACTCCTACTACTTCATTTCGAGCTTTATGGACGATCATCTGCGATGGCACGCGGAGAGACTGGCCTAGCGCGCAAGAAACGGGTGGTATGCAGGCGATGCGCCTTCCTACCTGGCGAGGAGCCTCGCTTTGACTGTCACGACATGGCGTTGACCGGTTCGGTCAGGGACGCACGCGTCGCGGGGAGCGGGCTCAACGCCTCACACGGAGAATCGAATGGCATGGCTTTTACTGTTTCTCGCTGGACTTTTTGAATGCGGATGGGCGATCGGCCTGAAGTATACCGACGGGTTCACGCGCCCTGTTCCGACCGTCCTGACGGCGATCTCGATGGTGGTCAGCGTCATTCTGCTGGGCCTTGCTGTCAAGACCCTGCCGATCGGCACAGCATACGCCGTATGGACTGGAATCGGGACGGTTGGAACGGTCCTGCTTGGGATTTGGCTGCTTGGCGATTCCGCCACCGCTGCACGCCTGCTTTGCATCGGCTTGATCGTCGCCGGCATCGGCGGCCTGAAATTGGCGGCATGAGGCGAAGCTGTGGCCAACGCGCCTCGGCCACAGCTTTATTCTCTTAGGCGGCCTTGCGCCGATCGACCGAAAACGCGCCTGCGCCCGCAAAGACCAAGAACAAGAAGATGAAGCAGAACAGGACCGCGCCATCGCCACCATTGAGGGCGGGATAGAAGGTCTTCGGATAATGCGCCATGAAATAGGCGAACGCCATCTGGCCGGAGAGGATAAAGGCAACGGGTCGGGTCAAGAAGCCAATCAGAATAAGAATACCGCCGATCACTTCAAGAAGAGCGGCAAAGAGCATCAGGGGCGGCAGCGAGCCTTCCATCTGTGCAGCGGGGAAAGCAAAAAGCTTCATCGTGCCATGCTCGATGAACAGCAAGGCAGTGATGATCCTGAGAGCGGCAAGCGCATAGGGTTGATATGCGTTCAGACGTTCCAAACTCGACATGAAAACTCTCCTTTTGTGTAATGACAGCCGAGCGTTAGCTGCTTCACAAAGAGGAATGAAGACACGGATCGCTGACGTGCGATCACTTCCTCTTGATTTTGTTTGGTTTTCCCCACTTTTTACTCTCTAGAGTGGAATGTTGTCGTGTTTCTTCCAGGGATTGGCCAGATCTTTGTTGCGAAGCATCCTGAGACCACGCGCAAGCCGCCTGCGTGTCGAATGCGGCATGATGACCTCATCGATATAACCGCGCTCGGCAGCGACGAAGGGAGACAGGAATCGGTCCTCGTACATCTTCGTATGCTCGGCGATCTTTTCCGGATCGGCGATGTCCTTGCGGAAGATGATCTCCACCGCGCCCTTGGCACCCATGACCGCGATCTGCGCCGTCGGCCAGGCATAGTTAAGGTCGCCGCGAAGGTGTTTGGACGCCATGACGTCATAGGCGCCGCCAAAGGCCTTGCGCGTAATCACGGTGAGCTTCGGAACGGTCGCCTCGGCATAGGCAAAGAGCAGCTTGGCGCCGTGCTTGATCAGCCCGCCATACTCCTGCGCCGTGCCCGGCAGGAACCCTGGCACGTCGACGAAAGTCACGATCGGAATGTTGAAGCAATCGCAAAAGCGCACGAAACGCGCCGCCTTACGCGACGCATCGCTATCGAGCACACCGGCCAGCACCATCGGCTGGTTGGCGACAAAGCCGACGGTTGATCCTTCGATTCGCCCGAAGCCGCAGACGATATTCCCGGCGAAACTCGGCTGGATCTCGAAGAAATCAGCCTCATCTGCGGTCTTCAGGATCAGTTCCTTGATGTCATAAGGCTTGTTGGCGTTCCCAGGCACCAGCGTATCCAGCGAGGCATCCGTTTCGGTTACCGACTGATAGCAAGCGATTTCCGGCACGGCCGAAGTGTTCGATTGCGGCAACAGATCGATCAGCCTGCGAACCTGCAGCAACGTCTCGACGTCGTTGTCATATGCCCCATCGGCAATCGAAGACCGTGTCGTATGTACCGACGCCCCGCCAAGCTCCTCCGCTGTCACGGTCTCGTTGGTGACCGTCTTCACTACATCAGGACCGGTCACGAACATGTAGGAACTGTCGCGCACCATGAAAATGAAGTCGGTCATGGCAGGCGAATACACATCCCCGCCGGCGCATGGCCCCATGATGACGGAAATTTGGGGGATGACGCCGGATGCCAGCACGTTGCGCTGGAAGACCTCGGCATAACCGCCGAGCGCCGCGACACCTTCCTGAATGCGCGCGCCACCGGCATCGTAAATGCCGACGATCGGCGCGCGGTTCTTCAACGCCATGTCCTGCACTTTCATGATCTTTTCGGCGTGCGCCTGCGAAAGCGAGCCCCCGAAGACCGTGAAGTCCTTGGCGAACACGAAAACGGTCCGGCCGCTGACCGTTCCCCAGCCCGTCACAACGCCATCGCCGGCGATCCGACTCTTGTCCATGCCGAAATCCGTAGACCGGTGTTCGACGAACATGTCGAACTCCTCGAACGACCCTTCGTCTAGGAACAGGTCGATACGCTCGCGTGCCGTCAGCTTGCCGCGCTTGTGCTGCGCATCGATGCGCTGCTGCCCTCCGCCCAGCCGGGCGACACCGCGGCGACGCTCGAGTTCTATGAGAATTTCCTTCATGGACACCCCTCGCCGCGCATGCGGCTCATGTTTTATGCGTGGCCGGCACTAAGGGAAAATATGGAACGTATCCGGGCCGAGATGTCCTCGGCCAGGATTTCGTCGGCTGCATCTGCGCTGTTTGATTTACTGTTGACCTCGAACGAGCTGACTGCAATCACAGTACCGTCATCCACCGATGCGGCATCGACCGTCACCTTGGCAACGCTGTGCTTTTTGTCGTAGCCCTGCCCCTTCTGAACGGAAAGGACCCGAATGGTCAGGACAACGCGAGGATAGACCTCGGTCCGCACTGTCGCATTGATTGCTTTGTTGACGCGATCGCCGACCCCGGCAAGCACTGTCGCCGGGATGTTGGGCCCGGCCAATACCACGACATTGCGAACATCGTACACAGGCGACGGCTGCCCTCTGGAGAAGAAGGTAGCGCAGGATGTCAGCGCCACGCAGATCAACGCGACCCGAAAAAAACTCGACCTAAGCCAATTCATATAGAAAACCCGCGCCCGCCCCCGATAGAGTCGCAGATTTTCGCCATAACAGGCATCAAGGCAACCTGTTTCAGTCTCTCAACGCCAAAAAAACACTCACGGCCGCTTTGAAGTCTTCGAAACGCTGCGCCCGTCTCTTTTCGGCCTCTTCGTCGCTACCCCAATGCTCGATTGTCCAGTCTTCATCGAGATGGGCAAGCGACCAAACCTCTTCCATCCGCAGAAAGCCTTCGGCAAAGGCGACCGCCAGCAAAGCAGAGCCGGTCAGGGTGGTAATCGTATGAAGGGCAGCGAGCGCCATTGCGCCGCTGTGTCTGCGCAACACAGCCGAGAACGCGCCAATAGCCTCGTGTGGCTGATCGTGATGCATGACGCCTTCGATCAGCATGAAGCGGGCACCCAGGTCGTTGGCGTACCAGTCGAGCACCGGATCCCAGCGTTCCGCCTGCCGCTGCACCAGCGCCTCAGGACTGTCAGCCCGGTAGCAGAGGAGGTCGCTGGTCGAAAAGCGCAAGATGTCTTCGAAGACGGCCTGCATATCCGTGGCCACGCCGTCGATTGCCGTATTGACGAGCCGCGTCACCGGCATCTTTGCCGGATCGATGACATCGACCTGCGCGTGCCACTCGGCGGCGACCAGCTCCGCGAGTGCCGGCGTCGAGAGGGCCAGAATCTGACGTGCTGGCGTCCGGACCGGCTTGCCGTCCAGTTCGACTGCAAATCCCTCGTCACGCGCGGCAACGGATACGGTGTTGTAGAAGCGCTTCGGCAGCGGCTTCTTCATCTGGATCTGCGCGCGGCGGATCGGGTCAGGATTGCTCAGTCCTTCGGACAGGTCGTTCAGCAGATCGCGCATGGCGTCACCTCAGGAAAAATGCTTCAAAACGTCGCCTGGACGGTAGGCGATACTGTCGGCACCTGCGGCAACCAGGTCCTCGACGCTGGCATAACCCCAGGAAACACCCACCGCGGTTGCACCCGCGGCCTTTGCCATCTGCATATCGTAGACGGCGTCGCMGATGACAATGGTATCGGCTGGATTCATGCCTGTTTCGCTGCAGCACTCCATGACCATCGCCGGATGCGGCTTCGACGGACAGTCGTCGGCAGTACGCGAAACGATGAAATGCGGCGCAAAGCCGTGCGTCTCAAGGATATGCACGAGACCGCGCCGCGACTTTCCGGTCACGGCACCGATCAGGATTTCGTTCTTGCCAGCCAGCGTCTGGATGAGCGGCTTGATGCCGTCAAACAACATCACGTCCATGCCCGGCTCATCGCGCACGTCAGCGTAGATCGCCTTGTAATGCGCTGTCATTGCCACGGCTTCGTCGTCGACATGCGGCTTTGCCTGCATTCGCGCGATCGCGATGTCGAGGGTCAGGCCGATGATCGACTTTGTCAGCGATACGTCGGGCCTGTCGTAGCCGAAATGTGTGAAGGTACGCGCCATGACTTCATGAATGAGCGCGGCGCTGTCCACCAGCGTTCCATCGCAATCAAACAGCGCCAGTTTCATTCCTGGTCTTCCCTTTCCGCCGACGCAAGATCAAGCCCCAGCAGGTTCCAGGTCTGCACCATGTGCGGCGGCAGGGGTGCGGTGATGCGCAGGCGTCCGCCCGACGGATGCGGAATGTCGATCTTGCGCGCGTGCAAGTGCAGCTTCTTCTGGACGCCTCCGGGGAAATCCCAGTTGTGGTCGTCGTCGAAATACTTCGGATCGCCGATGATGGGATGCCCGATGTGCAACGCGTGGACGCGCAGCTGGTGTGTGCGGCCGGTATAGGGCTCCATCTCCAGCCAGGCGAGGTTCTGTGCGGCGGTCTCGATGACGCGATAATAGGAAATCGCGTGATCGGCACCATCCTCTCCATGCTTGGCAACACGCATGCGGTCGCCGTCCGGCGTCGCTTCCTTGACCAGCCAGGTGGAGATCTTGTCCTCGTGCTTGCGCGGCACGCCCTTCACCAGAGACCAGTATGTCTTCTTGGTATCGCGCTCGCGAAAGGCGGCCGTCAGCTTTTGTGCGGCACCCCGGGTACGGGCGATGACCAGGACGCCTGACGTGTCGCGGTCGAGACGATGCACCAGCCGCGGCTTCTCGCCCTTCGGGCTGGTCCAGGCTTCAAGCATCTTGTCGACATTCCGCGTCACGCCGGACCCGCCCTGCACTGCAAGGCCGGCTGGCTTGTTCAAAACGATCACCTTGTCGTCTTCATGCAGCACCATGCGCTGCAGCAGTTCGTAATCGCCCGAATGCTTCAGATCGTGACTGGCGATCGGTGTGTTTTTCAATCTAGCATCGACATCCAGCGGCGGGACGCGCACGACTTGTCCGGGCTGCACGCGCGCATCGGTTTTGACGCGCCCACCATCGACGCGCACCTGCCCAGAGCGCATGAGCTTCTGAAGCGGACCGAAGCCGAGCCCGGGGAAATGGATCTTGAACCAGCGATCGAGCCGCATGCCCGCTTCGTCCGGTTCCACCTTTATATGTTCAATGCCAGCCATCTATATTCTTTCGGAAAACTGTCGCTCGCGCCAAGCGCGGCCTTTGTCGCAGGCTTTAGAGCATTTTTCCTGAAAACGGAAATCGTAATCTCAGAAGATGGCCCGCATGATCGCGAGGCCTGCGATAACGGCAGCCATGGAAAGGCCCACGCTTGCGATCATGTAGGCCGCCCCGGCTATCACTGCGCCGCGTTCGAAGAGCGAGATGGCATCGAGGGAAAAGGCGGAGAACGTCGTGAAGCCGCCGAGGAATCCAGTGATCAGCAGCAACCGCAGTTCCGGCGAAGCGTAGAACCTGCGCGCGATCATTTCGGCGAAGACGCCGATGACGAAACAGCCGACGACATTGACCGTCAGCGTCCCCCACGGAAACGCCGGCCCTGCCGCCCTAAGCGCCCACTGGCCGACGTAGTATCTGAGAACCGAACCGATTGCGCCGCCGAATGCGACAAGAAGAGCTTGAGTCATGCACACGGTTTACCGCAGCAGAGTGTGAAATCCAATTCTGGACCACGCAAAATTGGGGTCGAATTGGGATTGCATAAAATGCGATGATTTTTCTTAGCCTGTCGCGAACCGGCGCTCCTGTAAGCTCACAAAATGACAGTCCTGGTAGGCACCATATCCGCAAGCACGGCCGCCGCAGCATTCGAAACGCTGCGTATCCCTCAGCGCGTACCAGCAAGTACGGCCGCAAAGGAAGCACGTCGCGCTGCCGACCGGAAGACCAAAGGCGACAGCGGTCAGGACATCGACGAACCGTCAAACATCATTCAGTCCACCGAAGTCGCCCTCGATCTCATGACCATGGGGCAGAAACAGCCGCAAGCCGGATTGAAGCAGGCGCTGCAGTTCTACGAGGACGTCTGACCCCGCCGAGGGCCGGCACTCTTCGTCCGTATTCGGGTCACGCGACAAAAATATGTTCGATGGCGACATTCCCCTCTTGCCAAGTACCGTCATGGCCAGATAATTGCGCTCAACCTTGTTGGGAGAAGCCGGTCCGTTTGCGATCGGTGCCGAAGGAGCAACCGCCCCGGAAACTCTCAGGCCAAAGGACCAGCAAGGGGCAGACGGAACTCTGGAGAGAAGCGTTCTTGAAACGCGCGCCGAAGGGATAACAATCTCAGGCAAAGGGACAGAGGGGGCTCGAAAGACAAGGCGTAGCTGCGCCTGAAAGTTTGAGCCCGCGCATGGAATTCCACGCGCAAACCCCGGAGGCGTCGTTGGACGATACTGCTGCCCTCAAGAAAACCCCGCTGCATCAGCTGCATGTGTCGCTCGGCGCCCGTATGGTGCCATTCGCCGGCTACGACATGCCGGTGCAATATCCCGCCGGCGTCATGAAGGAGCATTTGCAGACGCGCGCCGCCGCCGGTCTTTTCGATGTGTCCCACATGGGCCAGGTCGTCATCAAGGCCAAGTCGGGCAAGTATGAGGATGCGGCCCTTGCACTCGAGAGCCTCGTTCCCGTCGACATCCTCGGCCTCGCGGAAGGTCGCCAGCGTTACGGTTTCTTCACGGACGACAATGGCGGCATCCTCGACGACCTGATGATCACTCATCTTGACGACCACCTCTTCGTCGTCGTCAACGCCGCCTGCAAGGACGCTGATCTCGCACATCTGCAAAAACACATCGGTGGGACCTGCGACATCACCGTGCTCGACCGCGCTCTGATCGCGCTCCAGGGACCTCGCGCAGTCGATGTGCTGGCCGAACTCTGGGCCGATGTCGCCTCGATGAAATTCATGGACGTGCGCCACTGCCATCTGCACGACGTTTCCTGTCTTGTGTCGCGTTCCGGTTACAGCGGAGAAGATGGCTACGAAATCTCGGTGCCGAACGAAATGGCGGAAGACATCGCCAAGCGCCTCCTCGAGCATCCGGATGCCCAACCGATCGGCCTTGGAGCCCGCGATTCGCTACGCCTGGAAGCCGGCCTCTGCCTCTATGGCAACGATCTCGACACCACGACGACGCCCGTTGAAGCGGCGCTCGAATGGGGCATGCAGAAGGCCCGCAAGACCGGCGGCGCTCGCGCCGGCCGCTTCCCCGGTGCAGACCGCATCCTTTCCGAACTCGACAACGGCGCCTCGCGTCGCCGCGTCGGCCTGAAGCCGGAAGGCAAGGCGCCGGTGCGCAGCCACGCAAAGCTTTATGCCGATGCCGAGGGCAAGACCGAAATCGGCGAAGTCACCTCGGGCGGCTTCGGCCCGAGCGTCGAAGGCCCTGTCGCCATGGGCTATGTCCCGATCTCCCACGCTGCCGCGGGAACCGAAATCTACGCCGAGGTGCGCGGCAAGTATCTGCCCATCACCGTCAGCGCCCTGCCCTTCATCACGCCGACCTACAAACGCTAAACCTTTTTTCAGAGAGAGGACGAACAATGCTGAAATTTACCGAGGAACACGAATGGCTGAAGATCGAAGGCGGCGTTGCAACGGTGGGCATCACCAACTATGCCGTCGATCAACTCGGCGACCTGGTTTTCGTCGAGCTTCCTGAGGTCGGCGCGACCTTCTCCAAGAACGACAACGCCGCAACGGTCGAATCCGTAAAGGCTGCCTCCGACGTCTATTGTCCGCTTGATGGCGAGATCACCGAGGTCAATCCGGCCATCGTTGCCGATCCGTCGCTGGTCAATTCCGATCCTCAAGGCGCCGGCTGGTTCTTCAAGCTGAAGCTCAAGAACGGCGCCGACGCCGATGGCCTGCTCGACGAGGCGGCCTACAAGGAGCTCACCGCGTAATGACGACGCCGACAGAATTCCAGTTCACCGACTACCAGCCGTACGACTTCGCCAACCGCCGCCATATCGGACCCTCCCCGGCCGAAATGACGGACATGTTGAAGGTCATCGGCTACAATAGCCTCGATGGGTTGATCGACGCGACCGTCCCGCCCTCCATTCGCCAGAAGGCGCCGCTCGTCTGGGGCGCGCCGATGACGGAACGCGAGGCGCTCGACAAGCTGCGCGAGACCGCCAACAAGAACAAGGTGCTCGTCTCACTGATCGGCCAGGGCTACTACGGCACGATCACGCCGCCGGTCATCCAGCGCAACATCCTGGAAAACCCGGCCTGGTACACGGCCTATACGCCCTACCAGCCAGAGATCAGCCAGGGCCGCCTCGAGGCGCTGCTGAATTACCAGACGATGATCTGCGACCTCACCGGCCTCGATGTCGCCAATGCCTCGCTTCTCGATGAAGCAACCGCAGCCGCAGAAGGCATGGCCATGGCCGAGCGCGTCTCCAAGTCGAAGGCCAGGGCCTTCTTCGTCGACGCCGCCTGCCATCCGCAGACGATCGAACTGATCAAGACGCGCGCCGAACCGCTCGGCTGGAGCGTCATCACAGGCAACCCCTTCACCGATCTCGACCCGGTCGACGTTTTCGGCGCCATCTTCCAGTATCCGGGCACGCACGGCCATGTGCATGATTTTACGGGTCTGATTTCCCGCCTGCACCAGACCGGCGCCATCGCCATCGTCGCCGCCGACATCCTCGCGCTGACTCTGCTGAAATCACCAGGCGAAATGGGCGCCGACATTGCCGTCGGTAATTCGCAGCGATTCGGCGTCCCAGTTGGCTACGGCGGCCCGCATGCGGCCTACATGTCGGTCAAGGACGCACACAAGCGCTCCATGCCCGGCCGTCTCGTCGGCGTCTCGGTCGATGCCCGCGGCAACCGCGCCTACCGTCTGTCCCTTCAGACCCGTGAACAGCACATCCGTCGCGAAAAGGCGACGTCCAACATCTGCACAGCACAGGTCCTGCTCGCCGTCATGGCGTCCATGTACGCCGTCTTCCACGGCCCCAAGGGCATCAAGGCGATCGCACAGCAGGTCCACCAGAAGGCCGTGCTCATGGCCAAGGGCCTGGAAAAGCTTGGCTATGCCATCGAGCCGGAGGCCTTCTTCGACACCTTTACCGTCGATGTCGGCCACATGCAGGGCGTCATCCTGCGCGCTGCCGTCGCCGAGGGTGTGAACCTGCGCAAGGTCGGCGCAACTAAGATCGGCATGAGCCTCGACGAGCGCACCCGCCCGGCAACGCTGGAAGCCGTCTGGCGCGCCTTCGGCGGCAGTTTCGCCGTCGCCGATTTCGAACCAAGCTATCGCCTGCCGAAAGGCCTCGCCCGCACCAGCGAATACTTGACGCATCCGATCTTCCACATGAACCGCGCCGAAAGCGAGATGACCCGCTACATCCGCAGGCTCTCCGACCGCGATCTGGCGCTCGACCGCTCGATGATCCCACTCGGYTCCTGCACGATGAAGCTGAAYGCGACAGCSGAAATGCTGCCGATCACCTGGCCGGAGTTTTCCGACATCCACCCCTTCGTGCCATCGGATCAGGCGCTTGGCTACCGCGAGATGATCGACGATCTCACGGATAAGCTCTGCGCCGTGACCGGCTACGACGCCTTCTCCATGCAGCCGAACTCCGGCGCGCAGGGCGAATATGCGGGCCTGCTGACTATTCGCAACTACCATATCGCCAATGGCAACGGCCACCGCGACGTCTGCCTCATCCCGACCTCGGCCCACGGCACCAACCCGGCCTCAGCCCAGATGGTCGGCATGAAAGTCGTGGTCGTCAAGGTTCGCGAAAACGGCGACATCGACCTCGACGATTTCCGCGCCAAGGCGGAGCAGTATGCAGACAACCTCTCCTGCTGCATGATCACCTACCCCTCGACGCACGGCGTCTTCGAGGAAACAGTCAGGGAAATCTGCGACCTGGTGCACAGGCACGGCGGCCAGGTCTATCTCGACGGCGCCAACATGAACGCCATGGTCGGCCTGTCCCGTCCAGGTGATATCGGCTCCGACGTCTCCCACCTCAACCTGCACAAGACCTTCTGCATCCCTCACGGCGGCGGCGGTCCCGGCATGGGCCCGATCGGCGTCAAGGCGCATCTGGCACCCTATCTCCCCGGCCACCCGGAAACGGACGGCCGCTCGGGCGCGGTTTCGGCAGCTGCCTTTGGCTCCGCCTCCATCCTGCCAATCTCCTGGAGCTACTGTCTGATGATGGGCGGCGAAGGGTTGACGCAGGCGACCAAGGTGGCGATCCTCAACGCCAACTACATCGCGGCACGGCTCAAGGGCGCCTACGACGTGCTCTACAAGTCCGAGGCCGGGCGTGTCGCGCATGAGTGCATCATCGACACCCGCCCGCTGGTCGACAGCTGCGGCGTCACTGTCGACGACGTCGCCAAGCGCCTGATCGATTGCGGTTTCCATGCGCCGACCATGAGCTGGCCGGTCGCCGGTACGCTGATGATCGAGCCGACGGAAAGCGAGACCAAGGCCGAACTCGACCGCTTCTGCGAAGCGATGCTGGCCATCCGTCAGGAAGCCCGCGACATCGAGGAGGGCCGCGCCGACAAAGCCAACAACCCGCTCAAGAACGCCCCGCACACCGTCGAAGACCTCGTCGGCGAATGGGATCGCCCATACTCGCGCGAGCAGGCCTGCTTCCCGCCCGGCGCCTTCCGCGTCGACAAGTACTGGTCGCCGGTCAACCGCGTCGACAACGTGTTCGGCGATCGCAACCTGATCTGCACCTGCCCGCCGGTCGAAAGCTACGCGGAAGCCGCGGAGTGAGTAGCAATCGGGCGAAGCCCGGGCAATCGATCCGGTGGTTCGAATACAGCCGACGATGCACTCTCTCAGTCCCTCCCCCTTGTGGGGAGGGGTTGGCGACGGGTAAGCATCCGCACCACCGCAAACCCCGCGACGCAAAAACAAGGCACGAGCGCCATGGCAAAATCCGACAGCGATCTCACTCAGGCACTCTGGCCGAAGCCGGTGCTGCTTGCGCTGGAAGAACCGGGCAAATACGTGACCATAGCGACTACCCAGGCCGCCTCCTGGGCGATGATCGAGGATTGGCCGACGGAAGATGGCCCTGCGCTCGACAGAGCCCTGCTGGTCTGCGCTGACGTCATCAAGGGCAAGCGCACCAACGAGGAGGCTCGCAAGGCCTTCATCGCAGCCGCTGTCGAAGCCGGCATTGACATGAAGGCTGACTGAGGTCGCCGGCCGTCCCCTCTCCCGGCCACTGCATGGCCGCTTCGATCTCTTATTCCCCGGCGGTCCGAACTTGCATCCAAGCTTGGAAACAGACCAATGCGGCAACGAACGCGTAATATGGCATGGCATTCCTGTCCTAATCCGGAACATCTTTCGCCGCTCGACGCCCGCGGCTGGTGATTTGCTAACGCAACGCCTTCAGCATTCGCTAAATCCTTGCGGGTACAAGGTTTTCATTCAACGGGCGAGGGATTGCGGGTGAGTGTATCGGGCGTCATGAACACGGCTCTATCGGGAATGCAGGCGCAAACGACGAGGATCGGCTCGATTGCCGGAAACGTCGCTAACAGCAGCACGCCGGGATACAGCAGACTGAACACCAGTCTCCAAGCAGCAGGCATCAACGGCGGCATTCACGCTGTGGTCGCCCCGACCGCTGGCGCTACGCCGACGCAGACCAGTGTCGATCTCGGCATGGAAATTGCTGACCTTGTCGAGGCGGCACAGAGCTACAAGGCCAATGCCGTGGTCTTCGAAACCGGTGCGGACATGTGGGACATGCTAATGAGCATCAAGCGCGACTAAGCCTTGCTCAACGCAACCGCGAATGACTCACTTGAGAAGGGTATAAGCGGCCGACCCCAGCGCGATAAAACCGAAGAGGATGAGCAGGTAGCTCGTTCCCCGCATCACCTTGACCGTGAAATTCTCCGACAGACGCTCCCGCGCCAGACTGACGGCGCCGCTGAGGAAGAACCACCAGGCCAGCGAACCTGAGAACACCCCGCCGACGATAGCGGCAGAACTGAAGCGCCGCGTCTCGTCCATCAAACCAAAGCCGGCAAACAGCGCCCCGAAGGAGAGAATCGTCGCCGGGTTCGAGATTGTCAGCAGGAAGGTAGCGACCGTGGTGGCAAGCAGTCCGCCGGTGCCGATATCGACGGCCTCGACCGGATCGTGTGTCAATCCGCGATAGCCAAGCCAGACCAGCAGCACCCCGCCGCCGATCGCAAGCGGCAAGGTAGCTGCCGACATGGTCTCGGCAAAGACAGCGATGCCCGTGACGGCAACCAGCGCATAGCTCGCGTCACCGACCGCCGTTCCCAATCCGCAGGAGAACCCAGCCAGGAACCCGCGTTCCAGTGTCCGGTTGACGCAGAGCATTCCGATCGGCCCAAGCGGCGCGGTGATGATGACACCCAGCAGAGCGCCTTTCAGGAACAGCAATAGCATTCTTCAATCGATTCCTTATCCGCAGCCGTCAGCCTGCGGCTCTTTGCAAGCTCTCTAACCGCCTGGGGAACCATCGCAACGAAAAAGGCCGCCGGAAACGGCGGCCTGCGATAAAATCCGAGAGAATGTGACAATCAGTGCGCAGGCACCACGGCGTCGCCGCGCGCTGCGAGCGCTGCCAGATCGGCAGGCTTCAGCTCGACGGATTCGCCGCAGCCGCAGGCAGACGTCTGGTTCGGATTGGTAAAGGTGAAGCCTGAGCGAAGCGTTGTCGATTCGAAGCCCATTTCGGTGCCGAGCAGATAGAGAACCGCAGACGGCTCAATCCATACCTTGGCGCCGTCGCGCTCAATCAGGTCGTCCCGGGCATCGGGTTCGGTTACCATGTCGATGGTATATTCCATCCCCGCGCAACCACCCTTCTTGATTCCAATCCGGATACCCTTGGCATCCGGTCCGGAATTTTCGATGATCGCCTTCACGCGTGCCGCGGCACCATCCGTCATGCTCATCACTGCAAAGCCCATCGGCTCATTCTCCTCTGGCATCGATCCGAAAAGTGTTTTCGGCTCGGATCAATCGACGCCATTCTTAGACATCACCGGGGTCAAGATCCGGCGCTTCGAGTCTTAATGTAAAGCGTGCGGCTTCAGGCTTCAATACCAGCCGACAGCAACCTGCGCCTCTTCCGACATGCGCTCAGGCGTCCACGGCGGATCGAAGGTCATCGCGACGTCCACGCCAGACACGCCTTCAACGGCACCGACGGCATTTTCGACCCAGCCCGGCATCTCGCCGGCGACAGGGCAACCGGGCGCCGTCAGCGTCATCATGATCTTCACCATGCGGTCGTCTTCGATGTCGATCTTGTAGATCAGACCAAGCTCGAAGATGTCGGCCGGGATTTCCGGGTCATAGACGGTCTTCAGCGCAGAAATGACATCATCACTGAGCCGCGCCAGCTCGTCTGCCGGAATGCTGGAATGCACGATGCCCTCGCGCACGTCGATCTTCTGTTCGCTTTCGTCCAGGCTCATACGGACACTCCTTAAGCAAAGAACTTGCGCGCATATTCCAGCGCATCGGCCAAGGCATCGACCTCGGCACGGGTATTGTACATTCCGAAGGACGCACGGCATGTGGAGGTGACGCCGAAGCGTTTCAAGAGCGGCATCGCACAATGGGTGCCGGCGCGCACCGCAACGCCCTGCCGGTCGATCACCATCGAGACGTCGTGGGCGTGGATGCCCGCAAGCTCGAAGGAGAATATACCACCTTTGCCGGGCGCAGTCCCAAAGACACGCAGCGCATTGACGGATTGGAGCCGCTCGGCCGCATAGGCCGCCAGATCGGCTTCATGGCGTGCGATCGCCTCGCGGCCGATCTTGTCCATGTAATCCAGCGCGTAGCCGAGGCCGATCGCCTGAACGATCGGCGGCGTGCCTGCTTCGAAGCGATGCGGCGGTTCGTTGTAGGTGACGTTGTCTTCCGTCACCTCGAAGATCATCTCTCCGCCACCCTGGAACGGGCGCATCTCGCGCAACCGATCCTTCTTGCCGTAAAGCACGCCGATACCGGACGGGCCGTAGAGCTTGTGGCCGGTCATCACGTACCAGTCGCAATCGATGTCCTGGACATCGACGGGCATGTGCACGGCTCCCTGCGAGCCGTCGACGAGCACGGGAATACCGCGCTCATGCGCGATGCGGCAGATTTCCTTCACTGGCACGACAGTGCCGAGCGCATTCGACATATGCGTGATCGCGACGAGCTTGGTGCGCTCTGTCAGGCTCTTCTCGAAATCCTCGATATGGAACGCGCCCTCGTCGTCGACAGGAACCCAGACGAGCTTGGCGCCCTGCCGCTCGCGGATGAAATGCCAGGGCACGATATTAGAGTGATGCTCCATGATCGAAAGGACGATCTCGTCGCCCTCGCCGATCTTCGGCATGCCCCAGCCGTAAGCCACCGTGTTTATCGCTTCGGTCGATGACTTCGTGAAGACGATGTCGTTGACGTCAGGTGCATTCAGGAAGCGCCGCACTTTTTCGCGCGCGCCCTCATATGCGTCGGTGGCGGCATTCGAGAGGAAGTGCAACCCGCGATGCACATTCGCATATTCGTTCGAATAGGCATGCGAAACGGCGTCGATGACGGCCTGCGGCTTCTGTGCGGAGGCGCCGTTGTCCAGATAAACCAGCGGCTTGCCATAGACTTCCCTGGCAAGGATCGGGAAATCCTTACGAATGGCTTCGACGTCGTAAGCGGTGGCCGGCACTATCTTGTCCATGATGCGATCCGATCAGGCGTGCTTTTCGAGCCAGGTCGAGATCACGCCTTCCAGCGCCTCGACCAGGGCTTCGTCATCCAGTTCCTCGACGATCTCGGCGACGAAGGCGTTGACGAGCATTGCCCGCGCCTTGTTCTCCGGAATGCCGCGCGCCATGAGGTAGTATAGGTGGTTGTGGTCGATATCGGCAACGGTCGCACCGTGGCCGCACTGAACGTCGTCGGCGAAGATCTCGAGCTCCGGCTTCACCGAAAATTCCGCGTCGTCAGACATCAGCAGCGTGTTGCACGCCATCTTGGCGTCGGTCTTCTGCGCGTCCGGTGCGACCCTGATCATGCCTTGGAATATGCCCCTGGCGCGATCGAAGACCACATTGCGGATCACTTCCGTCGAGCCCGTATGCGGCACGTTATGGCCGAGCACCATTGTCACGTCGGTGTGGGTTTCGGCGCCGAGAAGATTGATGCCGCGAAGCGTCAGATCGGCGCCCTCGCCGGTTACGCTAATGTGCAGCTCCTGTCGCACCAGCTTTCCGCCGGCATTGATGACAAACAGCTTCAGCTTGGCGTCGGCACCGAGATCGACGCGGATCTGGCCCAGATGCGTATCTTCTACGCCCTGCTGCTGCAGGATGATCCAGGTGAGCTCGGTGCCCTCGCCGACGGTGATGTCACTGACGTGAGACAAGAGCGCCGCGTCTGGCGTCACTGACAGGTGACGCTCGATCACCGTCGCCTTGACGGCGGAACGGAAATTCACCGGAAGTCGTGTATGTGCCTCGCCGCCAGCGTGAACGAACTGGATTTCCAGCGGTTCCTTCAGCTCCATCCCGGCAGGTACGTCGATGACATAGCCGTCGCGCACGAAGCTGCCGTTGATCCGCCCGACTGCGTCGTCTTTGTCGAGCGCACCGAGGCTGACTGCGGCAGAGCCATTCGAAAGTTGCGCCGAATATGGCGAGATATCGAGACCTGCTGCCTGTCCATGGCGATTGGCCGTACCCTGGATCACTGCTAGCACCTGAGAACCTTCGACAAGCGGATCCCGCGCTTCCGAACCAGGATCACCAGCCTGCGCCGGGATGGCGCGCAAAAGGTTCTTGAGGTCGGTGTAGTGCCAGGCCTCTATACGACGCGTCGGCAGACCTGACTTCTTCAGGTCGTCCAGCAGCCGGTCGCGGATGGCGATGACCGCGCCGTCGCCGGGCAGTTCGCCAATCTGGTTGTTGAAAGCCTCGATGAGCGCCGCTTCCGCGGCGGTCAGGCGGCTCGTCGTCTGCATGTTCATGAGACTCGTCCTTTCCGCCTGTATCAGGCTGCCGCTCCAATGATGTCGGCGTAGCCATTGGCTTCCAGTTCATGCGCCAGCGTCTTGTCGCCCGACTTGATCACCTGGCCCTTGTAGAGAACGTGAACGGTATCCGGCACGATGTAGTCCAAGAGACGCTGGTAGTGGGTGATGACGATGACCGCGCGATCGGGTGAACGCAGCGCGTTCACCCCGTCGGCGACGATCTTCAGCGCGTCGATGTCGAGACCGCTATCGGTCTCGTCGAGCACACAAAGCTGCGGCTGCAGCAGCGCCATCTGCAAAATCTCGGCGCGCTTCTTTTCGCCGCCTGAGAACCCGACGTTCAGCGGACGCTTCAGCATCTCGGTGTTGATCTGCAGCTTGGCCGCAGCATCCTTGACAAGGCGCATGAAGTCGGGCGTCTTCAGCTCTTCTTCGCCGCGCGCCTTGCGCTGCTCGTTCATGGCAACCTTCAGGAACTGCATGGTGGCAACGCCCGGGATTTCGACCGGATACTGGAAGGCAAGGAAGATGCCCTTCGAGGCACGCTCGGCAGCGTCGAGCTCGAGGATGCTCTCGCCGTTGTAAAGAATGTCGCCTTCGGTCACTTCATAGTCTTCGCGGCCGGACAGGATGTAGGACAGCGTCGACTTGCCGGAGCCGTTCGGCCCCATGATGGCGGCCACTTCGCCGGCCTTCACCGTCAGGTTCAAACCGCGGATGATTTCGGTGCCGTCTTCGGCGATGCGGGCATGTAGGTTCTTGATTTCAAGCATGGTCGTGTCCCATAGAAAAACGTTCGGAGAGAGACGCGACCAGCGCGTCTTCGCATGTCAATTGTGTTGGCGTCAGCCGACGCTGCCTTCGAGCGAGATGCTGATCAGCTTCTGCGCCTCGATGGCGAATTCCATCGGCAACTCCTGCAGGACTTCCTTGACGAAGCCGTTGACGATCAGTGCGATCGCAGCTTCTGTCGGGATGCCGCGCTGCAGGCAGTAGAACAGCTGGTCTTCGGAGATCTTTGAGGTCGTCGCTTCGTGCTCGAACTGCGCCGTCGAATTCTTCGCCTCGATGTATGGCACCGTGTGCGCGCCGCACTTGTCGCCGATCAAGAGCGAATCGCACTGCGTGAAGTTGCGCGCGTTCGAAGCCTTGCGGTGGGCCGAAACCTGGCCGCGATAGGTGTTCTGCGAGACGCCGGCCGCAATGCCCTTGGAAACAATGCGGCTCGACGTGTTCTTGCCGAGGTGGATCATCTTGGTGCCGCTGTCGATCTGCTGATGGCCGTTGGAAACCGCGATGGAGTAGAATTCGCCACGGCTGTCGTCGCCGCGCAGGATGCAGGAAGGGTACTTCCAGGTGATCGCCGAGCCGGTTTCGACCTGCGTCCATGAGATCTTCGACCGGTCGCCGCGGCAATCGCCGCGCTTCGTGACGAAGTTGTAGATGCCGCCCTTGCCCTGTGCGTCGCCCGGATACCAGTTCTGGACGGTGGAGTACTTGATTTCGGCGTCATCAAAAGCAATGAGTTCGACGACGGCAGCATGCAACTGGTTTTCGTCGCGCTGCGGCGCCGTGCAGCCTTCGAGATAAGAGACGTAGGCACCGTCCTCCGCGATGATCAGCGTGCGTTCGAACTGGCCGGTGCCCTTCTCGTTGATGCGGAAGTAGGTGGACAATTCCATCGGGCAACGAACGCCCTTTGGCACGAACACGAACGAGCCATCCGTGAAGACTGCCGAGTTCAGCGTTGCGTAGTAGTTGTCGCTCGTCGGCACCACGGAGCCGAGGTACTTCTTCACCAGTTCGGGATGTTCGCGGATGGCTTCGGAGATCGACATGAAGATCACGCCGGCCTTCTTCAGCTCGTCCTTGAAAGTCGTAACGACCGAGACCGAATCGAAGACAGCATCAACTGCGATCCGGGGCTTCTCGACGCCGGCGAGGATTTCCTGCTCCATGAGCGGAATGCCGAGCTTTTCGTAGACCTTCAGGAGTTCCGGATCGACCTCGTCAAGCGACTTCGGACCCGGCGTGCTCTTCGGCGCGGCGTAGTAATAGATGTCGTTGAAATCGATCTTCGGATAGTCGACGCGCGCCCAAGTCGGCTCTTCAAGCGTCAGCCAGCGCTTGTAGGCTTCAAGGCGCCACTCCAGCATCCATTCCGGCTCCTGCTTCTTGGCGGAAATGAAGCGGATAATCTCCTCGGACAAGCCCTTGGGCGCCTTGTCCATTTCGATGATGGTCTCGAAACCGTATTTGTACTGGTCAACATCGATCTCGCGGACGCGATCAACGGTTTCCTGGACGGCGGGCATGTCGTTCTCCAATCTTGCCGGATAAAAGGTCCGGCAGCTTGTCGTTCGGGCAATTTGGCTTGCCCTTTATGTAAGTGGCCAAAAGGGACTTTTCAGCCCGAATGGCAAGCGGAAATTTGCGTTTCGGCAAATTTATGAAACGGTCATGCCGCCTCGCCCGCCGGCTTGCGCCGGGCGGCAATTTTCGTGAAGGCGGCAACCGCCTCGGCGATGTCTGCGTCCGTTGTCGCAAAGCCGAGCGAGATGCGCAGCGCGCCCAGCTTCGGATCGTGGCCCATGGCGGTCAGGACGTGGCTTTCGCCGACCTTCCCGGAGGAGCAGGCAGAGCCTGCCGAAAGTGCCACTCCCTCGAGATCGAAAGCGATCTGTCCCGTCTCGGCCTTCAACCCCGGAAGCGTGAAAAACGTCGTGTTCGAAACGCGCACTTCATCTGCGCCGTAGATGATGACATCAGGCGCAGCGAGGCGCATTCCGGCCTCCAGGCGGTCGCGCAATCGCGACACGGTCTGGTTTCGCTCCTCGAAGTCACCGGTGGCAGCCTGCGCGGCAGCGCCAAAGCCGATCACCGCCAGCGAATTCTCGGTCCCCGACCGGTGACCCTTCTCCTGGCCTCCGCCGTGTATGAGGGGGCGAGGCATCAAAACCTCGCCGCGAGTGACAAGCGCGCCGGCGCCCTTGGGGCCGCCGATCTTGTGCGACGAGACGATCATGAGGTCTGCGCCGAGATCACCGATATCGAGCTTCAGCCGGCCTGCCGCCTGAACGGCGTCCACCACGAGAAGACCGCCATGGGCGTGCACGATCTCGGCCGCCTCTTTAATCGGCTGAACGATGCCGGTTTCATTGTTGACCAGCATGATGGCGACCATCGGTAGGCCGGCCGACATGTCGTGCACAGCAAGCAGCGAGCGCAGCGCTTCGAGATCGACGACGCCAGACGACGTCACGGCGACCTCCGTCATGCTGGCCTTCGAAAAACGGCCACCCTCGCGCACCGCCGGATGCTCGATTGCCGAACAATAGAGATGACTGATGACAAGCGGCGTGCGGCCCATCCGGAAATCGGGCGTCAACGCCATATTGGCTGCCTCTGTGGCACCGCTGGTAAAGATCACATGCGCCGGATCGGCGCCGGTCAAAGTCGCCACCTGTCGGCGTGCGCTTTCAACAGCGGCGCGCACGACACGACCTTCTCGATGTACGGAGTTCGGATTGCCGAAGAGATCGAGCGCGCGCAGAACCGCTTCCCGCGCTGCTGGATGCAGCGGCGATGTCGCGTTCCAATCGAGATAAAGGCGTGCTGGCGCCATGATCTTTCGTCCTGGGCTAGGTCCTTGCGAGGCGCCTCGGCTCATTTTCCTTGAAAAGTCCGCCGGGCTTGCCTTATGACACATCCACAATGCGTGGATCGCCATACAAGTTTCGAATTGTTCTAAACTGCGTTTTAGAAAAGCTGACAACGTTCGTCAAGTCTGCGCAGTGTGAACGCGAAGAAAYAAAAGCCGGAGTACCGATGCCCGAAGTCATTTTCAACGGCCCCGCAGGCCGCCTTGAAGGCCGCTACCAGCCCTCCAAGGAAAAAAGCGCGCCGATTGCCCTCATTCTGCACCCGCACCCCCAGTTCGGCGGCACGATGAACAACCAGATCGTCTACCAGCTCTTCTACATGTTCCAGAAGCGCGGCTTTACGACGTTGCGCTTCAACTTCCGGGGAATCGGCCGCAGCCAGGGCGAGTTCGACCACGGCGCTGGCGAACTTTCCGATGCCGCGTCAGCCCTTGACTGGGTGCAGAGCCTGCATCCTGATTCGAAGACCTGTTGGGTCGCCGGCTATTCTTTCGGCTCGTGGATCGGAATGCAGCTTCTGATGCGCCGCCCAGAGATCGAAGGCTTCATGTCGATTGCTCCGCAGCCGAACACCTACGATTTTTCGTTCCTGGCGCCCTGCCCGTCTTCCGGCCTGATCATCAACGGCGATGCCGACAAGGTGGCACCGGAGAAGGACGTGAACGGCCTCGTCGAGAAGCTGAAGACACAGAAGGGTATCCTGATCACGCACCGAACAGTGCCGGGCGCCAACCACTTCTTCAACGGCCAGGTGGAAACGCTGATGGGCGAATGCGAGGACTACCTCGATCGCCGCCTCAATGGCGAACTCGTCCCGGAACCGGCAGCCAAGCGCATCCGCTAGGCTGCTCGCATCCCGGCGGACACCTCGAACGCCGGACAGGATATCCCGTCGATGATGACCGGCATGCGGCTTCGCATGCCGATTTTCCCTAGATTGGGTGCCAACAGCGTCGACACTAGCGTCTCGCCGTGACAACCCCGCCACTGACCGGTTCACGGACGCCCGTCGTGCCCGGAAATGTCAGAGGCAATCCGTTGAGCGATCGAACAGCGAGATAGGCCCAGGCCTCCGCCTCCATAGCATCGCCGTCGAAGCCAGCCTCCTCGGCCGACATCACATCCGCGCCCTGTTGGCGGGCAAGAGCCGCCAGGTCGTTCATCAGGATGCGGTTAAGCCGGCCGCCGCCGCAGACGACATACAGCGTCGGCATCACCGGCAGGTGACGTGCCGATTTGATGATCGATGCCGCCGCAACGTAGGCAAGCGTCCTTGCCCCATCCGCAAGCTCTGCGTCGGCCCCGGAGGGCGGCTGAAAATCGTTTCGATCCAGCGACCGCCGTTTCCCGGCCGTGAAAAAGGGGCTGTTCAGGTAGCTATCCGCCAAGCCGTCAATGACCTTGCCTTCCGATGCAATCATGCCGCCCTGATCGAATGGGATACCGGCATGGGTTTCGACCCATTGGTCGATCAGCGTATTGCCCGGCCCGCTGTCATAACCGACAATCAGTCCGTCGGCGCCGATATAGGTGAGGTTCGAAATCCCGCCGATGTTGACGAAACAGACCGGCAACCTTGCGTCCTTGAGAGTGCTTGCGAGTGCTGCATGGTAGACCGGAACCAGCGGCGCTCCCTGGCCGCCATGCACCATGTCATTGGCCCTGAGGTCATGGACCACGGTGATGCCAGTCTCACGCGCCAGCAAGGCGCCATCACCGATCTGCACTGTCAGGGCCTGATCCGGCCTGTGCAGCACCGTCTGACCATGAAAGCCGACAACGTCGATCGCGGCCACATCAAGGTCGTTCAGGGTGAGAAATTCCCTGACGGCAGATACATGACGTAACGTAAGGTCCCGCTCGACCTGCGCAAGCTCGCCCGGTCGCTGTTCACGCCGCGTGATGGCCTTCGCCTGCTCGAGCGCCTGCTTCAGCCGGGCCCGAAAGCCGACATCATAGGCAACGCCGAGGAATGGGCCGCGCGCGACGATCGCGTCGCCGTCCGTGCGCAGCAGCGCAACATCGATCCCGTCCATAGACGTTCCGCTCATCAGTCCGATTGCGGTGCGTATGTTCCCCATTGTCCCTCGCTGGAAGATTCCCACCAAATGGTGACTGATCGGCAAAACAGTGCTAAACGCGCCGCGACGCTTCAACAATAGCCAATCCGAAAATCCTGATCCGAGAGCAAAAGGTCATGTCCGAGTTCAAATCCGATTTCCTCCGCACGTTGAAAGAACGCGGCTTCATTCATCAGATTTCCGATGAATCCGGCCTCGACGACCTCTTCGCCAAGGAAACCGTGACGGCCTATATCGGCTATGACCCGACTGCATCGAGCCTGCACGTCGGTCACTTGACCCAGATCATGATGCTGCACTGGCTGCAGGCGACCGGCCATCGGCCCATTTCGTTGATGGGCGGTGGTACCGGCATGGTCGGCGATCCCTCTTTCAAGGAAGAGGCGCGCAAGTTGATGACGATTGAGACGATTGAGGAAAACATCGCCTCCATCAAGCGCTGCTTCGCCAACTATCTCGACTACAGCAAACCTGCCAATGCGGCCCTCATGATCAACAATGCGGAATGGCTGCGTTCGCTCAACTACCTCGAATTCCTGCGTGACGTCGGTCGTCACTTCTCGGTCAACCGAATGCTGTCGTTTGATAGCGTCAAGACACGCCTTGATCGTGAGCAATCGCTGTCGTTCCTTGAGTTCAACTACATGATCCTGCAGGCCTACGACTTCGTTGAATTGGCAAAGCGCTACGACTGCCGTCTGCAGATGGGCGGTTCGGATCAGTGGGGCAACATCGTCAACGGGATCGATCTCGGTCACCGCATGGGGACACAGCAGCTCTACGCGCTGACCTCGCCGCTTCTGACGACATCCTCCGGCGCCAAGATGGGCAAGTCCGCATCGGGAGCCGTGTGGCTCAACGCCGAACTGCTGCCGGTCTATGATTTCTGGCAGTACTGGCGCAACACCGAAGACGCGGACGTACCGCGCTTCCTGAAACTGTTCACGACGCTGCCGATGGCTGAAATCTCGCGCCTGTCCGCTCTCGCTGGCTCCGAGCTCAACGAGGTCAAGAAGATCCTGGCGACCGAAGTGACCGCGATCCTGCACGGTCGCCCGGCGGCAGAGCTGGCCGCCGAGACCGCCCGCAAGACTTTCGAGGAAGGCAGCCTCGCCGAAAACCTGCCTTCGGTCGAGGTACCCGCGGCTGAACTCGATGCTGGCATCGGCCTGCTTTCGCTCATCGTACGTGCCGGCCTTGCCGCCTCGAACGGCGAAGCTCGTCGTCACGTCCAGGGCGGCGCCGTTCGGGTCAACGATCAGGCTGTCAGCGACGAGCGCAAGCTGATCGGTAGCGGCGAGATCACCTCCGATGGGGTCATCAAGCTCTCACTCGGAAAGAAGAAGCATATCCTCATCCGGCGCGCGGCCTGAACGAGCGATTACAGGATATGATGAAAAAGCCGGCCGTGTGTGCCGGCTTTTTTGCGCCTACTGAAATTCGAAGATATTGCGGAAAACGCCGGGCGCGATGATCGACAAGGGATTGACCACCAGATTTGGCGCCTCCAACTTGCCTGTCAGCTTGAAGGTAATGCCGATGAGCCCCCGGTCCGTTCCGTTGCCGAGGATAATGCCGATGATCGGCAACTCGGCAAACAGGCGGTTGAGACCATAGGCAGGCATGAACGTTCCCGTCATGTCCATGTTTCCGCGCTGGTCCCTCAGTACCCCCTGGAAGACGGCGCCGACCTGATCGCCGCGTGCCACGCCGTTTTCCACGCTGACCACTCCGCCCTGCGAGAAGATACGGGCAAAACCGCGTTGGAAACGTTGCGCGGATGTGTCGATGGTGCGCTTGACTGCTGAGTTCAGGCTTCGCTGCTCCTGGCCGACCGGCGTCGATACGATCGAATGCAAACGCTGCTCGTTGACGAGCGAAAAGCGCCGGACATCGATCGATCCATCCCAGTCGTCGCCTGCGCCCAGACGGATGGCCATGTTGAGCAGTCCGCCCCTCATATGCTGGTAGAGGTCTGCAAACCGTGAAACCGCGCCGGCATCCCCGCTGGTCACGTTGATCACGCCGCCAGCCTGGGTCTGAGCGACCACAGCTTCGCCGCCGTCGGTCACGCCGGTTAGATTGAGCGATAGAATGCGGCTGCCCTGAGCTGAATAGGCAGCTTCGACATTTCGCAGTTTCTCGTCGTTGAAGCCGATAACGCGGTCGAGTTTTGCTCGAACCGAAAAGCTTCCGTCGCTCCTGCCGTCGCCCTGCCCGCTGCCGGACTTCATTCTTGCGATGATCGGGCGTACGTCGGCGCTGCTTCCGGAAATGGAAACATCGATGCTTCCCTTGTTGCGTTTGAGAGAAACGGCAAAGTCATCGAGCGACGACAGTTTCACGCTGTCGAAGTCTGCCTTGAGGAGATTCCCCTTACTCAGCGAAAGCGCCCCATTGGCGCCAAATCCGTCGCCCTTCAGGACAAAGCTCCTGATCTGCTGGTTATCGTCCTGTCCGGAAATCTCGAAGGTCGCGTTGGCCCCGATGCCGCTTCCCTTGGACCAGCCGATCCAGGGCAGATCAAGCCGCGCCTTTGCAAGGTCGAGCGAAACAGCCTGCCGATCCTTGTCGAGGCGATTGAGTTCCACGCCGATAGGGCCATCGATCATATTCGATAGACCTGGCAGGAATTTCTCCCGTTGATTGTTGCTCAGCGTCGCGCTGATCGTCTGCTGCGGCTGCACGTCCGACGATTTGTCCGTCGGCTCGGTGAGCTCGATAGTCGCCGGGATACCATCGATATTGCCCTTGCCATCAAGGCTGACCTGTTTCGGATCGGCGGTGAGAACGCCGTCAAGACTTGTAATTTTCCTGCCCGAGATCGGCTTTGCGACATCGACATCTTGCAGCCGCAACGACGCCTTCCATTCGGCTGGGGGCGGGTTCTGCGAGGAAACGAGACCGATGCGCGCCTGAACGTTGGCAGCTATCTGGCCCTTCAGGTCCTCAGGCACGAAACCGGCGCGCTGCAGAACCTGTACAGGCTTGTAGGTCAGGAGCTCCCCGATCGCGTCCGCAGCACCTGAAATCGGCAGATTGATTTCCGCCATGAGTGGCTTGTCGTAGGTCGAGGGCAGGACGAAGGTTCCCTCCCCGATATCCACCGAACGCCCCGATGGGAAGAACGACTTGCCGCTCTTGATCGAGATCGTCGCCTTGGGGCCAGTCAGATCAAAATGCGCATTGGTGTCACGGATAGGCGGTATGTCGCCGCTGACGTTCATACGCGCGCCAGCAATATCGAAGGCGATCTGGATCTGCTTCTCATCCAGTTTCAGCCCCTTGCCGATGGCTTCGTCAAGCCGCCCGGACGGAATGAAAACGGAGATCGAAGCGTCCGTCACCGTTCCGCCGAACAGATTGCGTTCTACCCAGTCTCGCGCCTTGGTCGCCATCCAGAACGGCCAGAGCTGCTTGATGGCCGTCGTCTGCAATTGCTGCGACTTTCCGACAAAGCTGATTTCCGGGGAAACATCCCCGAAGCGCACATGCAGCGAGCCGTACAGCGATCCGGCCGCGCTAGATGCCGTCATGTTGGCAAACTGAAGTTCACGGGATGCGACATAATACCTGCCGGTGGCCTGTACATCGAAGGCAAGCGACTGCTCGCCCGGCCCGGTTGCCGCCGCAGTGCCGCCGCTGATCAGAAGATCGACGCCGAAACCTTTCCCCGCCGAGGCGTCGATCTTGTCCAGATCGATGAGAGCACCGTTCAAGGGAATGGTGGTGGCGCCAAACTGAGCCAGCGAGCGCCCAATCTCCAGCGTTTCCTTGGAAAAATCATAGGCGAGATTGATCCGGCCACCGCTCAGTTCCTGCGCGTCACCGTCCATATAAAGTTTGCCCGGCTTGAGGTCGATCGCAGCCGCAAGCGAAGGCTTCGAAGTTTCTCCCGTCCGGACAGCCGAAATCAACAGGTCGGCGAAACCGTCAATACCCTGCCGGATCTGGCCGAGCGTGTTGCGCTTGAGCGTGAACGGTGCCAGATCGGCGTTGGCCAACTGACCCGTCAGCCTGGAAGTGCGTCCGCCTGACCTGTCCGTGACGACGCTCAGGGTCGCGTCCTGACCATTAATTGAGATCTCGCCGTCAAGTTGCAGCGCGTTCTGCTCGTTCCTGGAAAACGTCAGACTATCGACCACGATCGCCAGCGGCCCGTTGGCGGTATCACCAAGTTTGATGTCGATACCTTCTAATTTCACCGATCGCGTTCCGCCGCGTTCAACGAAGCTGTCGATCATGTCGAGCTGATCGAAAGCCGCTTCCATCGCCGCTGGAATTGCGTCGATGCGCATATCCTCCAGCTTGAGGGGCTTTCCCGATGGCAGAAGCGCGGTGTCGAGCGCGATATTCTCCGCCTCGACCTGCCCGATCGCGATTCGCCCGCGGAACAGCTGCAGCGGGTCGAGAGCAATCCGCATCGCACCGGTCGTCGACAGGTGTTGGCCGCTTTCTTCGTCTATCATGACGACGTTGCGGGCCTCGAGCGCGAGCCGCATGTTCGAGGTGAAACGAATAACCGTGGAACCGACTTCGGCTCGGTAGCGTGGGCCAATGGCCGAGTTCAGGGCGGCTTGAGCCTGCCTTGAGAGCGTCTCATCGAAAACACCGCTTTCGACCGTGAAGATGACGGCCGCAAAAATAAAGATCAGTATCCCGATACAGCCTCCCGCGAAGTTTGCCGTTCGCCGGGCGCGAGAACGCGCCGGCGGGCAATGCACGATCATAGGCTCTTCTGCCTGCGCGGAGGGAAGCTCGTGCAGGGCGACCATATCTTTTTTGCGAAATGTAATCTTTTCGCCGCGGATCGCCGACATGCGCCTCGCCTAACTCCGTATCTTGTGGTTTGGACCAGACTGGTCTGGACGCATATTGGTCCGATATATATCTGGCAAATCACCTGTTATCCATAAACCCGGCAAAAGAAAGGTTTCACCATGGCGGATATCGGTATCGGTTCCAGCGCGCCTGACTTCGATCTTCCTCGTGACGGCGGAGGCCGCGTGAAACTGACAGATTTCCACGGTAGACCGCTGGTGCTGTTTTTCTATCCAAAGGACGACACGTCTGGCTGCACGGCCGAATCGCTGGCATTCACGGCGCTTTCCGAGGAGTTCGGAAAGACCGGCACGACAGTCGTCGGCATGTCGCCCGATTCCGTTCAGTGCCACGATCGCTTCATCAAGAAGCATAGCCTGTCGGTCGTCCTTGCCTCCGACGAGGAACGGACCACTCTCGAAGCCTATGGCGTCTGGAAGCAGAAGAGGATGTACGGCCGCAGCTTCATGGGCGTCGAACGCACGACATTCCTGGTCCGTGCTGACGGCACGATTGGCACGATCTGGCAAAAGGTGAAGGTACCCGGCCACGCAGAAGCTGTGCTGGCGGCCGTCCAGAACCTCGCAAAATGAGCTCAACGTCGCCGATCCCATCGCTCCGAGGCGGCGCGATCATCGCTATAGGCGCGACTKATCTCAACCGGAAGACGGCACTTGCACAGGAAACGGCAACGCGCTGGTTTGCGCGCTAGCTTTCGTTGCGTTCGCCGCTCGACGCAGCCTTGCCGGAGCGCCCCGGCCGGCCGGCGAAGCCGGAGCTCACTCGACCCCGCGCAAGTGAAGAAGCGCTCCCATACGCTCAAGGGCAGGATCGCGCTTTTCTGCGCGATCGCGCACTGGACGTGATCTACAATGACGAGAAAGGACATGTCGCCATTGGCGCCAAATGGTCTCGCTTCCTCTGCGCCCGCGAAAAGCGCGATCCCTCCAGGACCTTACATAAACTTGTGCGCGCCAATTTCCGCGGTCCGCTGAAGCCACCATTCAACGACATCGCTTGTGCGCGGCTAGCCATGCGTGAGCCGCGTGCGCCCGTAGGTCGATCTAAGTATTTATTAACCTTAACCGTGTGTAATCAAGGCAATTGAGGCATGGCCGTCAATTGGGAGATTCTCCGTGACGCACGCACAGCAGAGCCGCGTATTCGGCAAGCGAAAACAGGAACATATCCTGATCCTCGCAAGCGGCGACCGAGTCCGTCACCTCACGGTCAAGCCGTGGATGGCCGCGCTCACCTTTTGTTTCGTCGGCGTGTTCGCCATCGCCTATCTGCTGGCTACTTCCTATCTGGTTCTGCGCGACGACCTTATCGGCGCAACGATGGCGCGTCAGGCCCGCATGCAGCACGATTATGAGGATCGGATAGCGGCCCTCAGAGCGCAGGTTGATCGTGTAACATCGCGCCAACTGCTCGACCAGCAGGTCGTCGAGGACAAGGTCGACAAGCTGATGGAACAGCAGATGGCGCTGACGTCTCGCCACGGAAAACTGGGTTCTCTGCTCGATCGCGCCGAAAGCTCCGGCCTGAACGAGAAGAAGGACCTGCCCGCACAATCCTATGCACCGGATGCCAAGGACAAGCGAGCCGCACTTTCCGGCCCCATGCAGGCCATAGAGAAACAGCTTGCGAAGAGCGCGGACCCGGCCGACGCGACACCTGACAATACGACGCTTGCCTATGTCCCCGCGCGTGAAACGATCGGCGACCGGGCCGATCGCGTCTTTTCAAAGGTAACGTTGTCGCTGAAAGGTGTCGAACAGAGGCAACGCGATCGGGTCGCCCAGTTGACCAACGACGCCAGCGACACCGCGGACGCAATCTCGCGCATACTGACGCGCTTTCGCATAGCCGTGCCGGCGGAGACAGCCGGTATCAACGCCGGAGACGAAAATGCAGTCGGCGGCCCTTATGTCGAACCTGAGAGCGACGATGATTTCGACACGTCGCTAACCCAACTCGATAGCGCCCTCACCCGTCTCGAAGCGATCCGCAACACGGCGGCAGCGCTTCCGTTTCAGAGCCCGGCGATCGGCAAGGAAATCACCAGTCCTTTCGGCAACCGGCGCGACCCCTTCCTGGGGCGCCTTGCCCTGCACTCCGGCATCGACTTTCGATTTTCGCCCGGAGAGAAAGTGCGCCCGACGGCCCCCGGAAAAGTCGTTGCGGCAGGCTGGACCGGCGGCTACGGCAATATGGTTGAAGTTGATCACGGCAACGGCATATCCACGCGCTACGGCCACTTGTCCGAAATCCTGGTCAAGATCGGCGACACCGTCGACCGCCAGAATGTCATCGGGCTTGCCGGCAGCACCGGCCGCTCCACCGGTACGCACCTGCACTATGAAGTGCGGCAGGATGGGCGCGCTGTCGATCCAATCTACTTCATGAATGCGGGCATGAAGCTTGCCAGCTATATAAAGTAACCGCCCTGCTCCGCGCTACCATTGACCCTTCGTTGCGCGAGATCGGCAGCATGGGGCGCTGGGTAGCGGCCCATTGGACGCGAACGGTTGGCCGACGCGCCACACCACTCCCTGGACGATATGCCAACAGCGCCATCAAAAACTCCGATATTGAGGGTTTTATCCTTGCCTGGGGCGGAATATCTGGGAGAAGAGCATGAAGCCTGGCGAGAGGTTATGCAAAGTGGTCTGGGTTTCCGCCGCTCTTTTCGCGATGTCGCTAACTCCCGCTTGGGCAAGTTGCAGGTCGGCAACCACGAGCCCGGAGTGGCCCGGGATCGCGCGCGCAATGGCTTCGGCCCAGTTATGTGAACAACTCCCCATGGGGCCAAATCACACGAGAAGCTTCGAGGTCTTGTCCGCGGATGTTTGTTCGAACGGAGACGGCCTTTCGACGATTAGGGCTACTGCCCTGGTAAGCTGCGAGACTGGACCAGATGCCCTTTTTCAAACACCGTCGATTGAGAGCGAAGTTGTCGCCACCGCATCCGTCGATGTCGGCGCATGCAGAATAACGAACGCCGATATTGAAATCGGCGGCGAGTTGGGTAGCCTTTTGTCGGGCCTTTCGGATACCCGGGACCTTGCGCGCGACTGGGCGCAATCGCAGTTATCGCGCCTGTGTCGACTGCGGTAGACGAACATCAGCTAAGCGTCGTGGATGGGAGCAGTCCGCATGCAGCAAAATGTGCCCAAGACAACCCGTGGCTCCTGTCATTGTGGAGCGGTTCATTGGGAATTTCGAGGAGCAATTCCGGATGCGACAATCTGCAACTGCACGGTTTGTCGCCGCTATGGCGTACTCTGGGCCTACGGGTATGACGGCCATGACGTTCAAGTCGAGGACCAGAGCGGTGCTGCCGTCGCCTACATCTGTGGCTCGCAGACGATTTCCTTCAATTTCTGCAGGTTCTGCGGCAACCTCGTGAGCTGGCGCGGCTTGAGACCAAACGACAGCGGCCGGACGCGGATCGCGGTGAACCTTCGTCTTGCGGAGCCGACTGAAGTGGCCGACATCAGGCTGCAACGCTTCGACGGCCTCCACAGCTTTGAAGACCTCCCGCCGGATGGGCGCGTGGTCGCAGATGTCTGGTTCTAGCCGGGCAGCCATGCTTTCGAAGCGACTCGCAAACATTGATCGGTGCTATACCGAGGGCCGATGCAGCCACCCTTTGGCTTGCTGAACGGGATCGGGCATGTGCAAGGCTTTGGCAGCCGACAGTGCATTTGCTGCGCGACCCTTAAATATAATTAATTGTACTAACCACGCCTTTACCTCTACACCACTCGCAACACTCCTATTCCTTGACTTCACGGCCATTTGGGCCTATGTCGCGCTGCATTGCGGCATGCAATCACGCCGACTCAACCTGAGTCCGGCCGAACCGGAACGGAAACAGTTTTCCCTTTGACGACATTTGCTGATCTTGGCCTAAGCCAAAAAGTGCTTTCCGCTGTCACCGACGCGGGCTACACGGTGCCAACCCCTATCCAGGCTGGTGCAATTCCGTTTGCTCTTCAGCGCCGCGACATCTGTGGCATCGCACAAACGGGAACGGGCAAAACCGCTTCGTTCGTGCTGCCGATGCTGTCGCTTCTGGAAAAAGGCCGCGCCCGCGCTCGCATGCCGCGCACGCTGATCCTGGAGCCGACGCGCGAACTCGCCGCACAGGTCGCGGAGAACTTCGAAAAATATGGCAAGAACCACCGTCTCAACGTTGCACTGCTGATCGGCGGCGTATCGTTCGAAGACCAGGATCGCAAGCTTGAGCGCGGTGCCGACGTTCTGATCTGCACGCCCGGCCGCCTGCTTGACCACTTCGAGCGCGGCAAGCTGCTGATGAGCGGTGTCGAAATTCTCGTCATCGACGAAGCCGACCGCATGCTTGACATGGGTTTCATTCCAGATATCGAACGCATCGCCAAGATGATCCCGTTCACGCGCCAGACGCTGTTCTTCTCGGCAACGATGCCGCCTGAAATCCAGAAGCTGGCGGATCGCTTCCTGCAGAACCCTGAGCGCATCGAAGTCGCCAAGCCAGCTTCCGCGGCCACGAACATTACCCAGCGCTTTATTGCCTCCCATGGCAAGGACTATGAGAAGCGCTCCGTTCTGCGCGACCTCGTCCGGGCCCAGGAAGAACTGAAGAACGCAATCATCTTCTGCAATCGCAAAAAAGATGTCGCTGATTTGTTCAGGTCTCTGGAGCGCCACGGCTTTTCCGTCGGCGCTCTGCATGGTGACATGGATCAGCGTTCGCGCACGATGATGCTGCAGAGTTTCCGCGACGGTCAGCTCCAGCTCCTAGTGGCGTCCGACGTTGCCGCTCGTGGCCTCGACATTCCTGATGTGAGCCACGTTTTCAACTTCGATGTGCCGATCCATGCTGAGGATTACGTGCATCGCATCGGCCGTACAGGCCGCGCAGGCCGTTCCGGCGCTGCCTTCACCATCGTCACCCGCCACGACCAGAAACATGTCGAGGCGATTGAAAAGCTGATCGGCGAGAAGGTCGAATGGCATAGTGGCGATCTTTCCGCGTTGCCGCCAGCTGAACCCAGCCGCGATGACGATCGCTCCCGCCGCAAGGGTCGCGAGCGGGATAAGGACCGTGGCCGGGGCAAGAGCCGCTCGGGTCATAAATCTGATATCGCCGTCGAGCATAATGACGTCGAGACGATCGAAGTAGCCGCAGCAGCACCAGCAAAGGCCGAAAGCGTGAAGCAAGAGCGCAAAGCAGACCACAACAAGCCGCACAACAATGCGCGCAACAGTCGGCCGTATCCGGCAAACGACGACAACCGCGAGCGCCGCCGCTACCGCGATCACGACGACGGCCCGACCCCGGTTGGTTTTGGCGACGAAATCCCCGCATTCATGCTGATCACGGCCAACGCCAAGATCTGATCTGCGATGGGTCAGCCAGGCATTGATTTTCCGGGCCTCGGCGTGGGCCTGGTGATTTTGCGTGATCGGAAGATCCTGCTCTACAGGCGCCTGCGCGCGCCTGAAGCCGACCACTGGAGCATCGTGGGCGGCAAGGTGGATCATATGGAGCCTGCCGAACAGGCCGCCCGGCGCGAGGCCGAAGAAGAAACCGGCCTTAAAATTGGTCGCGTCGAGCTGCTCGGTCCGGCCGAACTCATCACCGAGACGGACGGGCATCACTGGATTTCGCTGCTCTACATCGCCGCAGATTTTCAAGGTGAACCACAGCTTACAGAACCCGACAAGCTTTCCAGCTTCGGCTGGTTCACGCGCAGAGACCTGCCCCTGCCACTCTCGGCTTTCGCGCAGGCCGCGATTGCCCATCTCGATGCCGAACAGTTCTCCTGAGAAAACTCTATTCAGCTCTTAGCGCTGCTTCGTAGGCAAGACGTACCCATTTCGCCATGACGTCAGGATCGTCATAGGCATCCTCGGGTATCGACCAATAGGGCATCTTCACGGGATTGCCTTTCTTGCCATCGTAAGACCACTGGGATGCACCGGCGGCCGAAAACTCCGGCGCGCTTTTCTCGTCAGCCTTCAGCAGCATTTCGCCGCGAACCTCCAGCGCGACGATCCGGCCGAGATGATAAATCCCCTTGCCGCCAAACATTCGCTTGATCGTTACCGGCCCAAGCCCTTGAAACATCTCTTCGATTGCTGCCGCGTCCATAGACTATTCCTTCAATATGCCGCCCGCTGCGATCACTTCCTCCGGCGTGTCGACATCCAGATGCGCGCTGTCCCCGATGTCAACATCGACAACCGGCAATCCCGCTGTCTCGACGATATGGCGGGCGCCGACGTCGCCCTCCAGCCGCGTCACTGCGTCGAATAGCTGTCGTGGCAGAATGACCGGATTGCCGCGCTTGCCGCGCGAAACAGCGCGCACGATGGCTTGCCCATGCACCTGCCGGAAGGCCTCCATCAGGGCGTTGAGATCGGCAGTGGAGACGTCGGGCATATCGGCCAGCATCACCAGGATCCCGTCCGCTTGCTTGGCCACCTCCGACGTGAACCCGGCTACCAGCGATGACGCCATGCCGGATGCAAAATCCGGATTGTGAACGGCGTCCAGCTCCAGTCCGGAGAGCGCGGCTTCTATCTCCGATTGCCGATGCCCTGTGACGACGCTGACCGACGAAGCCCCGCTGTCGATCGCGGCAAGCGCGCAGCGCCTGACCAGCGGCACACCATCGAACTCCGCAAGCAGCTTGTGCGCACCGCCCTTGCCCATCCGGCTCGCTTTTCCCGCAGCAAGGATCAGCGCAGCAACCTTTGCCGACGCGCCCGGGTGGTCTTCCGCATCGCGAAGACGCGGGCGCGATCGTATTTCCATGAGGAGGCCTCCGACGCCCATGCTGCTGATATCGAGTGCGTCGGGATGCTCGCCGGCCAGAATGCGATCCAGCACCCAATCAAACCCATTTTCCTTGGGACTGCGGGCACAGCCAGGCGCGCCGATCACCGGGGTATCGCCGACACGGCCGAGAACGAGCAGGTTACCGGGATCGACCGGCATACCGACCTGTATCACCTCGCCACCCGCCCGCCGTATGGCGGCCGGAATAACATCCTCCTGATCGATCACCGCTGATGCGCCGAAGACAACAATCAATTTCAGGTCTGACCCTGGAGCATCGGACGCCTTGCGGATGGCCACGGCGACAGGCTCCACACGATGCGCCACCCGCTCTTCCCTCGCAAGCCTGCTGCCCGAAGCTGCAAGGCGCCGTGTGAGGAGGCGCGCTGTCTTGTCCATCACCGCCGCCTTGAGCGAGGGCAGCTCGGTCGCGATCAACCAAACCGAATGCGCCGCAAACGGCTTGACCTGAAAAACGGTCTCGGCTTGCAACGCCTCGCAGGCGATCTCGATCTTGCCGCCGGGCACGGCGAGTGGAATGATCTTGAATGTCGCGACCATGTCGCCCGTCTTCACCGGCACATGGTCGGCAAGGCAGGCAAGTGTAATGCCGGGATCGATCCGGTTCAACCGATCGACGGCATGCCGATTGGCGACGAAAAGACCCTCTGTCGTGGAATAGACGTTGACCCGCCCGGTCGCCGCCTCCGAGAAGCGCATATGATCGCGGCCAATGGCGTTCGCCAGCCTCTGCGCAGCTTCGTCCTCGCCGATGTCGCCGGGGTCAAGACGAGCTGCGATCACGTTGGAAACAGCGGCGGCCCGCAATCTGGCAATATCTGCACGCTGCAGCCGATGCCCCTTCGCAAGCGTCCCGTCAGGCAGTTTCACGGCATGGGCAAGCACGAAATCCTCTGCATCTTCGACAGGAAACTCACCGAACCTCATCGCACGTCACCTTTCGGTGACGCGAGATCACGCGATCGCAGGGATTGGACGATTTCCGCAAGGATGGCGACAGCGATCTCCGCCGGGTTCGCCGCGCCGATGGCAAGCCCAATGGGCGCATGTATTATCCCGAGCGCAGCCTCCTCGGCGCCTTGGCTGCGGAGCCGCTCGAGGCGCGCCGCATGTGTCTTGCGGCTGCCGAGCGCACCCACATAGAAACAGCCGACCCGCAACGCCTCGACGATAGGAAAATCGTCAATCTTCGGATCATGCGTGACAGCGACAAGCGCAGCAAAGGCGTCGAGCGGCCGATCCTTGAATGCATCGACAGGCCAATCGGCCGCAAGATCAACTCCTTCGAAACGTTCCGGCGTCGCAAACGCCGTTCGCGGATCGATGATCCTCACGTCAAAGCCCGCAAGCGTTGCCATCTTGGCAAGAACCTGGCTGATATGAACCGCGCCGACAATCACAATATGCGCGGGCGGCAGATGGACATTGATGAAATATGTCCGCCCTTCCGCCTCAACGAGATTCGATCTTCCGGAACGAAAGGCAGCCTCGATCGCGGGGCGCAGGGCGATGCCCGGATCGTCCCCCTCCAGCGCGACGACAGCGCCGCCGCTGTCGAGATCGGTGATCAAAGCGACAGCTCTGCGGTCCCGCCGTGCTTCGTTGAGGCGTCTGAGGCTAGTCCCATCCATCAGTCAAGCCTTTCGACATACACACGGATCCGCCCCCCGCAGGAAAGGCCGACACGCCACGCCGTCTCGTCCGCGACGCCGAACTCGAGCATCCTGCCCTTGCCATCAGCAATGACGTCCAGCGCCTCGGCGATGACCGCACCTTCGACGCAGCCGCCCGAAACCGACCCTTCGAAGTTGCCGTCGTGATCGATAACCAGATGGCTTCCGACGGGACGTGGCGCAGAACCCCAGGTCTCGATGACGGTAGCGATCGCGACATCACGCCCGCCGTTCTTCCATGCCTCCGCCGCCATCAGCGGATCGAGGGGTGACAGATCGTCCGTCATGCGCCACCTTTCAGCTTTTCAAGATACCGCCGTGGATCATACAAACCGGATCGCTTTGCGCCGAGCGCTGCTGCAAGATCGCCGAGTGACGACAGATTGTGAACCGGACGGAACTCATCGACATGGGGCAGCATGGCGCGAACGCCGCGTGCCCGGGGCTCAAACCCATCGAACCGAAGCAGAGGATTGAGCCAAATGAGCCGTCGACAGGATCGGTGCAGCCGGCCCATCTCCATGGTCAGCAATTCCGTTCCCTCGCGCTCCAGCCCGTCGGTGATCAGAAGCACGACAGCGCCCTGCCCCAGTACGCGTCGCGCCCACAAGCGGTTGAATTCCTTCAGTGTCTCCCCGATGCGAGTTCCGCCAGACCAGTCTTTCACCGCGGCGGCGCATTCGTCCATCGCCTCGTCCGGATCCTTGTGGCGCATCTGACGGCTGACGTTGGTCAGCCTCGTCCCGAAGAGAAAGGTATGAACATGCCGCCTCTTCTCTGTGAGCACATGCAGGAAGTGCAGGAAGATTCGCGTGTATTGGCTCATGGAGCCCGAGATATCCGCAAGCACGACCAACGGCGGCTGGATCTCCCGCACCTCGCGATAGCGAGGCAGGATCAGCGAGCCGCCGTTGCGCAAAGCAGCCCGCATCGTAGCCCGCGGATCGATGTCGGCATGCCTATGCGACAGCTCGAAGCGGCGGGTGCGAACCCTGTCGAGAGGCAGCGTCAATCCGGCGAGCGCCTTCTTGGCGGCAGCAATTTCGAGCGCAGACATCTGAGCAAAGTCCATTCGGCGGAAGACTTCGCTGCCGGACATGGTGAAGCGTGCGTCGATCTCCACATCCGGTTCATCGCGCGGCGGCCGGTTGTCCTGCCGTTCACCGAGAAGCGCGTCGCTGGCCCGGCTTTCACCGGGTCTTGCCTTCTCCTTCTCACGCGCGTCCGGCGCACGGGGAGACATCATCGCAATCATCTTTTCAACGAGATTTCGGGAGCGCCAGAACAGCCGGAACACTTCATCGAAAACGGCTTTGTCCTCGTGGCGCTTCACAAAGACGGCGAGCAGCGCGGCGTGGAATTCCTCTCGCGACCCAACGCCGATCATCTCGACCGCCGCGATCGCGTCGGCGATTGCGCCTGGGCCAATCTTCAACCCGGCTTTTCGAAGCGTTCGCCCAAAGAACACGATATTGTCGGAAAAGCGTCCGTCGCCCGGCGACTGGGGCGGAATGACGATGCCATCGTGTCGGCTTGCCGCTTGCATGACTAACCGACCGCCCGCAGTTCGTTCTTCACGTCATCGAGCACCTTCGTGCCTTCGCCACCTTGGATCCTGGATATGTCGTCCTGATATTTAAGCAGCGTTCCGATCGTGTCCGAGATCGTTTCCGGATCAAGCGCCAGCCGGTCGAGTTCGGTCAGGGCCGTTGCCCAATCGATGGTCTCTGCAACACCCGGGTTCTTAAACAAATCGAGCGTGCGAAGCCTCTGCACGTAGGCCACGATCTGGGCAGAGAGTGCCTCGCTGCAGTTCGGCACCTTCCGCCGGATAATCTCAAGCTCCTGGGCTGCGTCCGGATAATCCACCCAGTGGTAGAGGCAACGCCGCTTCAGCGCGTCGTGCACTTCACGGGTCCTGTTCGTCGTAATGATAACGATCGGCGGCTCGGCTGCCTTGATCGTGCCGAGCTCGGGGATCGTCACCTGGAAATCGGAAAGCACTTCAAGAAGATAGGCTTCGAATGCTTCGTCCGTCCGGTCCAGTTCATCGATCAGAAAGACCGGTGACTTCCCCTGCGTGGACGAAAGCGCCTGCAGGACGGGCCGTCGGATGAGATAGCGTTCGGAGAAGATGTCGGATTCGATCCGGTCCCGATCCGTAAGGCCGGACGCTTCGGCCAGCCGGATCTCCAGCATCTGCGCCGGATAATTCCACTCATAGACTGCCGAGGCAATGTCGAGCCCTTCGTAGCACTGGAGGCGGATCAATGGCCGGTCCAACGCCTTTGCCAGCACCTTTGCGATTTCGGTCTTTCCGACACCGGCCTCACCCTCGAGAAAGAGCGGACGCCTCATTTTCAATGCGAGGAAGATCACCGTCGCGAGCGCCCGCCCCGCGAGATAGTTCTGATCGCCGAGCATGTTGATCGTCTGGTCGATCGATGACGGCAGCGACGGATGAAGATGGACTTGTTCCGGCATGCTTCCTCCCTTTTCAGGAGGTTATAGCGCGTGATAGTCGCGGTTCATATAGAGAAGCGCGGGCTTCGCCTCATCAAAACGCACCGCAACCACTTCGCCGAAAATGATGTGGTGGGTGGTCATTTCCTTGATCTCCGTCACGCGGCAATCGAAGGAGGCAAGCGCATCGTGGAGAACGGGTGCCCCGGTCACGAGCTTGTCGAATTTGCCCGTGGCAAAGCGTTCTTCATTGCTGAGCTGGGTGCGGCCGGAAAACGCGTCAGCCAAGGCCTGGTGATGGGCGCCCAAGGTATTCAGCGCAAAAATCCCGCTCCGAAAGAAGATATCGTTCTTCGGATTGCTGTTGTTGAGGCAAACGAGCACCGTCGCCGGATTGTCCGATACCGAGCATGCCGCGGTGATGGTAACACCGCGCAACTGGTCACCGACAGCCGTCGTGACGAGCTGAACGTGGCCGCCAAAGCGGCTCATCGCATTTCGGTAAAGGCCCGGATCGATCGGTTGTCTGTTTAACAAAAGCACTCCTCCCCGGCGCCGCCGGCTCGCAACTTTCCTCTATATGACGGTGATCGGTTACCTTTTCTACAAACACCATGCGAAAACCCGCCAATTCGCGCGTTTTTCTTTGACGATCGACACCGTACGGATAAAAGAGCAGGACAAACTGCAGGGGCGTGCATCGTTTATGAATATCTCGCGTGGCTTAGGACTTCTGCCGATGCTGCTTCTGGCAGCGGGCGAATGCCATGCAGCCGGCGTGACGATCGGCGTCGTTTCCCCGCATGACGGCAATTTCGCGGCTCTGGGCGCACAAGTCGCCGCAGGTGCCGGCGCGAGAATTGCCCTGGACGGCAATACGATCGTCACGATCAATGAAACCTGCGAGGAAAACAGCGGCGCAGCGATCGCAGATGCTCTGATCGCGGCGAAGGTGCAAGTGGCAGTTGGTTTCCTCTGCAGCGAAACGCTCGAAGGCGCGCTTCCAAAGCTCAAGGACGCCAACATTCCGGCCATCACCGTGTCCGTCCGGTCCCGCATTCTCATGGAGGATGCAGCAAAGAACGGATGGCCGCTTTTCCGGATGGCTCCCGCTGACGGCGCGGAGGCCGCCAGGATCATTGAGGTCATTCTGCGCGATTGGGCATCTGCCCCGATCGCCTTGGTGGAAGACGGCACGATCCATGGTCGCGAATTGACTGAGGCAATCCGCAACGCGCTTGAGGAAAACGGGCTGAAACCCGTCTTCACCGATACCTACCGCCCCGGTCAGGAACAGCAGGTCGCCCTTGTCAGGCGCCTTAGGAAAGCCGGCGCAGCCAAAGTCTTCGTCGGCGGCGACAGAAGCGATGTCGCCATCATCGCACGCGATGCCAAAGCTGAAAAGATCCAGTTGGATCTGCTTGGCGGCGACGCCATGCGTGCGGCAGACCAACCTCTCGCCCTCGCCGAGGGTACCCTTGCCGTGACCTTACCCGAATACGCGACGCGCGCAGAGGCAGCGTCGGCCGTGGCTGCCCTTCGCGCCGGCGGTGTCGAACCGGAAGGCTATGTGCTCCCCGCATATGCCGCCGTCGAAATTGCAACCAAGGCCGCGCAGGATGCGGCGGCCGACGATAGACCGGTCGCTCAGCACCTCGGCGGTATGCCCTTCGACACTATTATCGGCCGGATCGTATTCGATGCCGGTCATGAACTGGCCGACAACCCCTACCAGCTGTTGCAATGGCGCGCCGGGGCATTCGTTGCGCCGGATGGACCAATGCAGTAGCGCTTGCCGGCTCAGGCGACTTTAACGGAGACACACTATGACTAAGCCCATTCGCATAGCGCCGTCCGTCCTAGCGGCCGACTTCGCCAAGCTTGGCCAGGAAGTTCGCGACGTAACGGCAGCCGGTGCCGACTGGATCCACCTTGACGTCATGGACGGTCATTTCGTTCCGAACATCTCCTTCGGTCCCGATGTGATTAGGTCGCTTCGCAGCTACACAGACGCCACGTTCGATTGCCATTTGATGATTGCGCCGGTCGATCCCTATCTCGAAGCTTTCGCCAAGGCGGGTTGCGACCGGATAACCGTTCATGCGGAGGCCGGCCCGCATCTTCACCGTTCGCTGCAGACCATCCGCAACCTCGGCAAGAAGGTGGGCGTCACGCTCAATCCGGCAACGCCGCTCTCAGTTGTCGAGAACGTCCTTGATGACATCGACCTCATCCTCATCATGTCGGTAAACCCCGGTTTCGGCGGCCAGAAGTTCATTCCGGCAATGGCGGACAAGATCGCCGCCGCGAAGTCACTCATCGCAGACAGGCCGATCGACCTCGAAGTCGACGGTGGTGTGACGGTAGAGACCGCACCGCTGATCGGCAAAGCCGGCGCCAACGTGCTGGTCGCCGGCTCGGCGATTTTCAAGGGCGGTGCACCAGAAGCCTACAAGGTGGCTATCGATGCGCTGCGCAGCGCAGCTGAGGGCCAGTCCAAGTGATGGCGAAAGCGGCCTGCCGTTGATATCGGAGCGGCTCAAGGCAGCGCGGCCGCCCTACCCAGACCTGATCGCGGGCGCCGCGCTCTGGGGCGCCCAGATGCTGCTATCGGCATTGGTTGCTCTCTACCTGCGCAATAGAATGGCGACGGGTCATGTCGATGATCTCGCGATCCTCTATTTTGCGGGGGGTCTGCTCGCCTGGCCGTTTGTGCTTCCCGTCGGCCGCTTCCTTGCTCACAGAAGGCCAATAGAAACCCGCTTCGCAGCCTTCTTCGTCACGCTCGCTGTCGGGACAGTGCTTATGACGGCGTTTCTGTTCGCCATGGACTATCGCCTTTTCTATGCGCGGTGGCACGCGCCTGTCGGCACACTTACATGGGTGTTTCAGTTTCTGGTCACCAGTGCCAGCGCCGTCTACCAGTTCTCGGTGTTGGGCTTGCGGCTGTTCCTGCCCCTCGGTCTGGTCTGCCTTTTGGCGACGAGTTTTGCGCTTGCGAAACGCATGCGTTGAGATTGCCGCCCGTCTTTGCTAAAGGGGCGCCAGAACTCCTTTGGTGAACGAAAGCAGGAAGCCATGATCCCGCGCTACTCCCGACCCGAAATGGTCGCCATCTGGTCGCCCGAAACCAAGTTTCGCATCTGGTTCGAGATTGAGGCTCACGCTTGTGATGCGCTTGCCGAACTGGGCGTCATTCCGAAGGCGGCCGCCAAGACGATCTGGGAAAAAGGCGGTGCAGCGACCTTCGACGTCGCCCGCATCGACGAGATCGAAGCCGTCACAAAGCATGACGTCATCGCTTTCCTGACACATCTCGCGGAGATCGTCGGCCCCGACGCACGCTTCGTCCACCAGGGCATGACGTCTTCGGACGTGCTTGACACCTGCTTCAATGTACAGCTGGTGCGCGCAACCGACATCCTGATCGCCGATATCGACAAGCTGTTGGAGGCGCTGAAGCGCCGCGCCTTCGAGCACAAGGACACCGTAACGATCGGCCGCTCGCATGGCATCCACGCAGAACCCATCACCTTCGGCGTCAAGATGGCGCTCGCCTATGCCGAGTTCGAACGCTGCCGGCAGCGCCTTTTGGCGGCTCGCGAGGAAGTCGCAACCTGCGCGATCTCGGGCGCCGTCGGCACCTTCGCCAACATCGATCCGCGCGTCGAGGAGCATGTCGCGGCGGCTCTTGGGCTGAAGCCAGAGCCGGTCTCTACCCAGGTCATTCCGCGCGATCGTCATGCGATGTATTTCGCCACGCTTGGCGTCGTGGCATCGTCCATCGAGCGTCTCTCGACCGAAATCCGCCACCTTCAGCGCACCGAAGTGCTCGAAGCCGAGGAATATTTCTCCCCCGGCCAAAAGGGCTCCTCGGCCATGCCGCACAAGCGCAATCCGGTGCTGACCGAAAACCTTACCGGTCTTGCCCGCATGGTGCGGTCCTATGCCCTGCCTGCCATGGAAAACGTGGCACTTTGGCACGAACGCGATATCTCCCATTCATCGGTAGAGCGCATGATCGGACCGGACGGCACCATCACGCTTGATTTTGCGCTTGCCCGTCTGACCGGCGTTATCGACAAGCTGCTCGTCTATCCCGAGAACATGATGAACAATCTGAACAAGTTCCGCGGACTTGTTCACTCCCAGCGCGTTCTGCTTGCCCTTACGCAAGCAGGTGTATCCCGCGAAGATTCCTACCGCCTTGTCCAGCGCAACGCGATGAAGGTGTGGGAACAGGGCAAGGACTTCCTTGAAGAACTGCTGGCCGACGCCGAAGTTCGCGCAGCGCTTTCCGAGGAGGCGATCCGCGAGAAATTCGACCTCGGCTATCACACCAAGCATGTCGACACGATTTTCAAGCGTGTATTCGGCAATGCTTGACCTGACATCAAGTAATCAGCTTTCGGACGGCGCCCTTCGTGGCGCCGTTTTTCGTTTCTGCCTGGATGCTTTCGCCGCAGCGGCCTTCTTGCGCGACTGATGCGACGACGTCAGACTACCGGTAGTGCAATCAGCTTCCGATAAAGATGCCAAGTGGAGTGACCAAGGATCGGGATTACGAGCGCGAGACCAACGAAGACCGGGATTGTTCCGATAGCCAGGGACACAGCAACGATAAGGCCCCAGCAGAAGACAGGTATCGGGTTGGTGATCGTGGCGCGCACCGACGCTTCCATCGCCGCAACAAGCCCGACGTCGCGATCAAGCAGGATCGGGAATGTGACCACGGTGGTCGCAAGAACGATGATCGCAAAGCCGAGACCGAGCAGATTGCCCCAGACCATCAGTTGCATGCCCTGCGGCGTGCCGAACACCTCCGAGGAAAACGCCGAAATCGACCTCGGAAAGACATCGCCGAAGACATTCGCATACAATGTCTGTGCTGCGACAAGCCAAACGACAAAAAAGGCGAAAAGCATAAGCCCCCCTGTCACGATCGACGGAAATGCGGGCGATCGGGTCACCTCCAACGCGTGCGTCCACGATGTGTCCATTCCGGCTTCCCGACGTCGGCTGATCTCGTAGAGACCGATTGCAGCGATCGGGCCGATCAAAGCGAAGCCAGCCACCAAAGGAAAGATCATTGGCAGCAGATTGGCGCTCGACGTGGCGAGTGCGAGAAAGATGCCGGCGATCGGATACATCAGGCACAGAAACACGTAATGTGACGGCTTTTCTCGAAAATCATCAAATCCGCGCCGCAGCGCGTCGAAAATATCTGCAATGCTGATCTTGTTGACGACCGGTCGCGCATACAGGTCGCTCGCGCCGGACATGACATGAAATGCCGTCATTGCTTTCTCCTCCTCAGCCAAGTTGGCCGGCGGCGAAGGCATCGGCGAAAGCCGATACAAAAACGCAACCGGCACTGGAGGAAGGATAACAAAAATCGGCGCGCTTGTCCTGCTTTCCCTTGACTTTGCCGTCAAGCTTTCTCAAATCGGCGGCACCATGAAAGCTTCAGACGCCGATATCCTCATCATTCCCGGCTACACGAACTCCGGTCCCGATCACTGGCAGAGCCGCTGGCAGGCGAAGCTCAGCACTGCCCGCCGCGTCGAGCAGGCTGAATGGTCGAAGCCTGTTCGTGACGATTGGGTGGCACGGATTGCCGAAGAGGTGAATGCATCGACACGGCCCGTCGTGCTGGTCGCCCATTCGCTCGGCGTGCCATCCGTCATTCATGCTATCCCGCATTTTCGCAACAAGATTGCCGGCGCGTTCTTCGTGGCACCACCGGACGTTGCCAATCCCGACATACGCCCCAAGCATCTGATGACCTTCGGCCCCTACCCTCGCGAGCCGTTGCCCTTCCCGACCATGACGGTCGCGAGCCGCAACGATCCCTTTGGAACCTACGAACATGCCGACGAGATCGCCGCAAGTTGGGGTTCACTTCTTATCGATGCAGGCGAGTCCGGCCACATCAACGCTGAGTCCGGCCATGGACCATGGCCCGAAGGCACGATGGTGTTCGCACAATTCCTCAGCCGTCTGCAGCCGTAGGGCGGCGGCATACGGTCATACGCGAGCGGCTGCCTGCGACGGTATGTAGAGGCGTATTCCGCCTAGTCGCCTTCGCCGCGAATACAGAAGGCGCCAGCCAGACCTATCAGCACAATGCACTGCATGATGAACATGGGCCAATCCTGAGCCATAGCTCTTCCTCCCTGCCTTATATGTAGGGCAGGAGGCCGCCAAGTGGGACCTGTCAGACATTAGAATAAAAACCTGTAGCGGCGGGTGCAGATCTTGCTATCGAGGTGCCCGCGCGTGCCGTGATCCGGTCCAGGTTCTTTGACGACTTTCAGCTGCTCCCAGTCACCTTCTGGACGGTTCCCATCTACGGATGCCTCCGTCTTGGTTGAAAGCTGTGCGGAAACACGAACTCCAAATCGTCGATGGAACACATCTCGGCCCGGCCAGTTTAGCTAGGTAGCAACGAGGAGACCATCATGGCAGAAAACCTAAAGGCGGGCTTTACCGGAGCCCCGTTCGAACCGACTGAGGGAATTCGCAGGGTCGCGCAAACCGCTACAGACGCACTGAAGCGTGAAACGAATGCACTCGCTGTCGGCGCGACGGATCACCCAAACGCGGCGACGACGGTCGTGCTCGCCATTGGAGCGCTAGCATTCGCAGTTGGATACGTCATCGGGAGATCTTACGCCGAGAGCCAAACTTACTGGCGCTAGGGAACTAATACGGTCATTCTGCGTTTTACATTCGCAACGCATGCCCCAAACAAACGTTGCGCGCGGGCTGCGACAGCCCTCTTTAGCAGCCCCTAAAGGCCCGGTGCTCGCCCTAGCACCGGGCACTTTCATTTAGGGAACAATGTGGCTTGATCCTCATTGATACAACAGTGGCGTTGTTCCTGTAGCGCTGCTCGGCCGGCGTTCAACCTCAACTCGCTGGCGGGAAATAATGAGCCCGGCGTCGCTACTTGGCGCCGGGCTCTCATATTTGCGGCTCGGATCCGCAATGCACCAAATGCCTCGCGATGGAACAAAAACTCACCTGTGGATTTAATATTCCATTGCAACATGGAGGAATCCTAATGACTTACGATCCTAGCAGAGAGCCTGATCTACGAACCACCCCTCCGTTAACGCGTCGCGGCAGCATGTGGGGCACGTGGATTGCCGTCGCGGCTGCTATTATAGTGGCTGCCTTCGCATGGATTGAATGGGGTGGCTCGTCCGGAACAGACCCGGCAACTACGGCATCGACGAAGCCCCCAATTACGCAGCCTACGCCTGAACCGATGACGCCGGCCACGCCGCCAGCCGCAGCACCGGCGGCACCATCGGACAGCGGGACAAAACCGTAACATTCCTGCGCACGATCTGAAAGCAGGTAGGGTAGCCCAGCGCCGCCCTACCCGACAGGCTTTCCATACAAGCTAAAAACACGGCACCCACCGAAATTAATGGCGATTTAAACTTAAGGCTTTGAACTTATTGCATGTTGCTACATTTCCTGTGCCTGACCGATCACGATTTACTGGTCTTTGCCGCGCGTATGCGCTCCCGCGTTCGCGAGCCGTCAGATATAGCAACTGCAGAGACTTCTCGGGCCGCCCCCCAGACCCAAAGTCGAGTCTTTGGCAGTTGGAGCAAAATGGCCTCAGTAGCTGCAAGGACGGTCATTGCCGAATCCGCCCGCGCAAGCGGGCCGGAGGGCGTAATCCGCATTGTGACGACCGTATCCGACCGAACCGGTCGTCAACGAAGTGTCCGAAGTGGTGCTGCATGCTGAAACGACAGTGGTTGCAGCAAGCATAGCAACCAGCCACCAGCGCCCCAAGTTGCCCATTTTATCCTCCCGATATTGCCCACTGCATTCCGCAAGCGCTCTCGAGACAGATAGTGCCGGAGATGCTGAAATGAACACATCTTAACTTCAAGATTCCGTCATCAATTGCATTCCAAGGATGAGGCTCGTGCAAGCCGGCTGATCTGACGAGCCGTAGACGCCCAGCAGAATGATCCAGTTCCGCGCCTTTCTGTCCCGCCTGCAGGCGACGGCCTATGAAGGCGGGTCTCATGCGGGCTGGAAATTCAATCTCGGCTCCCGTTTCGGTCGCTCGGGCGTCGGCGAACCCACTCGCTGGTCGGGCCCGGTGTTGGTGCCCTCCGGCACCGGGCTTCTGCACATTCATAAGCTACTGCGCCAATGCCCCATTCGGTTGGCGGACACTCCCACGCAAACGGCCGCGATCATGGGTGCACGAGATTTCGCGGGAGACGCTCAAGTTCTTTCGAGCTATGAAGAGTGATTGTAGATCCCGTCCGTCAGATACTGAGGTCCCCACATGGGTTTGAAAGTCCTTTTCATTGGCGGCACCGGCCAAATCTCTTATCCATGCGTCGAACGTGCGGTTGCCCAGGGTTATCATGTCAGCGTCTACAACCGCGGCTTGAGAAACGAACCGGTGCCTGAGGGCGTGACCTCGATCGTCGGCCAACTTAGCTCGACGGCCTACGCGGATCTCGCCAAGGCCAATTATGACGTCGTGTGTCAGTTCATCGCGTTCACGCCAGATCAGGTCGCGCGCGACATCGAGGTGTTTGCGGGCAATTGCGGTCAGTACATTTTCATCTCTTCGGCCTCGGTCTATGAGAAGCCCGCGCGTCACTATGTAATTACTGAGAAGACACCGGCGATCAATCCCTACTGGTCCTACAGCCAAGCTAAGATTGCATGCGAGGAGTTGCTCAAGAAATCAATGAATCTGGGCTGGACGATCGTCCGCCCGAGCCACACCGTTCGCACGCGCCTGCCGATCATGATGGGCGACAGCGACGTCATGGCGAGACGCATGCTGGATGGCGAGCCCACCATCGTGGCGGGCGATGGCCACACGCCCTGGACACTGACCCGCTCGGTCGATTTCGCGGTGCCTTTCGTCGGACTTTTCGGCAAGCAGGCGGCCCTAAGCGACATTTTCCACATCACCTCCGATCGCGCGCACATCTGGGACGATATTCAAAAGGCAATCGCCAGGCTGCTGGGTGTAGAGGCTAAGATCGTCCACGTACCTACGGACACCCTGATCAAGTACAATCCGGATTGGGTTGGCCCGCTGATCGGCGACAAGGTCTGGACTGCGACCTTCGACAATTCGAAGGTCAAGCGCGTTGCGGGTGACTTTACATGCGCCGATAGCCTGGATGAAATCCTAGCTGATCCGATCATGCACCTCAAGCAGCGCCTGGACAAAAGCCGTCCGCCAAGGGGTGAACTCGATGCTCTGGTCGACAGAATCTGCGTCGCTCAAAGCGCTCTCGGATAAGCATCTTCTTTGAGACGTTCGGCATACGAAGGTCGCGCATTGCCGCCGCGACGTAGTGGTCACCTGTCGGCCCCGAGCGGACGTTTGCGTTATCTGCCGCCGCGCATCAGATCATGTGGCAAAGCGACGGCCAGACTTCGCGGGCGCGCTAGAGCAGGCCGCGCTTCGGTGTTTGCAATTTTAGTTGCCATGATGACGAACCTATCACCAGCTGCCCTGTAAGGCAGCGATTCCTCGCCATCGAATCTACGATTTACTGACAAGCTGCGAGCGGCACACCGCTTACGCCGGAATTCGTTGTAGTCTCTATTTACCAACGCCGATTTGCGTCATGAGGGTTGCGTTGTCCCAGAACAGATACTCTTCATCCATCGTACCTTCCTTGTTCCAACGCCCTAGCGTTGCCATGGGTAGATGGTAGGTTTTCCCTGTCGGCTGAATAACCGTTCCATCCGCCAGGGTCATAGGCTTAGAAAAGGTGCCGTCAAGAAATCCCATCACAGCAGTCCACTCGGCGTCGCCTGTGCCAAACCTTACAGGATGTTCGGTAATCCGGTTGTCTGGAGCAAATGTCCACATGAACTCCAGCTCCTTGATGTGATCCGGAATGCCCTTGGTGGTGTGACCGTCCGGATAGTGTACGATGATGTCCTTGCCGTGGCTCTTATGAAGGTCCTCCCACTGCTGGCCGCTGTAGACGCGGAAATCGAGGTCGTCAAAGTTAGCCAGGAGTTTTGCCAACTCGGACGGCATCCCCTCGACCTTCGGGGTGGGCTCTCCAACTTTGGTGCTGGGCCACGGTTCTTGATCCGCAGCCGCCAAAGGTTCAACGAAAAGAAGACAGGCACTCGTGAGGCCAACGCCGATCGCGAGCGACAGGACGTGTCTTTGCAGCATGATTTCTCTCCTTCGATGTATCCGAAATGCTAGGGCGGTCATCTACAGATCGCGCCGCAAACCTGCGGTGTCACGGCGAGGATTCCGACAGCAATCTCGGCCTTTTCAGGTAGAAGCAATCAGATTTCGGTGAGTCGCGTGAGGTCGGGCTTAGGTCCGAGCTCAAGAGTTACGAAGAAATTTATACTACTTTAGCGCGCTTAGGTAAACTGATCAACTTCATGATGTCACCTTCTAAGAGCGAGGCGATGGCCGCGCCTGTCTGGCCACCTCTCTCGCTTCTGTTGCCGAGTGAAGCGCGAATTTCGGCTCCCAATCGCTGAAACTACTCGCCCCATATCGGCGACCATTCTGAAATTTCGACCTTCAATTTCGTCACTCCGATGCTATTTGAATAGGGGTCTCTGGCAACCGCACGGGCTACCGCAATGTCTGCTCCTGGCGGCGCGATCGAGCCATAACGGCTTATCCGCGTGAAATTTCTTAAGCGGTTAAAAGGAGTGCGTCGTTGGCTCCAGCGTGACGAGATCGGCTTAGAGCCTGCGAGCTTCCAGACGCCGCTTGTCGCGCTCAACATATTCGAAGCCGCGTTGTGTCAGACGGAATTGTCGCTTCTGAAATTCCCCGCGGACAAGGATGAAGCCTTGCTCTTCGGCTTCGCTCAAAGTCTTCAGGCTCGTGCCTTTTGGGGGAGACTGCCAGTCCACGCCAACGGCGCTGTGCAGCAATACCATTATCTTGATAATTTTGTTTCTCCAGGGCTGATGCGTACAGCCGCAATACATAGCTTCGCGCTCAAGTCGCCGCAATGACCGCGATTGGCGGCGCAAAGCTGCCTTTCGGGGCGCGACAGATATGAATTATGAGTGCCTGTCGCGGCAGGCCGTATCGGTGGGTGCTGGGAGCGGCGTGGAAGCTCGATAAGAAAGTAGCGGGCATCAAGATCAATGTTTGGGCACGAGACCTTCGTGCGTCCGGAATCACCGAGGGGCGTCAGACCGCAGTCGCCACCGATGATGTCGCTAAAGTTGCTGGCCACAGCAGCAAGCAGATGACCAACGAGGTGTACGATCGCACGACGATTGAAGTCGCCGAACGCATTGCAAAAGGACGCAAAGAGCGAAGGGAAACAAAGCGATAACGCGCGTTCCCCATCTACATGAAAAGGTTTGGCTATTTTCATTCTCTAAATTAATGGCAATTTAATTCAACAAAAGCACACTGACACGCGCTAGCCGAGCGAGTGTACAAATTGAAGCAGACGAAGCCGGACAAACGGGTCATTGCAAAAGACAACGCCGCGGATACCGAATCCCGCAACGCGGCTCTGAGAGTGGCGACTGGTGAACTTGTGCAACGAGAGAGCCGTTGGAACTACGCTCTTGTCGGCTCAGGGCTGGGCGTATGGGACCACAATCTTCGTCTTGGTACGCGATACTATTCCGATACGTGGAAAGCCATACGCGGCATGGCTCCGGAGGAGGAAGCGGATGGCGACTACCAGACGTGGATCGCGCTGATCCATCCGGACGACCGGGACTTCGTCATCGAAGCAATCGAACGCCAGAATGCCGGCGATCCGAACTATCAGATTTTCGAGTACCGGGAACGCCACAAGGACGGCCATTGGGTCTGGATAGAATGCCGGGGCGCTTGCGTCGAATGGGACGACCGAGGCGCGCCGGCGCGGCTTATCGGCACGGATACGGATATAACAGCGCGCAAGGCAGCCGAGGAGCGGCTGGCTCACATGTCGCGACGACTCGATCTTGCTCTCGATATTTCGAGCATCGGCGTGTTCGAAGCTGATATCGACGCGGGCACCGTTGAGTGGGACGCTCGTCTGATTGCCATATACGGCATAGAGCAGCCATCGCGGAAGACTGCTGGCGACGCCTGGGCCAAGGCACTCCACCCCGACGACCGCGAACGCGTGTTTGCGACAATCGCCGAGAACGTAGAGCGAAATAGCGGCTTCCAGCACGAGTTTCGCATTATCCGTGGGGACGGTGCAGAACGCGTCATTCGCGCGAAGAGCGCGTTTTTCATCGATGGCGATGGCCGCCGCAAGCTGATCGGCGCGAATTGGGACGTGACGGAGGAAGCCCTTCTGAACGCCGAACTTCAACGCGCCAAAGACCTTGCCGAAGCCCGCAACCTCGATCTCGAGGCTGCCAAAGAGAACATAGAGCATCTTGCACTACACGATTACCTCACCGGATTGCCGAACCGCCGCTATCTCGACCGTATGCTCGACGAATATTCCGCAAGATGCCGCCGCGACAACCTGACGCTGGCGGTGCTTCATATTGATCTGGACCGGTTCAAGCAGATCAACGACACGCTTGGCCACCGCGCAGGCGACGCGATGCTGCAACATGCGGCAACGGTCCTCAAGGCAAACGTGCGCTCAAACGATTTCGTCGCGCGCATCGGTGGCGATGAGTTCGTCGTCCTTTGCACGATCGACGTCACACCGAAGAAAATATCCAACCTCGCGGAGCGAATCATCCGCGAACTCTGCCGCCCGATCCGCTACGAAAACCACGATTGCCGCTTCGGTGCGAGTATCGGCATTGCAACGGGAAGCGGCTCAGCGCTCGACGGGAAGCAACTCCTCCTGAATGCGGATATCGCGCTCTATCGCGCAAAGAGCGGCGGGCGGAACCGCCACGAGTTCTATTCCACCGACGCCCGTCGCCGCATCATTGCCAGCAAGCGCCTTGCGGACGATATTCTCCTCGGGCTGGAACGCCGGGAGTTCGTTCCGTTCTACCAACCGCAGTTTCATGCCCGCACGCTTGATATTGCCGGCGTCGAGACCCTCGCCCGCTGGCAGCATCGCGAGCGCGGCTTGATGACGCCCGATAAATTCCTGGCAATTGCCGAGGATATCAACGTCGTCGCGACTATCGACGGCCTCATTCTCGAACAGGCATTGGCGGACAGGGACCGGTGGGAAAGCGAAGGCGTCGTCATTCCGAAGATCGCGGTCAATGTCTCGTCCCGTCGCCTCGACGATCCCAATCTCGGGAAGAAGCTTCGCGCGCTGAAGATCGTGCCTGGAACAGTCGCATTCGAGTTGCTTGAATCGATATCGCTCGACGATTGCGACGAGGCCGTCATCGCTAACTTGCGGCAGTTGCGCAGGCTGGGCATCGACATCGAAATCGACGACTTCGGCACCGGACATGCGTCGATCGTCAGTCTTTTGAAGCTCAGCCCCAAGACGTTGAAGATCGACAGGGAACTTGTGCGGATGGTGCCGCATTCGTCAGGGCAACGAAAGCTGGTCCGGTCCATCATCGATATCGGGCGGTCGCTGAACATCCTGGTCACCGCGGAAGGCGTGGAAACGATGGACCACGTCCGCATTCTCGCCGATCTCGGTTGCGATATGCTGCAAGGCTACGCGCTTGCCCGCCCTATGCCGGCGTTGCAGATCCCTGCTTTCGTGCGCGCCGCAGGCTGGCGGCAGACCGAAGCTGACGCCCGAGGCCCGCAGACGGACCTGCGCAAGCCGTTCAAAGGATACGTCTCCAAATAAATAGCTGCAAAACGGGACCAGGCACCGCCTGTCGTTCCGTTATCATGCAAAACCCTGTAAAATAGGCTCTTGAAACCTTTCGATTCTCTTGCCGGCGCTCCGGATAATCCGGAATCCGGGGAAGGAGTGACAGGCGGATTGTGAAACCCTCGCTTTTCCTTTAAGGGGACGCCACGAGATCGATCCACTCGCGCTATCCCAGAGCGCCAACGACAGAGAACAATCGCAATGAACCGTCGCCGCCGTATCTACGAGGGCAAGGCAAAGATTCTGTATGAGGGACCCGAGCCGGGCACGCTGATCCAGTTCTTCAAGGATGATGCCACCGCTTTCAACAAGAAAAAGCACGAAGTCATCGATGGCAAGGGCGTTCTGAACAACCGCATTTGCGAATTCATTTTCAATCATCTGAACAAGATCGGCATTCCGACCCATTTCATCCGCCGGCTTAACATGCGCGAGCAGTTGATCCGCGAAGTGGAGATGATCCCGCTCGAGATCGTCGTGCGCAACGTCGCAGCTGGCTCGCTGGCCAAACGCCTCGGCATCGAGGAAGGCGTAGTCCTGCCGCGCTCGATCATCGAGTTCTACTACAAGTCGGACGCGCTCGAGGATCCGATGGTCTCCGAAGAGCACATCACGGCCTTCGGTTGGGCCAACCCCGCCGAGCTCGACGACATCATGGCGCTGGCCATCCGCGTCAACGACTTCATGACCGGTCTGTTCCTCGGCGTCGGCATCCAGCTCGTCGACTTCAAGATCGAATGCGGGCGCCTTTACGAAGGCGACATGATGCGCATCATCCTCGCCGACGAAATTTCGCCCGACTCCTGCCGCCTCTGGGATATCGACACCCAGGAAAAGATGGACAAGGACCGCTTCCGTCGCGATCTGGGCGGGCTTCTCGAAGCCTATTCGGAAGTGGCACGCCGCCTCGGCATCATCAACGAGAACGAACCCGTGCGCGGCACGGGGCCCGTCCTCGTGAAATAAAACATTCGGTCAAAGAAGACAGGGAAGACAAAGTGATCAAGGCTCGTGTAACCGTCACGCTGAAGAACGGCGTTCTCGATCCGCAGGGCAAGGCAATCGAAGGCGCGCTCGGCGCGCTCGGCTTCGACGGCGTCGGCCATGTCCGCCAGGGCAAGGTTTTCGACGTCGAACTCGAAGGCGCCGACAAGGCGATGGCCGAAAACAACCTCAAGGCCATGTGCGAGAAACTACTCGCCAACACTGTTATCGAGAATTATACCATTTCTCTCGACTGAAGGTTGTGGAGATTGTGCGATGGCCGCGGTGACGCAAGAGTTCATGTACGAGTTGTTGAAGAAGAAGCACCAGCGTACCGACAAGATAGATGTTTCCCTTGGGGGATATCCGATGGTTTGGATGCACCAAGACATTTATAACATCTACGGCATCCGTTCGGCATGACGAACGACTTGACCGCATAGAAAAGCGTCTCGAACTTCGAGAACTGGCAGAAGCACAAGCAAGGTTTGAACCGCACCCATGAAATCAGCCGTCGTTCAGCTCCCGGGCCTCAATCGCGATCGCGACATGATCGCTGCGCTTACTAAGATCTCAGGCAAGGCACCTGTGACGATCTGGCAGACGGAAACGCAGATTCCCGATGTCGACCTGATCGTTATTCCAGGCGGCTTCTCCTATGGCGATTACCTGCGTTGTGGAGCAATCGCGGCGCGGATGCCTGTCATGCAGGCGATCATCGAGAAAGCCAACAAGGGCGTAAAGGTTCTTGGTGTCTGCAATGGCTTCCAGATCCTGGTCGAGGCGGGCCTTCTGCCCGGCGCCCTGATGCGCAACGCATCGCTGAGGTTCGTCTGCCGCGAGATCAAGCTGGAAGTGGTGAACGCGGATACCGACTTCACCCGGGCCTACGGCAAGGGTCAGGTCATCCGCTGCCCGGTTGCCCATCATGACGGGAACTATTTCGCCGACACTGGAACGTTGGACAAGATCGAAGGCGATGGCCAGGTGGTTTTCCGCTACGCCGAGGGCACCAATCCGAACGGCTCGATCAACGATATTGCCGCCGTCATGAACGAAAGAGGCAATGTTCTCGGAATGATGCCGCACCCCGAAAACCTTATCGAGGCTGCACACGGCGGCTCCGACGGTCGCGGTCTCTTCGCTTCGGCGCTCGACGTAATCGCTGCTTAACCCTTCCCGCGTAAGAGGCCATTCGTCCGGTCCACTGGAGTAAGATCGATGCGCCCTCGCCTCGCTGCACTGCATATTCTCGCCATCGCCGCTACTGCGGCGCTGGTCGTTTCCTGCCAGTCGAAGCCGACGGTTCGTGCTCCGGATCGTGACGCGCTGTCAACGATGGAGCGCGTTGCAGTAGCGGCAAATACCTGCTGGTTCAAATCGCGTGATGCGGCCTTTGCGGCTTACAAGCTGGCACCGGAGCTGAATTCCTTCTCCGGCCGGCCGCGTATTCTCGTCGTCCACGAGGGCAGCCCGGAGAGCAGACCGCTGCTCGTTGTCCAGGCGGAAGGCAATCCTTCCAAGCTCGACGCCTTCGGGCCGATGATGCAATCGCCCCTCGGGCCGCGCATCGCCCAAGATGTCACGCGTTGGGCATCCGGCAGGAAGAGCTGCAGCTGATCAATCCCAGAAGAATGACCTGCTCGCTTCCTTGCGCGCCTCTGTGCGCGTGAGGCCGATGTCTAGCAGTTCCGTGTCCGTCAGATCTCTCAACGCTCTGCGCGTCTCGCGTTTCTGATGCCACAGCACGAAACGGCGCCACAAAAGCCCCTGAAGTCGAGGAACGTCAGATCGAACGCATCGAATGGCCATCTCACGCGCTTGCTCCTGCGTCGGGAGACATACAGTTGAGTGTTTGACATCAGGGGCGGCGGCAGACATTTTGGCTCCGATCTATCATTGTAAGCATTTCACTGATACTATTGACATCGAAACAGTGACAATCTAGGAAATTGTCATCATGACAAATTGGCTTCCCGACGTCACTCGAGGGTCCGGTCCCGTCTATCTCAGGCTGGCGGATAGTATCGAATCCGCAATATCGAGCGGCACACTGCCCGCGGGGAGCAAGCTCCCTCCACAACGCAATCTTGCCTACGACATAGGGGTGACAATCGGCACAATTGGCCGCGCCTACGCGCTGGTGCACGAGCGCGGACTGGTCGCAGGCGAAGTCGGGCGCGGTACCTATGTCCTGGACCGGGCACAAACCGCACCGGGCAATCAAGCGGATCCCTTGACAATCGCCTTGGGCGGCACCCGTACAATCGATGCGCCACCGAACAAGATTCGCTTCGACACGACAGCGGCGCCAGATCTCGGCCAGGGCAAGATCATCGGGCGCATTCTCGCAGAGATCGGCGAGCAGCATCTGTCGGAGATATCCTCCTATTCGCGCGTCTTCCCGAAGAACTGGTACGAGGCGGGTCGTCGCTGGCTTGCCCGAAACGACTGGATGCCGCAGGCGGAAAACATCGTTCCGACCCTCGGAGCTCACGCAGCCGCCATCGCTGTCATCTCCGCGGTGTCGTCGCCCGGTGACAAGATCGTTTTCGAAAACCTGAGCTACACCCAGGTGAGCCGCAGTGCCCGCATTCTCGGTCGCCGTACGATTACGGTCGACTCCGACGAGAACGGTGTCATTCCGGAGGATTTCGAGCGGCTATGCCTTCAGCAGCATCCCAAGCTGGCTTTTCTGATGCCGACCGCTCACAACCCTACGCTCGCAACCATGCCGCATGAGCGTCGGGCGAAAGTCGCCGAGATCGCGCGGCGCCATGGCGTCTGGCTGATAGAAGACGACCTCTACGGCGGCATGACCGGCGACGAGAACCCCCTCCTCGCCTCCTTGGCGCCGGATCGGACATTTTTGATCAGCGGCCTGTCGAAGGCCGTCGCCGCAGGTGTTCGCGGCGGCTGGGTCGCCTGTCCGCCGCATTTTGCCCAGCGGATCAAGGTTACGCACAAGATGATCACCGGCGGACTGCCCTTCATCCTGGCTGAAGCGTGCGCGCGCCTGGTCGAAAGCGGTCAAGCGCACGAAATCCGCAAGGCGAGCATCGCCGAATTGAGCATCCGCGAGCACATGTCCCGTGAAAAGCTCCACGGATTCGATTTCGTGTCGCATCCGCACGTGCCGTTCCTGTGGCTGAAGCTGCCCGACCCCTGGCTTTCAGGAACCTTCAAGAACGCGGCATTCAGGGACGGCGTGCTGATCGACGATGAAGACGAGTTCAAGGCAGCGCGCACAGATAAGGTGTATCACCGCGTGCGTATCAGCTTCTCCTCTCCGAAGAGCAGAGAGGAATTGGTTGGGGGCTTCATGACGCTCCGACGTCTGCTCGAGAGTGGCGGCTCCGGGTACGACGGCGAAATCTGAAGTTGTTGCCGATCGGCAGCATTCCGGAAAATCTGACCTTCCCAACGGCAGGTTGCTTTAACGACTCACTATCGATGCTACCAATACGTCCAGGTGATTTGCACTAGGACGAGGACAGTGCATGGCGGTATATGGTCGCGGATTTGTACCAGCCTCGATTGGGGCCGCCATGGCTGCGGTTCTTGCCAATGCCTCATTGTTTGCCGCTTCAGTCTACGCAGGCGACAAGATATTCGACGAGTTGCGCTTCGGCGCCTCGGCGTCGGTACAGGATGGCAACTCCCGCGAAGACGGCGTTTTTCCCGAGGTAACGGTTTTCTTCGATCCATTCGGATCGGATGCTGCAACCGACTGGAAACAGCGGCTCGCTCGGCCGCGCGTCAACATCGGAACGTCGATTGGGACATCCGGCGAAGCAACGCAGGTTTTCGCCGGCGTTGCCTGGACGGCAAACTTCAACGAGAAGATCTTCGCGGAGGCCGGCTTTGGCGGCGTTTGGCACAACGGCGAACTGGATCACAATGACGATGGACCGGAACTCGGCTGTCGCTTCCTTTTCCACGAATATATCGGCGCAGGCTACAGGTTCGACGCACACTGGAATGTCGTTGCCCAGGTGGCTCACTCCTCGCACGCCAACCTTTGCGACGGCCCGAACAACGGCATGACCCGCGCTGGCGTTCAGGTCGGCTACAAGTTCTAGCTGGCAACGAAATCGCCTGTCAGTGCCGGCGGCCTGTTAACAGCGGGCATTTTCCTGTCGCACGTTTCATCGACTTAGGCTAAAGACACCGAAATCGCGCAACGGCAGGGACTTCCGAGAGCTCATGACCATTTCCAATACCCGCCCGATCACCCCCGAACTGATCGCCGCCCACGGCCTGAAGCCGGATGAATACCAGCGGATACTGGATCTGATCGGACGCGAGCCGACCTTTACCGAACTTGGCATTTTCTCGGCGATGTGGAACGAGCACTGCTCCTACAAATCCTCCAAGAAATGGCTCCGCACGCTGCCGACCAAGGGTCCGCGCGTCATCCAGGGTCCGGGGGAAAATGCCGGCGTGGTCGATATCGATGACGGCGATTGCGTCGTCTTCAAGATGGAAAGCCACAACCACCCCTCTTACATCGAACCCTACCAGGGTGCTGCAACGGGCGTTGGCGGCATTCTGCGCGACGTCTTCACCATGGGCGCGCGCCCCATCGCGGCCATGAACGCGCTTCGCTTCGGCGAGCCGGACCATCCGAAGACCCGCCATTTGGTTTCTGGCGTCGTTGCGGGCGTTGGCGGTTACGGCAATTCCTTCGGCGTTCCGACGGTCGGCGGCGAAGTTGAGTTCGACGCGCGCTACAACGGCAACATCCTCGTCAACGCTTTTGCAGCGGGACTGGCCAAGTCGAACGCGATCTTCCTGTCCGAGGCCAAGGGCGTCGGTCTTCCGGTCGTCTATCTCGGCGCCAAGACCGGCCGCGACGGTGTCGGCGGCGCCACCATGGCTTCGGCGGAGTTCGACGAATCTATAGAAGAGAAGCGCCCGACCGTGCAGGTCGGCGACCCCTTCACGGAAAAGTGCCTGCTCGAAGCATGCCTAGAACTGATGCAGACCGGCGCCGTCATCGCTATCCAGGACATGGGGGCCGCGGGCCTCACCTGCTCGGCCGTGGAAATGGGCGCCAAGGGCGACCTCGGCATCCTGCTGGATCTCGACAAGGTCCCGGTCCGCGAGGATGAGATGACCGCCTATGAAATGATGCTGTCCGAAAGCCAGGAGCGTATGCTCATGGTTCTCGAGCCGGAAAAGGAAGCCGTCGCAAAGGCGATCTTCGTCAAGTGGGGCCTCGATTTCGCCATCGTCGGCAAGACCACCGACGACCTGCGCTTCCGCATCGTGCACCAGGGCGACGAAGTCGCCAACCTGCCGATCAAGGACCTCGGCGACCAGGCGCCGGAATATGACCGGCCGTGGCGCGAACCGGACAAGCGTGCGGCCCTCCCCGCCCACCTCGTTGCGGAACCTGCCGACTACGGCCAGGCGCTGCTGCAGCTCGTCGGGTCTCCGAACCAGTCGAGCCGCCGTTGGGTCTACGAACAGTATGACACGCTGATCCAGGGTAATTCGCTGCAACTGCCGGGTGGCGACGCGGGCGTTGTCCGTGTCGAAAACCACCCGACGAAAGCACTGGCTTTCTCGTCCGACGTTACCCCGCGCTACGTCGAAGCCGACCCGTTCGAAGGCGGCAAACAGGCAGTGGCAGAATGCTGGCGCAACATCACGGCGACCGGCGCAGAGCCCCTTGCGGCAACCGACAACCTCAATTTCGGCAACCCCGAAAAGCCCGAAGTCATGGGCCAGTTCGTCCACGCCGTGAAGGGCATCGGCGAGGCTTGCCGCGCGCTCGATTTCCCGATCGTTTCCGGCAACGTCTCGCTCTACAACGAAACCAATGGCGTCGCGATCCTTCCGACCCCGACGATTGCGGGCGTCGGCCTGCTCGCCGACTGGAAGAAAATGACCCGCATCGGTAGCGCCTCGAATGGCGACAAGGTCATCATGATCGGCACCGACGGCAGCCACCTGGGCTCCTCGATCTACGTCCGGGATATCCTTGGCAGCACCGATGGCCCGGCGCCTGAAGTGGATCTTTTCGCCGAACGACGCAACGGCGACTTCGTGCGCTCGGTCATCCGCAACGGCCAGGCAACCGCCTGCCATGACATCTCGTCCGGTGGACTTGCCCTCGCCCTCGCCGAGATGGCCATGGCTTCAGGCAAGGGGCTCAAGATCGGCCTGCGCGAAGGCAAGGGTGCGCCTCACGCCCTTCTCTTCGGCGAAGACCAGGCTCGCTACGTACTGACCCTCCCCGCCGATGTCGCCGACTTCGTCTGCGCCAATGCCGAAGGTGCGGGCGTACCCTTCCGCCGGCTCGGTACCGTCGAAGGCGAAAATCTCATCGTAGACGATCTTCTCACGCTGCCGATTCAGCAATTGCGCAACGCCCATGAATCATGGTTCCCTGAATACATGGAAGGCCGCGGCACGCTCGCTGCCGCGGAATAATGCGCAAGGAGTACCGATCATGCCTATGAAACCTGGTGACATCGAAGACATGATCAAAGCCGGGATTCCCGGTGCCAAGGTGACCATCCGGGATCTTGCCGGTGACGGCGATCACTATGCTGCCGAAGTCGTTGCCGAGGCATTCCGCGGCAAGAGCCGGGTGCAGCAACACCAGATGGTCTACGAGGCGCTGAAGGGCAATATGKGCGGAATATTGCATGCCTTGGCGCTGCAGACATCCGCACCCGAGTGATGACGAGATAGAACGGTGCCCGGTGAAGGACCGGGCATTTTTGATCTTGGCCGTTGTGGGCAGCTCCCCAACAAAGACAATGATCGCCAGGCTCGCACGCTTGGCTGTCCCGCCCTTGTCGGTTTAACGCCGCTTGCGCATCCTTTATTTCCGCCGATCCGGTGCGCCCGTAACGGATAGGCAACAGCTTGCGACATCGCACGGGCATCAGGCATTTTTTTGGTTGCACCGGCTGGAATTCCGCCCATCACATGCTATCTAAGCTTAACGATTGAAACGGCGGGCCTTTAACCTGCCTGTTGAAAGGATTAGGTCCCATGAGCGGTATCAACGAATTCATCGACAACGAAATCAAGACCAACGACGTCGTCCTCTTCATGAAGGGCACGCCGCAGTTTCCCCAGTGTGGGTTCTCCGGCCAGGTCGTTCAGATCCTCGATCACATCGGCGTCGACTACAAGGGCATCAACGTGCTCGCTGATTCGGAAATCCGCCAGGGCATCAAGGATTACTCTAGCTGGCCGACGATCCCGCAGCTCTACGTGAAAGGTGAGTTCATCGGCGGCTGCGACATCGTCCGGGAAATGTTCCAGGCAGGTGAATTACAGCAGCACCTGCAGGAAAACGGCATTACCGTTCGCGGCGCCGCCTGACCTGACCGGTCACCGGGCGTCCGTCCGGTTTCCAAATCTGTATTTCAAGTCCGAGGCGCTGTTCTGAACAGCGCCTTGGCCTGTTTATGGGAATTTCATCGTGACAGATTCATCACGGGCCGTGCACGCGGGCAGACGGCCCATGGGCAAAGGTGAGTTCATTGCGCTTGCCGCTTTCCTGATGGCGGTCAATTCGCTCGCTATCGACATCATGCTCCCCGCCCTTCAGCAAATCGGCGCAAGCCTGGGCGTCGAAAGCGAGAACCACCGTCAATTCGTCGTCTCGACCTATCTCCTCGGCTTCGGCGCGGCGCAGCTTTTCTACGGCCCGCTGTCGGATCGCTTCGGCCGCCGCATTCCGCTTCTGATCGGCCTTGCCATCTATATCTGTTCTGCCCTTGGCATTGCCCTGGTCCCGTCTTTCGCGGGCCTGCTAGCTCTGCGTTTCGTTCAGGGCATCGGTTCGGCCGCGACCCGTGTCATCACCATCTCCATTGTCCGTGACGTCTACGGCGGCAGGCAGATGGCGGAGGTCATGTCTCTGATCATGATGGTATTCATGATCGTTCCGGTCATCGCGCCCGGCAGCGGCCAGATCATCATGTTCTTCGGCAGCTGGCATTTGATTTTCGTGTTCATTGCAGCAATGGGCGCACTGATCGCGATCTGGGCTTACATCCGTTTGCCTGAAACGCTCCACGCCGCCAACGTCCGCCCCTTCACCGCCCGCGCAGTCATCGGCGGATTCAAGCTGGTTCTGACCAATCGCATCGCGCTGTGCTATACGATTGCCACCACCTTCATATTCGGCTCGTTGTTCGGTTTCATCAATTCCGCCCAGCAGATTTACGTCGGGATCTACGACCTCGGCGTCTATTTCCCGTTCGCATTTGCCGGCGTGGCGATCTTCATGTCGCTGTCGTCCTTCCTGAATTCGCGCCTTGTCGGCAGATTCGGAATGCGGCGTCTCTCGCATGCGGCGTTGCTGGGCTTCATCGCCATCAACACCATCTGGCTGCTGGCGCTTCTGGTTGGCCCGCAGCCGATGCCATTCGCCTTCTTCATCGGGTTCTTCGGCCTCGCGATGTTCCAATTCGGCTGGATCGGCTCGAATTTCAATTCGCTGGCAATGGAGCCGCTCGGCCACGTGGCCGGCACCGCCTCCTCCGTGCTCGGCTTCATGAGCACGGTGGGCGGCGCGCTGATCGGCGCTGGCATCGGCCAGGCGTTCAATGGAACGGCGCTGCCGATGGTCGCCGGTTATTTCACCGTGTCGATCATCGGTCTCGTCTTCGTCTTGATAGCCGAAAAAGGCCGTCTCTTTCAGCCGCACAACCCGTCTGTTTGAACGATTGACGAAATTTCATATTCAGGATCTTCCCAATGACGCCGCCACATAAACCTCACGCTGAAAACCAGGGCTCGCGCCGTATCGGCATGGGCTTCATCGAATTCGTCATAACGATTGCGATCATGACCGCGAGCGTCGCAATGGCGATTGATAGCATGTTGCCATCGCTCCCGGCCATCGGCCGCTCCCTCGGCGTGGTGAACGCAAACGATACCCAGCTCGTCATCGCTGTTTTCTTCCTCGGGTTCGGTGTGTCTCAGATCGTCTTCGGCAGTCTGTCCGATACGTTCGGCCGCCGAAACATCCTGCTCGGTGGTCTTGCCGTCTATGTCCTTGCCATGTTCGCAGCAGCTGCGACGGGCAGCTTCGAAATGCTCCTCATCATGCGTTTCGTTCAGGGTCTCGGCGGCGCCGCCGTGCGCATCACCACCATGGCAATCGTGCGCGACTGCTTCGGCGGCCGCGAGATGGCCCGAGTGATGTCCTACGTCATGATCGTCTTCATGATCGTGCCGATCGTTGCCCCATCTGTCGGCCAGCTCATCATCACCTATGCCAATTGGCATTGGATATTCATCCTGCTGGGTATTGTCGGTGCCGTTCTCTTCGTTTGGGCGTTGCTGCGCCTTAAGGAATCCCTGCCGAAGGAGGAGCGGATACCGCTCTCGGTCGCCTCCGTGACCGATGGCTTCAAGACGGTTCTGACCAACAAGATCACCTGCGGCTACATGATCGGGTTGACGATGTTCACGGCCGTCATCAGTGCCTACGTCATCTCCGTCCAACAGGTCTTCGGCGAGGTCTACGGGCTCGGCGACTGGCTGCCGATCGCCTTCGCGGCAACGGCGGGGGGTATTGCCGTTGCGAACTTCGCGAACGGCTTTTTCGTGCGCAAGTTCGGCATGCGCCGTATCTCGCACGTCGCGATGATCCTGTTCACGATCGTTTCCGCGATCGGCTATGTCAAAGCGCTGGGCGGCACACCTGACTTCGCCTTCGCCTACGCGCTGTTCACCGTCCTGCTGATGATGTTCGCCGTCATCGCCACCAACTTCACGGCCATCAGCCTTGAACCGATGGGCAACCTGGCAGGCACGGCGACCGCGATCACAGGCTTCGTTTCGACCACCTTCGGCGCCATTCTGGGCGGTGCCGTCGGCCAGCTCTTCAACGGAACTGTGCAGCCCTTGTTTGGCGGATTCGCTGTGTTCGGTGCCGTCAGCATCGTTGCAACGCTGTGGGCGGAAGGCGGCAAGCTCTTCACGCACCCCGGCGACGATCCGAAGCTGGATCCGGGTGCCGGTCACTTCTGAACCCAAAAGCCCGCCGACTCGGCGGGCTAGACCCCTCAGACCGTGAAGACCTCACGACGCAGCAGCTCCCAGCTCTCCTTGTCAGGGGTGATCAGCAGCCCACCGTCGAGATGATGCGGCAGATAGGCCGACCCGTCGAAGCGGGCGGCGTAGCCACCCGCCTCCTGGGCTATCAACGTCCCGGCAAGATGATCCCAGGGCATCAGCTTGTTGTACATGAGGTAGTGCACGTGCCCGCCTGCGAACGCCCGGTACTCGTGCGCCGCGCAGCGATAATTCGAGAGAAAACGCACCTTGGCCAGATTTGCCAGGATCTTGGCGCGTTTGTTGATGGAGAAGAATCCGGTCGAGGCCATCCCGACCATCTGGCCGAGTGCCACTGGCCGCGCCACCGAAAGCCGTTCTGCATCACCGTCAGGCCGCCGAAGCCACGCGCCGCTGCCCTTTTCGGCGATCACCCAGTCATCGCCCATCGGATCGTAAATGATGCCGGCAACCGTCTCGCCCTTCGCAACGACAGAGGCCATGACGCCGAACGCCGGAATGCCGGACGCGAAGTTGAAAGTGCCATCGACGGGATCGACGACGATAGCGAGGTCCGCGCCCTCCAGCGTTCCAAGCAGGGCCGCGTCAGCTGCAACCGATTCTTCACCGATGAAGGTGGCCGTTGGCCAGCGTTGGGCGACCTCCGCCTTGATCATCCGCTCCGCCTGCAGGTCCGCTTCCGTCACCAGATCCGTCGCCTCGCTCTTTGCACGGACATCGTTGCTGCCGAGCCGGCGAAACCGTGGCAATATCTCTGCCTTCGCCGCACGCCTCAGAAGATCGGCAAGCGTCGTTACATCTATCGTGGGAGCCATTGGATGTCCTTCAATGCGCCTGAGCGCCGGTTACTCACTCTTCGGCGTCGTTTCCCCGGCCACCAGGCCCGCGAAATCGAAAAGCTTGGGGTCGAGCAGGTGTGACGGATTCACGTGAGCCAACGCCCTCAGCATCGTGTCCTTGCGACCGGGCATGCGCCGCTCGATGTCAGCAAGCATATCTTTCATCGCGTTGCGCTGCAGCCCCTCCTGTGAGCCGCAGAGATCGCAAGGAATGATCGGAAACTGCATAGCGGCCGCGAACTTCGCCATGTCGTCCTCGGCGCAATAAGCAAGCGGACGCAGCACCATAAGGTTGCCTTCGTCGTTCAGCAGTTTCGCCGGCATCGAAGCAAGACGCCCGCCGTGGAAGAAATTCATGAAGAAGGTTTCAAGGATATCCTCGCGATGATGTCCAAGCACGAGCGCATCGCAGCCTTCTTCCCGCGCGATGCGATAGAGGTTGCCGCGTCTGAGCCGCGAACAGAGCGAGCAATAGGTCGCGCCTACCGGCACTTTCTCCTTCACGATCGAATAGGTATCGCGGTATTCGATCCGGTGCCTGACGCCGATCTTGGTGAGATAGTCAGGCAGTACGTGCTTGGGGAAATTCGGTTGCCCCTGGTCGAGGTTGCAGGCGATGAGCTCGACCGGCAACAGGCCGCGCCATTGCAGATCGAGAAGCAGTGCCAGAAGCCCGTAGGAGTCCTTGCCGCCGGAAACGCCGATCAGCCAGCGCTTCTGACCCTTGAGCATGTCGAAGTCGTCGAAGGCCTGGCGAACCTGACGCAGCAGCCGCTTGCGCATCTTGTTGAAAGAGACCGAACTCGGCGCATCGGCAAAAAGCGCATGCGCGATCCCGCCTTGGCTTTCAGGTGTTTCCAGCTCATCGGCAATGTCAGCAGCGATGTTCATTTTCTCATCCAATCCGGGTCCGACCTGCTCTAGCAGAAAGCGCCGGCCCAACACAGCATCAATCGCCGAAAACCGACCAGCCTGTGCGCGCCGCCAGCATCTCCAGAGCCACAGCTCCGAGCTGCGAGTTCCCGACCTTGTTCAGTCCCGGAGACCAGACCGCAATCGATGCAATCCCCGGCGCGACGGCAAAAATTCCGCCCCCGACGCCGCTCTTGCCCGGCAGACCGACATGATAGGCAAAGTCGCCGGAGCCGTCGTAGTGGCCGCAGGTGAGCATCAGGGCATTGATACGCCGCGCTCTCTTGGGCGAGACGACGGAATGCCCGGTCACCGGATTGCTCCCGCGCGCCGCCAGGAACAGCCCCGCCTTCGCCAGTTGCTCGCAGGTCATCGACAGTGCGCATTGATGGAAATAAACACCGAGAACATGATCGACGGGATGATCGAGGTTCCGATACGCACGCATGAAATTCGCGAGCGCGAAATTGCGAAAACCGGTCTGCGTCTCCGACTTCGCAACCTTGTCGTCGATGGTGACCGACTCATCGTCTGCCAGGTAGCGTACGAACCGCAACAGCTCCCCGATTGCTTCGCGCGGTGCGTGCCCCGCCATCACGACATCGGTAACGGCGATCGCGCCCGCGTTGATGAAGGGATTGCGGGGTACCCCAGCCTCATGCTCGAGCTGAACGATCGAATTGAACGCGGAACCAGAAGGTTCTCGACCGACCCGCTGCCATAGTGCCTCGCCGACCTTGCCTAGCGCCAGCGTCAGCATGAAAACCTTGGAAACGCTCTGGATGGAAAACGGAACGTCCGCATTTCCGACGGTATAGACCTTGCCGTCGACAGTGACCACCGCCAACCCAAACTGCATCGGATCGACCTTGGCAAGCTCGGGAATATAGTCCGCCACCTTGCCCTCGCCGAGCCTCGGCTGGAGTTCGGTGTAAATGCTGTCGAGGACTGCCTGCAAATCCGTCATCGTATTTCTCCAGATAACAAAAAAGCCGCCCCGAGAGGCGGCTTTTCCGTATGCGAAAACGCCTCACGCCCTACTGCGCCATGCGTCGAAGACGCGTAGAGGACGCAGTAGCTCTTAGGAGACGCACAAACCTCTCCGACAATCGAAATTCGATTGTCGGGGTTATGCGTTAGCGAGAATAGAATTCGACCACCAGATGCGGTTCCATGACAACAGCGTACGGTACGTCGCTGAGAGCCGGTACACGAGCGAAGGTAGCAACCATCTTGTTGTGGTCGACTTCGATGTACTCAGGAACGTCGCGTTCAGCCAGGCCAACGGATTCGAGAACCGAAACGAGCTGCTTCGACTTCTGACGAACTTCGATGACGTCGCCGGCCTTGCAACGGTAGGAACCGATGTTGACGCGGACGCCGTTCACAGTCACGTGGCCGTGGTTTACGAACTGGCGGGCAGCGAAAACGGTCGGAACGAACTTGGCGCGATAGACGATCGCATCCAGGCGGGATTCCAGAAGACCGATGAGGTTTTCGGAAGTGTCGCCCTTGCGGCGGTCGGCTTCAGCGAAGATCGCGCGGAACTGCTTCTCGCGCAGGTCACCGTAGTAACCCTTGAGCTTCTGCTTGGCGCGCAGCTGCACACCGAAGTCAGAAAGCTTGCCCTTGCGGCGCTGGCCGTGCTGGCCCGGGCCGTATTCGCGGCGGTTCACCGGAGACTTAGGACGGCCCCAGATGTTCTCGCCCATACGGCGGTCAATTTTGTACTTGGACGATTCGCGCTTGCTCATCGTATTTCCTCTCAGAATGTTACGGCGGCTTGTTACCAAACCGCTCGAAGGAAACACGCCCTCCTTTGGCCCCTTTTTGGGAGGCCCGACAGGATTTTCCGGTTACGCGAACTGGAAAGATCCACGGGACATGTCAAATGAAACACGGGACATTGCTGCCCCGTGCTGGCGCGGTCTTTATGGGGAAGTGGGTGGAATGTCAATGATAATCCATGCCAGCGCCCCGGTGTCCGCTCGTTTTTGAATGGCGTTCGCTTACTTCATGCCGACGGTTTCGGTCTTCAAGCCCAGTGCATCGCTGATCGTATAGAACAGATCCGTCTGATCCGTCAGGCCGGTAAGATTGGCAGCACGCGGGCCGTAGGCTGCAATGCGCAACTGGGAGCCGGTGTGGCCCTGGTCGCCCTCTTCCTCGGAGTTGCCGTAGCTGACCGCCATCACGGCGCCGTCCTTGGTCATCAGTGCTTCCGTCAGGCCCGGTGCCTTGGCATCCGGATAGATGATCTGGCTTGAATGGGCATGGTCGGCGGTGACGATGACCAGCGTATCGCCTTTCTCCCGCGCGAACTTCAGCGCTTCCTGCACCGCCTCGTCGAGATCGACCGTTTCGCCGATCTGACCGCACGGATTGGCCGCGTGATCCTGTTTGTCAATGGATGCGCCCTCCACCTGGAGGAAGAAGCCTTTCTCGTTGCTACGCAGGAGCTCGATCGCCTTTGCAGTCATCTGCGCCAGCGTCGGCGTCGCAGCCGAGCGCTCGTCGTTGACCTTGCAGACAACCGGCTCCTTGTCGATGTTGCCGTGATAGCTGGCTTGCGGACCTTCCCAGCGCACCGGCATGTTGCCGTCCGCAAACAGCCCAAGCAACGGCGCGCCATCATTTGCCTGCTTCACCGCCTGCAGCCCATCAAGGGTCGATACCAGGGTGTAGCCACGTTCTTCTGCCTGCTGGCGAAGCGGCTTGCCCTTCCAGTCGCCGGCCTTGGCTATTTCGCCGAAGCTTTTCGCGCCGCCGCCAAGCGTCACGTCTGCGCGCGCATTGAGCAGCTGTTCGGAAATCGAACCTTTGCCGCCATTTTCAAGGGCGTTGGATGCGCATTTCTCGGAGGTCGATTCCGGGCCGTAGCACTTGCGGTTGGTGACATGAGCGACCTGCACGGCCGGCGTCGCGTCCTGGAGTTCGGCAGTCGAGACATTGCCCGTACCAAGCCCGGCTGCTTTGGCCTTCTCCAGCAGAGTTTCGTGCGCGGTCTCGTGAATATCGACGCCGATCGCGCCGTTGTAGCTCTTGACGCCTGAGGCCCAAGCCGTGCCCGACGCGGCCGAATCCGTTACATAGTTCGGTTTGCCGGTCTGCTTGTCGAGCGAGTAGTGCGTATATTGGCCGGTTACCGGCAAGGCGTCGATTCCTGGGAAATACTGGCCGGCGCCGACGGCATAGTTCCGCGCAATGGTGATTTCCGAATCACCCATGCCATCGCCGATCAGCAGGATCACGTTCTTCGGACGGCCATCGACGATCGCAGCGCGATAGGCTTCCGTCAGATCTCCCGACAGGCGGCGAGCGCCGCCCGGCGCGCTCAGGTCCGCGCTGGCGCCTCGCTCAAGAATCGTCCCGGCGGCATCGTCGGCATACCCGGGCTGGACGGCGACGGTAGCGAGCAAGGCTGCGGCGAGCGCCTGTGACACATGGTGACGAACTCTATTTCGCATGACTGACACCTCCGTTGGCAAAGCGTGCAACCCGAAGGGCACGCGCGCCTTATCTCGCGGCCAGATGAAACGCATATGACAAAAGGCAACCTTCTCGTGTGCTCCCGCAGCATGCATCGGCGGCGCCAACGGACCTTGCCCATGCATCTTCCATATAGGGATTGGACCCGCCTATTCAGCGGCAGGACGCAGGTCGTTGTTGTCCGGCGCGTTGGCATCGCCAGGTGCCGTCTGACAGCTCATGTCAGGAAAGGCCACGATGCGCTTGCCCGAAAAGTCGGTATGCACGACGACAGTGCCCTGCTCCTCGAAATACCCGAGCAAACGTCTGGCCCGCCGAGCCGAATGCGTCCCGTAGGCACGCGCGATCCGAGCGTCGGACGGGCATGGCTCGCTGCAGACCGCGGCCTTTGCCAACATCAGGAAAACCCCCTGCAGATCATCCGTCACACCTGTCGAAAGCGACAGTGCGGTGGCCCACGCGCCGGTCTCAGCGGTCGCCGGATCGACGCCCGACCGTGAAATGGCGACTCTCCGGCGAAACTCAGGCAACGACATCGGCGGTCCCGGCACGCGGCGCATGCGCAGGCGAACCAGGAATTCCTGATAGAGAACCGAGTCGGTGCGAAAACCGGAGCCCGGATCGTCGAGAATTTCGCTGAGAACGCCCGCAAGCCGTTCCTCCCGGTCCTCGGCGGACATCTCCGGCTGGCTCGTTCGTGCTTCGGTGGGCTGCGGTACGGCGGCCGGCGTCGAGCGCGAAAGCTCGGCGAGAATGTCCGTGGTCGGCCGTGGCGCCGGTGCAGCGCGGCGCACGAGCGGCCGCTGGAATTCTTCGGGATCCGGCGTGAAGATCAGGTCCTCAACGTCATCGGGCGAATCCGGCAATGGCATCAGCTTTGGGCTCGACGAACGCGCCGATGTCTCTACCGTGCCGATCTGGATGGGCAGCGGCCGGCGCGACAAAGCCGGGCCCAGCGCCACGAAATTGCCGCGCTTCAGGTCGCGGAACATTTCTGCCTGCCGGCGGTCCATGCCGAGAAGATCGGCTGCACGCGCCATGTCGATATCGAGGAAGGTGCGGCCCATCAGGAAGTTCGAGGCTTCGGCCGCCACGTTCTTCGCAAGCTTTGCCAGACGTTGAGTGGCGATGACGCCAGCCAGCCCGCGCTTGCGCCCGCGACACATCAGGTTCGTCATCGCACCGAGCGACATCTTGCGGGCGTCTTCGGACACGTCGCCGCCGACCGAGGGCGCAAACATCTGCGCTTCGTCGACCACGACAAGAACCGGATACCAGTATTCGCGATCGGCATCGAACATGCCGTTGAGGAAGGCGGCCGCCGCGCGCATCTGCTGCTCGACGTCGAGACCCTCGAGCGTCAGAACGCAGGAAACGCGGTGCTGGCGAATTCGGTTGGCGATGCCGGCGAGCTCCGCTTCCGTGCGCTCTCCATCGACCACGACATGGCCGAACTTGTCGCTCAACGTGACGAAGTCGCCTTCCGGATCGATGATGACCTGCTGCACCCACTGGGCAGATTGCTCAAGCAGGCGACGAAGCAGATGCGACTTGCCCGATCCGGAGTTGCCCTGCACAAGCAGACGGGTCGCCAGAAGCTCCTCGATATCGAGCGTAGCCGGATTCCCCCCGGACGCCATTCCCATATCGATACCAACCTGCAAGTCCAATTCCCCTTACGAAAGCAACGTCACTCTCTAGCAGATTCGCGCAGCGATGCTGCTGCCCATGAGCGAAACCCACAGCCAATCCCAGAACAAATCATAGCCGCGTTCAGGCTGCCTCATCCGCCAGGACGCCTACCTCGCTCTCGCCTGCTCGAGGCGACAACATTCTCGTAAACACGAGGCTGATGGCGAGCGGAACAAGCAGAACAGCCAACCCGGTCCGCAGTCCCCAGAACTCCCCTACAAAACCGATCACCGGCGGCCCGACAAGGAAGCCGAGAAGTGCCATGAACGACAGGATGGCGACGCTCGCGGCAGCCGGCCTGTCCGCCAGACCCGCTGACGCGGTAACGGCAAGCGGAAAGCCGACGGAAACGCCGATCCCGATCGCACCGAAACCGACCAGCGCTACCAGGGTGCCTGGCGCAAACAGCACGATCAACAGGCCGACCAGCGCAGCAGAGCCGCAGCCGCGCGCAATGGCGACTGCTCCAAATCGAGCCTTCATATAGTCGCCGCCGAAGCGGCCTGTGGCCACCAGGCAAGCAAACACGGAATAGCCAAGTCCCGTGGCAGCGCCGCCAGCGGAGAGAACCTCCTTCAGGTAGACGGCCGACCAGTCGGCAATTGCGCCCTCCGTCATGGTGATGCCGAACGTGAATGCGCAGATGCCGAGCAATGCCAGGCTCGGCATCTTGAAAGGAGCGCTTGGCGCCGCTGCGGAAATCGCGGCGGCAGCTCTCGCCTCTACCGGCAGTCGCGCACTTGTCGCAAGCGCCAACGGCAGCACAAGCAATGCGACCACGGGGATCGACCATTGCGCAGACACCTGAAGCGCCATAGTCCCTGCCCCGATCAGGCTGCCTGCCATGATCCCCAGGCTCCAGAAGCCATGGCAGCGGCTCATGATGACGAGGCCCATCGTCTTCTCGGCGCGATCAGCCTCCACGTTGAGGCCAAGCTCCAGCGTCGACAGGGCTACGCCGACGATCAACAGCGCGACGAACAGCATTTCGATGCTCTCGGCGAAGACCGGCAGGGATACGACCGCCAGGAAGGCAACGAAGCCATAGATGATCGTGGCCCGTCCGCCGATCCTGGATACCAAACGGCCGGCGAAAGGCAGGGTGATCAATATCCCCACCGGCATGCCCAGCAGCGCGATTGCGAGATCGCCGGGTCCGAGGCCAAGCTTTGCCTGAATATCGGGAATGCGCGGCAGCCAGCTACCGAAAGCGATCGGTTGCAGGAAGAAAATCAACATCACAAGTCTTTGAAACGGCATGGAACATCCTTTTATCGCTCTGGGACGAGCCGATGCGCGCCAGCGATTCCCCGTCGTCAACCTTGCGCGATCAGCACGACGAAATAAAGCGCCGACGCCGGGAACGCCTCCCGAATGCGGGCTAGTCTGCGCGCCCTTCAGAGCGTGCTGAGACCGAACCCCTGCATCAGCCGTTTCGTCGGGAAATCCGGGTTTCCTGAGGTGAAGACGGCAAAGTCGAAATTGTCGGGATGGACGGCGTCAGCGACGTGCGGCACCATGCTGCGCGCGCGCCGGGCAATCGCCTCCGCCGGATCGAGCCAATCGACCGGCCACGGCGCAAGCCGCCTGAACATATTGGCCATGAACGGATAATGGGTGCAGGCGAGCACGACGATATCGGTCTTTCGCCCATCCATCTCGACGAAGCACTGAACGATCTCCGAGAGAACGGCCTCGTCCGACACCATATCCCCGCGAATATAGAACTCCGCCATCCGAGCAAGATTTTCCGAGCCGACGAGGCGCACATGGCACTGCTGTGCAAACGACTGGATCAGATCGCGGGTATAAGCGCGCTTGACCGTCCCCGGCGTCGCCAGAACCGATACCAGCCCGGACCGCGTGCGCTCAGCGGCAGGCTTGATTGCCGGAACGGTGCCCACGAAAGTCATGTACGGAAAGGCGGCTCTCAGATCGGCGCCAACAAGCGTGAAGGCGGTATTGCAGGCAATGATGCAGACTTCCGGATCATAGTCCCGTAGCAGCTTAGCAAAGAGCTCGATCACCCTTTCCTTCAGCGCTTGCTCCTCCCAGCCCCCGTAGGGAAAGCCGGCATCGTCAGCGACATAGATGAAACCTCGCTCGGGCATCAGCACCCGCGCTTCGCGCAACACCGTCAGACCGCCAATCCCGGAATCGAAGACCAGGACGGGCTTCAGCTCATTCGTCGGTGCTGTCATCGTTCTGCCGTTCCTTGGCGTCTGCGGGGAACCGGCCTCCGCGCGGGCTCTTGCGCGAGAAGCGGTCCAGGGAGGAGATGACGCCGCGCAACACGCTGATTTCCTGCTCCGAGAAAGCGCGACGCGAGAGGACAGCTCTCAGATTGTCGATCATCTTTGGCTTTTTCCCGGCGGGATGGAAATATCCGCGCGCGTCGAGCGCGTCTTCAAGTTGATCGAAGAGACCAAATAGCTGATCCTTCGTGGACTGCGTCTGGCCCATTGCCTGGAAAGGCACGGCGCCGACATCCTCCATGCCCGATTTCATCCACTCATAGGACATCAGCAATACCGCTTGAGCAATGTTCAGCGATGCGAAGGCCGGATTGACCGGAAAGGTCACGATCTCGTCGGCAAGAGCGACTTCCTCATTGGTAAGCCCCCAGCGCTCGCGACCGAAGAGAATGCCGGTGCCCTCGCCGGCGCTGAATCGGGCCCGCAACGTCTCGGCTGCGACCACCGGCGAGCGCACGGGCTTGAAACCGTCGCGTTCACGTGCCGTCGTCGCATACACGAAGTTGAGGTCGGCCAAAGCCTGCTCAAGCGTGTCGTAGACTTTCGTGCCTTCGATGACATGGTCAGCCTTCGACGCAGCGGCCTGCGCCTTCTCGTTCGGCCAACCGTCGCGCGGATTGACGAGCCGCAGTTCGACAAGACCGAAATTCGCCATGGCGCGGGCCACCATGCCGATGTTCTCGCCCATTTGCGGCTCGACCAGAATGATGACGGGGCCTTCCGCCAGAAGTTGCCGCTCGCTGTTCGTGCCTGCCATGAAGTCCCGATCCTTTTGCTATGCGCGGAAATAGCCAAGACCGCCCGAAACGTAAAGGCTTATACGTCGGGGTAAAGCCGATCCAGCGTCGAACCTATCATTTCGACGCCAAGGCGCGCGCCGGCGCTCGACACCGGCAGATGACGACCGGTTGCGCCTGACGTCTTTCGGTCGACAACGAAGCATTCTGACCCACGCTTCGCGGCGGCGGCGGCCCGCGCAAGGTCCGCCTCGATGAGCAGTTGGGTGTCCGCATCCTTGGCCGACGGATCATGGTTCTTCGCCATGATCCGTGCCCAATAGGTAGCGGCGAGAAAGATCGCCAGCGTCTGCCGGATATGTCCCGGCCTGGTGACAACGGACCACGTTGAGCCCAGCGGCCGTGCAGCGGCCGTCAGGTCCCGATAGGCCGCATCAAGCTTTTGCGACAGCCCGATCAGCGCATTCCTCGGCTCACCACCGGAGGCAGCCGTCAGCAATTCGTCCAATGCTGCAAACCATTTCGCAACCGCCACATCGAGTGCGCCTCGCGTGCGCGCCGGTAAGACGACGAAGGCGACAAGCGTGCCGGCTGCTGCCCCAAGTGCTGTCTCCTCGATACGCAGCAGCAGCAGATCGACGGTCAGAGAGCCGATCATGCCGTACACCAGACACAGCGCGATCGATACGAAAAAGGTCATCGTCGCATAGGAGGTCTGCAGGAAATAGAACGCCAGGAAGATGGACACGCCCGTCACCGCAAGTGCCGCAGCCATCTGATTGCTGAGCAGAGTTGCAAGCACCAGGCCGATCGCGATGCCGAAAAGCGTCCCGATCGAGCGCTGCAGCGCTTTTATCGCGGTGTCTCCGCGCGAATTCGTGTTGGTGAACACCAGGAAGGACGCCAGCACCGCCCAGAACCAACGCTCGCGGGAAAGCGCCAGGCCGAGCGTCATCGCGAGAGCTGAGGCAAGGGTAATCTGAAGCGCCGAGCGGATGAGGGGATTGTGTAGGGAGAAATCGACCCGTTCATGCKGTGCTGGAACTTCGGCCACTGCGGCAATCTCGGCAAAGCCTGTTTCGTATCCCTGCACTATCGTGTCGGCGAGCTGGGCTCGCGCCTCGCCGAGGCGAACCAGCGCTTGCGAGGTTTCCAGCTGCTGATCGTCATCTGAAGCCTCCGGCGGCCCTATACTCTCGCCCTCGATGATCGCATGCAACAACTTGAAGGCCGGTAGCCTCTGAGAGGAGAGCACAATCGCGCTCTCGGTGGCAAGGTGTGCATCGAAGAGCCGGATAGCGAGCTCACTGGCCGGTTCGGTGCCGGCATCCAGGACGCCGTTTGGAGGGCGCGGAATGAAGCTCTCCGCCATCAACACGACTTCCTTCAGCCGCTCCTCAAGCTGATTGAGCTCCTGGCGGTCGGCTTCCGATACGCGGCCGTCCGCCGCCAGCGCCGCAACCTTGAAAAGAATTTGGTTGATGCGGCCGCGCACACTCTCGAGCGAACGAAGAAGGTCGCGCCGCCAGTCGTCCGGAAGCACCACCGAGCGGACCGTATGCGCGATCAGGGCTGACACGACGGGACCTATCGCGACCAGCGGAAGCTCCGCCATCGTCGGCTGGAAATAGGCGCCCATGAAATAGGACGTAAACGCAAACATTCCGATGGCATGCCCTCTCTCGCCGAAGACCCGCGCCGAGGCGGCGAGAAAGACAATGAGCAGAAACACGCAGTCGGAAACGTACCTGTGACCCTCCAGGCTCGCAGCGATACCGACGACAACAAGGCTCGTGGCGCAACCGAGAAGCCGAGTGACCAGCTGACGCGTGCCGCCCTTATCGCGCACCGCCACCCCACCTTCGATCGACAGTACGATCCCGAGGCCATAGGACGCAGTCGGTAGCGGAAACAAAAGGTAGTGGATCACCAGAAGTGTCGCAAACGACAGGACGATCGTCAGCGTGACGCGCGACGCCATCCGCAAGCGCGACAGCGCCGGATCATTGGCGAGCAGCCAATCTCGGAAGTCGAAACCGGAAAACAAGCAGTCAGGCCCCCAGAGAGGATTAGCGTCTCACCCTACCGCTCACTTACCGTTGCCGGCTTCAAAATCAAATCGATCTTGTGCGTCACTCGCCCTTGGCGATCTGCGTCATCGTGTTCTTGAGCGAATTCGGTGGCTGGCCCGGATCGCCTTCGGTGACAACGTCGTCGATAACAGACTTGCCGCCCTCGTCGATCACCTGGAATCGCACCGTCGTCACCGCTTGCTTGTCCGATCCGTCGTCCATGCAGGTCGCCTTCTTGAAGGTCACGACCACCTCGGTTGCGCCGTTGGCGCCAGGCTTGGGCGTATAGGCAAGATCCTGCAGCGGGCATGCATCCTCGCCGTTCACGATAACGTCGTAATCGAAAGGGGAGATTCCATCTTCATCGGCTGCCGGATTCTGGACGGCTGCCTGATACTTTGTGACGAAATCCTTGCTGTAAAGACGCGTCAGCCGGCTCGCGTCGAAGATGTCGACCCAGTCGGTGTCGGTCCCCGACCAGTTCTTTATGGTGGCATCCATGATCTCCTTCACCGGCGCTGTCGTGTCGCCAGCCAGTACAGGAGCGTTCAAGCCAAGCAGGATGGTGAAAACGAGCGAGATCTTCTTCATGATGAAATGTCCGAGGCAATGGTTTCGCGCCGGAGACTACGCATTTTCGTCCGCTTGGCAATGCCCGCAAAAACAGCGATCCGGGCCGCTTCCGGCTTTGCACTCCGGGCTCACGATGCTATAGCGCTCGGGATTTTATATAACCCACCCAGGACGTCAGTCCTTTATAATCTAACGAGGCAGATACATGAAGAAGATCAAGGTCGCAAATCCCGTCGCCGATCTCGACGGCGATGAAATGACTCGCATCATTTGGCAGCTCATCAAGGATAAGCTGATCCATCCGTATCTCGACCTCGATATCGACTATTTCGACCTCTCAGTCGAAAACCGCGACGCCACCAACGACCAGGTGACAATCGACGCCGCCAATGCCATCAAGAAGCACGGCGTCGGCATCAAGTGCGCGACGATCACGCCTGATGAAGACCGCGTCAAGGAATTCAACCTCAAGCAGATGTGGAAGAGCCCGAACGGCACGATCCGCAACATCCTCGGCGGCGTCATCTTCCGCGAGCCTATCATTTGCCAGAACGTTCCTCGCCTCGTACCCGGCTGGACCAAGCCGATCGTCGTCGGACGTCATGCCTTCGGCGACCAGTATCGCGCCACCGATTTCAAATTCCCCGGCAAGGGCAAGCTGACGATCAAGTTTGTCGGCGAAGACGGTCAGGTCATCGAAAAGGAAGTCTTCGACGCACCGGGCGCCGGCGTGGCGATGGCCATGTACAACCTCGACGAGTCGATCCGCGAGTTCGCCCGCGCTTCGATGATGTACGGCCTCATGCGCAAATGGCCTGTCTACCTCTCGACCAAGAACACCATCCTGAAGGCCTATGACGGCCGCTTCAAGGACATCTTCGAAGAGGTATACCAGACCGAATTCAAGGATCAGTTCAAGGAAGTCGGCATCACCTACGAGCACCGCCTGATCGACGACATGGTCGCTTCCGCGCTGAAGTGGTCCGGCGGCTACGTCTGGGCCTGCAAGAATTACGACGGCGACGTGCAGTCCGACACCGTTGCGCAGGGCTTCGGTTCGCTCGGCCTGATGACCTCGGTCCTTTTGACGCCGGATGGCAAGACGGTCGAAGCCGAAGCAGCACACGGCACGGTCACCCGTCACTACCGCCAGCACCAGAAGGGTCAGGAAACCTCGACGAACTCGATCGCCTCGATCTTCGCCTGGACCCGCGGCCTCGCGCACCGCGCCAAGCTCGACGACAACGCAGAACTCGCGAAATTCGCTGCGACGCTCGAAAAGGTCTGCGTCGACACCGTCGAGTCTGGCTCCATGACCAAGGACCTGGCGCTGCTCATCGGCCCGGATCAGCCGTGGCTCTCCACCACTGCCTTCCTCGACAAGATCGACGAGAACCTCCAGAAGGCAATGGCATAAGCCATCAACGATATGCGAACGTGGCGGCGGGGATTTCCCCGCCGTTTTAATTTGTGCGAACACGATGGGGAATCCCGGAAATGACCACTGAAATCCGCGCCCTGCAGCCATCCGATCGGGCCGCCTGGGAACCGCTCTGGGCCGGCTACCAGCGCTTTTACGAAGTCGTCATTCCGCCGGAGACGACCGACCTCACCTGGAGCCGCTTCCATGATGCTGCCGAAGAGATGTACGCGCTCGGCGCTTTCGATGACGACGGCCGCCTGGTCGGCATGGTCCACGCCATCTTCCACCGCTCCTGCTGGCTTCCGAAATGGACGTGCTATCTTCAGGATCTCTATGTCGACGACGCCCAGCGCGGCCTCGGAACAGGCGCAGCGCTGATCGACGCGGTCGCCGACCTTGCCCGGGGAAATGGCGCTGGTCGTCTCTACTGGATGACGCACGAAACCAACGCCACCGCCAGAAGGCTCTACGACAGGATCGCCGAGCGCTCCGGCTTCATTCAGTACCGCAAGGCACTGTGACACGAGCATTTCCCAGAAGCCGCACTACCTTATCCTTGCTCGCGATATGCAAGCATGGGTCGATACCAATCGAGCAGAACACGACAAGGAGGAAAGCATGGCAGATGAACTGATATTCTATACCAACCCAATGTCGCGTGGGCGCATCGCCCGCTGGATGCTGGAGGAAACGGGCGTTCCCTACGCGACGGAGGTGATGACCTTCGACGGCACCATCAAGGCGCCGGAATACCTGGCCGTGAACCCCATGGGCAAGGTGCCCGCCATCCGGCACGGCAAGACGGTCGTAACGGAATGCGCTGCCATCTGCGCCTATCTCGCTGAAACCTTCCCCGACGCCGGGCTCGCGCCGCGACCCGAAGAACGCGGCAGCTACTATCGCTGGATGTTTTTCACCGCCGGCCCTCTGGAGGCCGCTGTGACCAACCGTTCGCTTGGCTTCCAGACACCACCGGACAAAAGCCGAATGGCGGGATATGGCAGCTATGCCGACGTGATGAACACGCTGGAGACGGCCGTCAGCGCGTCCCCCTATATCGCGGGCGACCGCTTCACCGCCGCAGATGTCTATGTCGGCTCCCACATCGCCTGGGGCCTGGGCTTCGGCACCATCGAGAAGCGCCAGGCTTTCGCCGACTATATCGGCCGCGTCACCGACCGCGCCGGCTACAAACGTGCGGCCGAAATCGACGACGAGGCCATGAAGGCGTTGCAGAAGAGCGCTTGAGGCTCAGTTGAGCGGCATGTAAATGTCGGTCAGAAGCTCGGTCGGCGGCACCTCACGCGGATTGTTGAGATACTCCTCGAACATCACGCTGTCGCGCAGCTGTCGACCGGATTTTGGAAGCCATTCCGCATAGAGCCACTGATAGGCTCCGTGCATGTCGGCATAAGGCCCCTTGTGGCGCAGCACTGCATACTCGCCGCCATCCAGCGTCCGCGGTTCCAAGGGAAACTCCGCGGCGACCGGACCGTCGCTGCTCACGCAGGCGATCGAGCGCAGCTTCTCCACCGGCACAATATCGGGATCGTCGAGATAGACGCCGATCATCCGCATGTCGGGCTTTGCCAGCCCGCGCGCATAGAGCGTGCCGAACAGGGTCTCGAACGCTTTGCCGATCTGCATGTAGGAGCCGGCATGGGCAACGCCGACGAGTTGGATCGGCTCGATCTTCCGTAAGGTAATGTCGAACATGGCTTGCGTCTTTCCGTAAGGTGAGAGTTGGAAGGTTGTATGGCTTCCCTCTTTTCGGTACCGCGCCGGCGGCATGCCGTAGACCGACTTGAAGATGCGGTTGAAGGACTGGACGTTGGGATAGCCGGATCGCTTCGCGATCTCGCTGACGTCTAGATCCGTGCGGACGATGTCGCCCGCCGCGCGATGCAGACGCAGCCGCTTGACGGTGGCCGCCAGCGTTTCGCCATAGATCGCCCGATAGATCCTGTGCCAGTGATAGCTCGACATGCAGGCGATTTCGGCAAATTTCTCCATATCGAGCTCTTCGTCGAGATGATCGTGGATATAGGCCGAAACCCGCCTCAAACGGTTTTCATAGAGCGCCCATGCCGCCTCGCCAGCCATGTCGGAACCTCCTGCAAATTCGATCGGCTGCAGAAAACCATAGCCTGATTTGACAAATCCTGCGGAATTTGGCGGCAACGAAAAGAAAAGGCGGGGACCTGCCCCGCCTTCAAACAATTCACACGACCGAAGATCAGCTCGCCAGAGCGACCGCAACGGCCTCGATCGCCTCATCGGCCCGCGAACCATCGGGACCACCGGCCTGAGCCATGTCGGGACGGCCGCCACCACCCTTGCCGCCGAGTGCAGCGGACGCGACGCGCACCAGGTCGACGGCGCTGAAGCGGCCAGTCAGATCCGGTGTCACGGCCACAACAGCGCTGGCCTTACCGTCTTCGGCAACGCCGATCAGCGCGACAACGCCGGAGCCGAGGCTTGCCTTGCCGTCATCGGCGAGACCCTTCAGATCCTTGGGGTCGACACCCGAGATCGCCTTGCCCAGGAACTTGACGCCGGCAACGTCCCGAACGGCATCCGCCGAGCCGCCTTGCCCACCGCCCATGGCAAGCTTGCGCTTGGCATCGGCCAGCTCGCGCTCCAGCTTGCGGCGCTCGTCCATCAGCGCTTCGACGCGCGATAGCACCTCGCCGGGCTGGACCTTGAGCGATGCAGCAAGCAATTTCACGCGCTCGTCCTGCTCGGCCAGGTATTCGCGCGCAGACTCGCCGGTAACCGCTTCGATACGGCGAACGCCGGCACCGACGGCACTTTCGCCGAGAACACGGATGAGGCCGATCTGACCGGTGGCGGCGACATGCGTGCCGCCGCAAAGCTCGATCGAGTAGGCCTTGCCGGCCTTCGCGCCGCGCACGCCCTGCCCCATGGCCACAACGCGAACTTCGTCGCCGTACTTCTCGCCGAACAGCGCCATGGCACCTTCAGCGATCGCGTCGTCGACGCTCATCAGGCGCGTGGTGACGGGCGAGTTCTGCAGTACAATCTCGTTTGCCATGTCCTCGACGACCTTCAGCTCTTCGGCCGACATCGGCTTCGGATGCGACACGTCGAAACGCAGGCGTTCGGGCGCAACCAGCGACCCCTTCTGGGCGACGTGCGTGCCGAGAACCTCGCGAAGCGCCTCGTGTAGCAGGTGAGTGGCGGAATGGTTGGCGCGCAGCCGCGAGCGGCGGGCATGATCCACCGTCAGCACAACCTCGTCACCTGACTTGAGCGAGCCCTCGATAACGCTGCCGATATGAACGAAGACGCCTTCGCCCTTCTTCTGCGTATCCGATATCTCGATCTTGGCCGTTTCCGAGGTGATGACGCCCGTGTCCCCCATCTGTCCACCGGACTCGCCGTAGAACGGCGTCTGGTTGACGATGACTTGCACCTTGTCGCCAACGGCTGCCGAAGCAACGGATGCGCCATCCCTGACGATAGCCTGAATGACGCCTTCGGCACTCTCTGTATCGTAGCCGAGGAACTCGGTCGCGCCGTGCTTTTCCCTCAGTTCGAACCAGATGGTTTCGGTTGCCTTGTCGCCGGAGCCCGTCCAATGCGAGCGGGCTTCCGCCTTCTGGCGCTCCATCGCATCGGTAAAGCTTGAAATGTCGACGCCGATTTCACGGGCGCGCAGCGCGTCCTGCGTCAGGTCGAGCGGAAAGCCGTAGGTATCGTAGAGCTTGAACGCAGTCTCGCCGTCGAGCATGTCGCCCTTGCCGAGCGTGCTCGTCGCGTCGGAAAGCAGCGAAAGACCGCGCTCCAGCGTCTTGCGGAAACGGGTTTCTTCGAGCTTCAGCGTCTCGGAAATCAGGGATTCGGCGCGGACCAGTTCCGGGTAGGCCCGGCCCATCTGCTGCACCAGCGTGGGCAGCAGCTTCCAGATCAACGGATCCTTGGAGCCCAGCAACTGAGCATGACGCATGGCGCGGCGCATGATGCGGCGCAAAACATAGCCGCGGCCTTCGTTCGACGGCAAGACCCCGTCGGCAATCAGGAACGCGGAGGAACGCAGGTGGTCGGCAATGACGCGATGGCTGGCGCGACGCTCACCCTCGGCCTTGACGCCGGTTGCCTCTTCCGAGGCCTGGATCAGGGCGCGGAACAGGTCGATGTCATAGTTGTCATGCTTGCCTTGCAAAACAGCGGCAACGCGCTCAAGGCCCATGCCGGTGTCGATTGACGGTCGCGGCAGGTCGACGCGCTCTTCCTTCGTCAGCTGCTCATACTGCATGAAGACGAGGTTCCAGATCTCGATGAAGCGATCACCATCCTCCTCCGGCGAACCGGGAGGCCCCCCCCAGATGTGATCGCCGTGATCGTAGAAGATCTCCGAACAGGGACCGCACGGACCGGTATCGCCCATCGCCCAGAAGTTGTCGCTGGTCGGAATGCGGATGATCTTGTCGTCCGACAGGCCGGCGATCTTCTTCCACAGGTTAAAGGCTTCGTCATCCGTATGATAGACGGTAACCAGCAGGCGCTTTGCGTCGAGGCCGAATTCCTTGGTGATCAGGTTCCAGGCGAGTTCGATCGCCTGTTCCTTGAAGTAGTCGCCGAAGGAGAAGTTGCCGAGCATTTCGAAGAACGTGTGGTGGCGAGCGGTATAGCCCACATTGTCCAGATCGTTATGCTTGCCGCCTGCCCGCACGCACTTCTGCGCAGATGATGCCGTCTTGTAGGAACGCTGCTCGAGACCGGTAAAAACGTTCTTGAACTGCACCATGCCTGCATTGGTGAACATCAATGTCGGGTCGTTGCGCGGCACCAACGGGCTCGACGGAACGATCTCGTGGCCGTTCTTCTTGAAATAGTCGAGGAAGGTCGACCGGATATCATTCACACCGCTCATGCTATGCCCTTCAATGCTGCCGAAGGCAGGTCAAAACGTAAAGTCAGTGGCTTTTATCGTCCGCGTTAACCACTGTCCAGCAGACAAACAAAACCGGCCGCATTCTGATGAAGGAATGCGGCCGGTTTCAACTATTCGCAGAGCGCCGGGAGATTATCCCTCCGCGGCATCGTCCCCATCATTCGCATCAGGGCCACCATTCTGCAAACGATCGGCGATAAGCCCCGCATTCTGGCGAAGCGCCGTCTCGATCTCCCGAAGAAGGTCCGGATTGTCGCGTAGGAACATCTTGGCATTTTCGCGGCCCTGGCCGAGGCGCTGGCTGTTGTAGGAAAACCACGCACCGGATTTCTCGACGATGCCGGCCTTGACGCCCAGGTCAACCAGTTCGCCGGTCTTGGAAACGCCTTCGCCATACATGATGTCGAACTCGACCTGCTTGAAGGGAGGCGCCATCTTGTTCTTGACGACCTTCACTCGGGTCTGATTGCCGATCACCTCTTCGCGCTCCTTGACCGCGCCGATGCGGCGGATGTCGAGGCGGACCGATGCGTAGAACTTCAGCGCGTTACCGCCGGTCGTCGTTTCCGGCGAACCGAACATGACGCCGATCTTCATGCGAATCTGGTTGATGAAGATGACCATGGTCTTGGACTTCGAGATCGAAGCCGTCAGCTTGCGCAGCGCCTGGCTCATCAATCGTGCCTGGAGACCCGGCAGGCTGTCGCCCATCTCGCCTTCGATTTCAGCACGCGGCGTCAGCGCAGCAACCGAATCCACCACAAGCACGTCGATGGCGCCTGAGCGCACCAGCGTATCGGTGATTTCAAGCGCCTGCTCGCCGGTATCCGGCTGCGAGATCAGAAGGTTCTGAAGATCGACGCCTAGTTTGCGGGCATAGACCGGATCGAGCGCGTGTTCGGCGTCGACGAAGGCGCAGATGCCACCCTTCTTCTGCGCTTCCGCAATGGTCTGCAGCGCCAGCGTCGTCTTGCCCGAGCTTTCCGGTCCGTAAATCTCGATGATACGCCCCTTGGGAAGGCCACCGATGCCGAGCGCGATATCCAGCCCGAGAGAGCCCGTCGAAACAGTCTCGATCTCAACAACGCTCTCGTTTGAGCCGAGCTTCATAATGGAGCCCTTGCCGAACGACCGCTCGATCTGTGAGAGTGCCGCTTCAAGTGCCTTGCTTTTGTCCACCGATTTGTCCTCTACAAGCCGCAATGTATTCTGTGACATTCGATCCACCTTTAGGTTATTGAAGCCGCTCAAGCAATGTCGCCGCCGATATCGATTTTGTACCGCATTTGTTCTTATGTCGCAAGTGCGGTGCAAGCGATTGAAAGAAAAAGGTAAAACGGCCCGTGTTCTACATTTGTTTTATCCATGGAAAGCAAGGGCTTACGCATCCGCGTCCCGGCTCTTCGCCCCTCCATGCCACCGGACGATTCGGATCGTTCAACGACACGGGACGGTGACATGCGGAAGAAGATTCTTGTCTTGGGCGGAGCCCACATCGACCGGCGCGGACGCATCTCCGGAGAGACCGCTGAAGGCGCCAGCAATCCTGGCTCCTGGTTCGAAGAGCCGGGCGGCGGCGGTTTCAACGCAGCGCGCAATCTCGCCCGACTGGGTTTCGACGTCACGATGATCTCCCCGCGCGGCGGTGACCCGACCGGCGAAATGGTCAGCGAAGCCGCGGATTATGCCGGCATCAACGATCGGCCATTTGTTTTCCTCGATCGCAAGACGCCAAGCTATACCGCAATCATCGAACGCGACGGCAACCTTGTCATTGCGCTCGCGGACATGGATCTTTACCGGATGTTCGTGCCGCGGCGCCTGTCGATCCGTGCGGTTCGCGATGCCTTTGCCGCCACCGATTTCATCCTCTTCGACACCAACCTCCCGGAAGACACGCTCGCTGCCATCGTCGCCCGCGCCAACGCGCTTGGCAAGCCGGTCGGCGCGATTGCGATCTCACCGGCAAAGGTCGTCAAGCTGAAAAGCTGCATGCAAGGCATCGACTACCTCTTCCTCAATGAAGCGGAAGCCGCAGCGCTCACCGGCGAACGTCCGAACGACCCGTCCCACTGGCCGTCACTGCTCGGTGACGCCGGCCTCAGGGGCGGTGTGGTGACCCGCGGGCAGCGCGAGCTGATCGCCTTTGCGAACGGTCGGGTTATTGCCTTGCAGCCACCAGATGTCGCCGATGTGGCAGACGTCACCGGCGCCGGCGATTCCCTCGCCGCCGGCATCATTGCCGCGCTCATGCGTGGGCTGCCGCTCGCAGACGCCGTCCGCGATGGCGCGGCGGCGGCGGCTCTTACCGTTCAATCGCCCCACGCCGTGAACGAAAATCTCTCCGCCGATCTGCTGACGCAGACGCTTGCTCTTGTCCCAGAGCCAAGAATTCTGCATTGAAGCGCTGATAAGACGAAATGGAAGATATAATGACCAAGCCCGTGTCCCCACTCCTGCCGATTGCTTATTCGAAGGAAGTCGCCAGCGCCAAGCAGCGCGGCGCACCGATCGTGGCCTTGGAATCCACGATCATCACCCATGGCATGCCCTATCCCGGCAACATCGAAATGGCGCGAAGCGTCGAATCGATCATCCGTGAACAGGGTGCGGTGCCGGCGACCATCGCAGTTATCCACGGTACGCTGCACATCGGCCTCGAAGCCGAGGAGCTCGAACAGCTTGCGCAGGCGAAAGACGTTCTGAAGGTCTCGCGCGCCGACCTCGCCTTCGCGATCGCCGAACGTCGCCATGGCGCAACAACGGTCGCCGCGACAATGATCGCGGCTGAGCGCGCTGGCATCAAGGTCTTCGCAACAGGCGGCATCGGCGGCGTCCATCGCGGCGCTGAAGACAGCTTCGACATATCAGCCGACCTCGGGGAACTCGGCCGCACCGGCGTCATCGTCGTCTGCGCTGGCGCAAAGGCAATCCTGGACATCCCGAAGACCCTGGAGGTCCTGGAAACGGCGGGCGTCCCTGTTGTCACCTACGAAAGCGAAGAATTCCCAGCCTTCTGGTCGCGCTCGTCAGGCCTACGCAGTCCGCTGACATTGAACAGCCCGGCAGCCATTGCCAATTTCCAGACGGTTCGCGAGCAGCTCGGCATAGACGGCGGCATGCTGATTGCCAATCCCGTGCCCGAGGCGGACGAAATCGCGCGCGAGGAAATGGAAATCTACATCGAGCGAGCACTCGACAGCGCCGATCGCGACGAGATCAGCGGCAAGTCCGTGACCCCCTACCTGCTCAGCACTATCTTCGACTTGACCGACGGCCAGAGCCTGAAGACCAACATCGCGCTTGTCGAAAACAACGCCCGCCTGGCAGCGGAAATCGCCGTCGCACTGATGGCCTGATCGATCAGGGAGGCGTTCAGACGCCTCCCCTAGCTGTCCAGCGTCTCCTTGACGACGACAGCGAGCTGTTTCAGCGAGAACGGTTTCGGCAGGAAGCCGAATTTCGATTCCGGCGGCAGGTTGCGGGCAAACGCATCCTCGGCATATCCCGAGACAAAAATGAACTTCAGATCCGGATATGTCTTGCGCAGCTCCCGCAAGAGCGTGGGCCCGTCCATTTCGGGCATCACCACGTCAGAGACGACGATATCGACCTTGCCGTCCAGTTCCTCCATGATCTCCAGCGCTTCAACACCGGAACCGGCTTCGTGAACGGTATAGCCGCGCGTTTCGAGCATTCGCTTGCCGCCACGACGCACGGCCTCTTCGTCCTCKACCAGCAGAATGACTGCCGAACCGGTGAGATCTTCCGGCTGCTCGGGCGCCGCCGTCTGTTGGGGCAGCGCGCCGGTTGCCTGCGTGACTGCCTCCGCCTCTGCGGCAATAGCTGGGTCGACGATATGTCGCGGCAGGAAGACGCGGAAGGTCGTGCCCTTGCCCATTTCGGATTCTGGCTGGATATAGCCACCGGATTGCTTGACGATGCCGTAGACCATTGCGAGGCCAAGGCCGGTACCCTTGCCCACATCCTTGGTGGTGAAGAAAGGCTCGAAGATCTTGTCCATGATCTCGGGGGCGATCCCGGTTCCGTTGTCCGAGACCTCAACCAGCACCATGTCCTCGTGCGGCATGTAGGTATAGTTGAAGGCCGCAACCTCCTCCGCAGTCACATTCTTGGTGCGTAGCGTCAGCTTGCCGCCCTCCGGCATGGCATCCCGGGCGTTGACGCAGAGATTGATTAGAACCTGCTCGAACTGGGAAAGATCCGTCTTGACCGGCCACAGGTCACGCCCGTACTCCACATCGAGCTTGACGTTCGTTCCGGAAAGAAGCCGGTCGACCAGCATCCTGAGATCGCCGACCAAATCCGTCAGATTGAGGACCGTGGGGCGCATCGTCTGTTTGCGCGAAAATGCCAGGAGCTGACGCACGAGAACGGCGGCGCGGTTTGCGTTCCGCTTGATCTCCATCAGGTCCGCAAAGCCCGGATCCGCCGGTCGCGCCTGCAGCAGCAGGTGGTCGGATGAGAGCAGGATAGCCGTCAGAACGTTGTTGAAATCATGCGCGATTCCGCCCGCAAGTGTGCCCACGGCATTCATCTTCTGCGTCTGCGCCATCTGCGCCTCAAGCGCTTTCTGCTCCGTCACCTCGACAGCATAGACGATGGCGGCCTCTTCCGGGGCCTCATCGCTTTGATCGATCACGGCGTTCACGTAGAAGCGGAAATGACGCGAATCGTCGGCCTGCGTTTTCGAATCGATCGGCGGGATATCGCCCTGGCGGTCCTTCGCCGCCGCCAGCGCGTGCTGCAAGCGCGGCTTGTCAACGTCCTGCACGATGGTCTCGAAGAACGCGCCGTCCTCGACATCGTCACGGGAGACGATGCCGGAGAAAAGCTTCAGGAACGGCGCGTTTGTCCGCAGAATGCGGCCGTTGCCGTCGACCGAGGCGATCGCCATCGGCGTATTGTTGAAGAAGCGAGTAAAGCGCATCGATGCGGCAGAGGCGGACTGGTCGCTTTCGCTGCCCTGGCGACGCGTCAGAACGATTGTCCGGCTTTCGCCCGGCGCACCGTCGCGCATCGACGTGACGCTGTGAACGATCTGCACGGGGACGCTCTGGCCTGTGGATCTCTTGAGGTCGAGGTCGAGCGTCACCGTCTTCTTGAGGCCCGGATCAGCCTGAACGGATTGGATTAGCGCCAGCCCCTCGCCGGCCACAAGATCGCCAATGGTCATCGAGCCCGGAATGAACTTGGTAAGATCGATACCGAGCCATTCGGCCAAGGTGGCATTGAGATAGAAGATCTCGCCCTTGCGCCCGGCGGAAAAGAAACCCGCCGGTGCATGATCCAGATAGTCGATCGCATTCTGCAGTTCCTTGAAGAAGCGCTCCTGATCGTCCCGTTCCGACGTAATGTCGCTGATCTGCCAGATGCGCAACGGCTTGCCGCCGCTTTCTTCGCTTTGCAGCACACGTGCTTTCAGGCGGTACCAATGCGCGCCGGAGCCGTTGATCGACGGCCCGAGAGCCCGCAGCAGCCTGAACTCCTCGCGCCCCTCCTTGCCGTCTCTCAAGCCGTTGGAAAGCCGGTAGAGAGCTTCGTTCGATTCGCGGTGGCGAGACAGGAGCGCCTCAAGCGTCTGCACCTCCGTGGGTTTGCGGGCACCGGTCAACGCCCCATAAGCGGCGTTTGCGTAAACGATACGGCCCTTCTCGTCGGTAATCAGCGAACCATCAGGATGGCTGTTGAGGAACGCACGCGCCAGACTGTCGGATTGATGCTGCGGCATCACCTCGATAAAGCCGATGATCGACGAGACCAGGAAGAAGATGCCGACCATGGCCAGCACCCCAAGGACGCCCAACACCATTTCGTTGTCGAGCGAACTCTTGAAGACGACGAAAGCTGCAGCGGCGCCGATCAGCACCAGCGCAAGCAGGAGAATGCGCAACGCCGTCCCTGCGCGCCCTCCGCGCTCCACGAGCGGTTCGCTAAAGTTGTCGGCCTGACGCGGTTTCGTCATCTAGTCCCTCGCATTGCCTGCCCGTCGTCCCTCGCAACAGAGAGAAGTAGCAGGAATCAGGCGCTTCTCTATTCTTAGCAACTTGCTGCTCAACCAAAAACACCGCGAACCATGAAGAGTGATTGAATTCACAAGCAACAGCGCCACTTTTCCCGTTTAAATGCACTGTTGGAAGGCAGGTGCGATTCCACATCGCCACCCGACTGACTGGACAAGGCGCGTATCCCTTGTTTACGAAGCGGAAAAGTCGTCATGTGGTTGAAAACCGCGAAGGGAGTACGTGAAGATGTTCGATGACCTGGTGGGCGCTTATGGCAGTCGCTTCCTTCTTGCTGCCGGCGGCGTTGGCATCGCACTGCTGCTGCTCGTCGCGGTGCTTTTGATCATGCGTGGTCGGGCGCCATCGCCGTTCGTCCGGGGTGGACGCAACCGACAGCCCCGGCTGCAGGTTCTCGATGCTGCAGCGGTGGATGCGCGCCGCCGCCTTGTTCTCGTCCGCCGGGACGACGTCGAACATCTGGTGATGATCGGCGGGCCGACCGATATCGTGATCGAAAGCAGAATACTGCCGCTCGTAGAATCGGAGCCGGAGCCCGCGCGCCCACCGGCGACGGAGCAACCGGTGATGGTCGCCGAAGCCGAACCCATCGCGCGCCTTGCCCAGAAGCCGGTGATGGCGCGCAGTCCGGCTTCCGTGGAGGAGTACGTGCCTGAGCCTGCCCCGATCAACGTGCCACCCGTTCCAGCGCCGCGCCAACCGGCAGCGACGGAGGCCGAACGTGCGCCCCGTATAGCGCCCGCAATTGAGCCGCGGCCGCAACAGCAAACCTTCGCCCCGCCTGAACCGGCCGCTATCGAGGCGTCGGCCGCAGCCGAGATTCTCGATTCGGCTCGCCAGCGGGTCCTGGCTCCCCAGCGAGGCGATCCGCAGCTGATCAGCCCGGCCGTCAGGCACCCGGCGGCTCTGCAGCCAACCATGTCACCGGCGGGCAACCCTGCTGACACGCCGCCGATCCCCCCCGCAGCACAGCCGAGCGATTTCCAACGCGTTCTTGAAGAAGAAATGACGAGCACGCTTGCGGCAGAGCGCATCGTTCCCGCTCAGAATGCGCCGATCCGCCCACTGCCCAGCCAGGCGCCCGGCAATCTTCCGCGCCGTGATCCGGAGATGGCGCCCATCACCGGCGCCGACGCTGCACTTCAAAACGAGGTTGCCCGCATCTTCGGCGAGATGAGCGTCAACCGGGACAAATAGCGGGCTTGGCAACATCATCAGCCACTCCGGAAACGAAAAAAGGCACTGCGATCGCCGCAGTGCCTTTTGATATTTCCGATGCGCTCGAGGTCTATTCGTCTCGATAGACCTTCTCGCGGCGCTCGTGACGCTCCTGCGCCTCGATCGAAAGCGTCGCGATCGGGCGGGCGTCGAGACGCTTCAGACCGATAGGCTCACCGGTTTCCTCACAGTAGCCGTAAGTACCGTCCTCGATACGCTGGAGCGCTGCATCAATCTTGGATATCAGCTTTCTCTGGCGGTCACGGGCACGCAACTCGATGGCCCTGTCTGTTTCGGAAGACGCCCTGTCAGCGAGATCCGGGTGGTTTGCGCTTTCCTCGGCCAGATGGTCGAGCGTTTCACGCGCCTCTCTGAGGATGTCGTTTCTCCAGGCTACCAACTTCGACCTGAAATAGGCCCGCTGATTGCCGTTCATAAACTCTTCCTCTTCCGAGGGTACGTAGTTGCTAAGATCGATCTTCTCACTCAACGCGATTCTCCTGAAGAACATCTCATCTGGCGGCTGTATATCCCGAGCACTACGTCTGATTCAAGCCCAATACGCTAGGTAAACATATTTTTAAATCTGTCACATTTTTGGGCTAACAGACTATTTTTGCATCATTATTTCGCTTGGCGCACATCTCATATGGCTGGGGCGACTACCTGTTTTGGCGTAACTTGCTCCCAGGATTTGCCGGCATGGTTGACGCGGGACCTTAGCAGCCGCTACTGAAAAAGCTTACTCGAGCGTGGATTTTCATATGACCGCAATCCTGCCTCCGCCGTCCCGGATCTATCTTTTGCGGCATGCGGAAGCTGCCTGGGCAGCTCCCGGGCAGAGCGATTTCGATCGCCCCCTGAACGAGCAAGGCTACGCGGACGCCGAGATCGTTGCCGACAAGGCAGCCGATAGGGGATACCGGCCCGACCTGGTGCTGAGTTCGACTGCGCTGCGCTGCCGCAACACCGCCGATGCAATCCACCGCGCCATGGGATCGACCGTCGACATTCGATTCGTCGATGCGCTCTACAACGCCTCCCCCGACATTTATCTGGAAATCATCGGCGCTCAGGGATCGGTAAGTTCCGTGATGCTCATCGGTCACAATCCCACGGTTGAACAGACGCTGGAGGCATTGATCGGCCATCAGGCGCTGTCTCAAGCGTTACCGACCGGCTTTCCCACGGCCGGTCTTGCTGTGCTCGACTATGACAACGGCGCCACGCGTTGGCGCCTTGTAGACTTCGTGATCGACTGACCTCCTTGACGGCGGTCCTTTTCGTATCGCATGCCGGTTCCTATATGGCGTTCTACCATCCAATCGGGATTTCGCCTTGCCCCCCAGCCTGACATCCTTCGCCGACGACGCGCGCACCGCTTTGGAAAACCTCTCTGACCGCGCCTCCGGTCTCGTCAACCCAACCATGCGCCTCGGCGTGACCGGGCTGTCACGCTCAGGCAAGACGGTGTTCATTTCCTCGCTGGTGCACAACCTGCTGCATGGCGGGCGCCTGCCATTGTTCGAACCGGTGCAGTCGGGCCGCGTGTCAGCCGTACGCCTCGAACAGCAACCCGACGACGCAGTACCGCGCTTCCAGTACGAGGACCACATTCGCTCGCTGGTGAAGAACCGCGTCTGGCCCGATTCGACACGGGCGATTTCCGAGTTGCGCGTCACGCTCGACTATCAGAGCGCCAGCGGCTGGAATCGCTTCTTCTCTCCCGGCCGGCTCTCGATCGATATCGTCGACTATCCCGGCGAGTGGCTGCTCGACCTGCCGCTGCTTGCGAAGGACTATCGCACATTCAGCGAAGAAACCGTCGCGCTGGCGGGTACCGGTATCCGCGGCGAGCTCTCGCATGACTGGCTGGCGCTGACGAACGGCTGCGACGTTACGGCTCCCGCCGACGAAATGCTTGCGCGCGACCTCGCGACGGCGTTTGCCGGCTATCTGAAAGCCTGCAAGGCAGACGAACGATCACTTTCGACGCTTCCGCCGGGCCGCTTCCTTCTGCCCGGCGATCTGGACGGCTCGCCGGCCCTGACCTTCGCGCCACTGGTCCTCCCACCGGATGGCAGGGCTGAAAAAGGCTCCCTCTGGGCAATGATGGAGCGGCGCTACGAGGCCTATAAGGCAGTCGTCGTCAAACCCTTCTTCCGAGAGCATTTCGCACGCCTTGACCGACAGATCGTCCTCATCGATGCCCTTCAGGCAATCAATCGCGGCCCGGAGGCGGTGCAGGATCTGGAGCGTGCGCTGACGGATGTTCTGGCCTGCTTCCGGCCCGGCACGAACTCGCTGCTGTCGTCCCTCCTCGGCCGCCGCATCGATCGTGTTCTCGTCGCCGCCACCAAGGCCGATCATCTGCATCACGAAAGCCATCACCGGCTGGATGCGTTGACCCGGCGTCTTGTCGACCGCGCCATCCAGCGTATCGGAATGGCGGGTGCCGGCATTGACGTTATGGCGCTTGCCTCTGTCCGGGCAACGCGCGAAGCCACGGTCAGGCGCGATGGCCACGACCTGCCGGTCATCGTTGGAACGCCGATGGACGGAGAGACGATCGCCGGCGAACGCTTCGACGGCCTCAAAAAAACGGCGATTTTTCCCGGCGACCTTCCCGAAAACCCCGAAGCTCTCTTCGAGAGCATTGAATCGGGCAATCGCAGTGTCCAGTTGCCGGATGTGAACGTGATCCGGTTTCGCCCTCCGCAAATAGAGGAGACCGACGACGGCATCACCCTTTCCGTGCCGCATATCCGCCTCGATCGGGCCATGCAATTCCTGTTCGGAGACCGTCTCGCATGATCAAGCCGCCCTTGGATCAGCCGCCGCACCCGCGCCGCGCACCCGCGGCTTTCAGCTATGAGGACAACGCCCAGCCGCTGCGCCCCGAGACCAAGGATCTAGCGCGCAAGCCTGCAAGTTTTGCCGACCAGATCGTCCTGACGGCCGACGAGGACGATCCGTTTCTCAACCCCGAGAAGGACGCTCCGCCCCTCCCGGTCGCCGTGCCCCGCAAGCGCGGCACCTCCTTCGGCAAGATCGCGCTCGGCGCCTTCGGCGTGTTGTTCTCCTTGGCCTTTGGGCTCTGGACTGACAGCCTTATCCGTAACCTCTTCACCCGCGCCGACTGGCTCGGCTACGCAGCTCTCGCCGCGCTGGCGATCGGTATCCTGGCCGTCATCGCCGTCGTCCTCAGGGAGACTGCCGGCATGATGCGGCTGGCAGCCGTGCAGACGATCAAGGCAGAAGCCGAGGAGGCGATCCTCGAAACGAAGCCAGCCAAGGCGCGAGCGCTGGTGAAAAGCCTCGAAGTCCTGCTCGCCGGCAAAGCCGAGACAGCCAGGGGCCGCGCGACGCTGAAAGCAGCCGAAGGCGACATCATCGACGCCCCGCATCTCATCGCGCTGGCGGAGCGCGAGCTGCTGGCGCCACTGGACAGGCAGGCGCGCAGCCTGATCGTCAATGCCTCCAAGCGCGTCTCGATCGTCACCGCCGTCAGCCCGCGCGCCGTCGTCGACCTGCTGTACGTCCTCTATGAGGCCGTACGGCTCGTTCGTGCGATGGCCGAACTCTATGGCGGTAGGCCGGGTACGCTCGGGATGCTTCGGCTTATGCGGGACGTTCTCGCCCATCTCGCCGTCACCGGCTCGATCGCGGTCGGCGACAGCCTCGTGCAACAGGTCCTCGGCCATGGCCTAGCATCGAGGTTGTCTGCTCGACTGGGCGAAGGCGTTATCAATGGCCTGATGACCGCGCGCATAGGCATTGCAGCGATGGACCTCTGCCGTCCATTGGCGTTTCGCGCTCTGAAACGTCCGGGAATCGGCGACTTCATCGGTGATCTGACGCCGTCGATGTCACAACGTGACCGCAACAACCAAAGTTGAGAGTACCGGGGAGGCTTGCGGACGTTCGGCGAGATCGATCTAAGAGAGCGTGTTTATTCAATACCTTAATGAAGCTCTCAGCAACCGCCAGCGGACGCAAAAAGCCGGCTATCCCGCCCATTTCCGTATGTTGGAAACCAGCCGTTAACCATTTTTAGGCAAAATTTGGCATCATGTAAGCGATGATGTTCGCCAAGGAAAATCCATGTACTCGCGCAAGTTTCTCTCACTATTCGGCCTCGCGGCGATTGCACTTTCGCCTTTCGTCGATGCGGCTCCGGCTGCCACGGCCGCAACCCGCGACAGGGCATTCTTCGATGCAGTCGCCGGCAGCTGGAAAGGCCCGGGCGAGATCGTCGCCGGCAAGTACAAGGGCACGAAGTTCAACTGCAACCTGGTCGGCGAGCCGGTGAGCGGTGGTGGGAATGGCATCAAACTCGATGGCAGCTGCCGGGTCGGCGTGTTCAAGCAGCCGATGACCGCATTGATTTCCCAGTCGGGTGGCAGCTACAAAGGCAAGTTCCTTGATGGAGCCGCCGGCAAGGGCCTCGATGTCGTTTCGGGCACCGTCACCGACGATACCGTTGTGGTCGGCCTCAACCGTGCGAAGCTGAACGGCGCGATGATCGCCCGTATCCGTGACGATAAAACGATGAACGTAACCGTTTCAGTCAAGGTCGAAAGCCAGATGATCCCTGTCATCGGATTGACGCTCACGCGTCAGGTCGATGAAATCACAGTAGGCTCGGTAGAGTAATTCCGGCATAGGTAGTCTATCTGGACAAGCGGCGGTCTTCGCCGCTTTCGCACTTCAGGCGACGCGCCACCAGCCTGAACTTTGATCTGCCACTTCGATGCCCGCGACATCAGCCCGTGCAAGCCATTCACCAACGGTAGTTCCGTTGACGACGAGATCCACGGCAAAATCGCCAAGCGGCATGAGCACGAACCCACGATCTGTCATGCGCGGATGCGGCAGCTCCAACCGCGGCGCATTCTGGCTCACGTCCGCATAGGTCAAGACATCGATATCAAGTGTCCGCGGTCCCCAGCGCTCGATACGCTCCCGCTTCATTCCTCGCTCTATGCCGAGACAGACGTCCAGCAGCGCTTCTGGCGCCAGCGACGTGTCTACCTGCGCACAGGCATTGAAGAAATAGGATTGATCCGTCTTCCCCCAAGGCGGTGTGCGATAAAGCCGCGAAACGGCGCTGACTTTGCAGTCCGCCCGCGCGTCCAGCGCTCGCAGCGCCAAGGCCATCGCATGGACCGGATCGCCGATATTACCCCCGAGGCCGAGTGTCGCGGTCTGAAAAACGGTCTCAGACAAAGTGTTCGACGCTCACCTGAACGAAATCCAGAACGCCGGGAACGGGTGCGTTCGGTTTGCGCACGGTGATCTTCGCGCGTGTGATCTGTGGGAACTTCTCGCAGAGCCCCTTCGCGATATCGAGTGCCAACGCCTCGATAAGATAGCGCCGCTTGCCCGTCACGATCTCCTCGATGACAGTGAATGCAATACCATAGTTCACGGTATCGCCAATCGAATCGCTCTCAAGCGCATCTCCTGCGATCACATCGAGTTCGGCATCGACAAAGAAACGCTGCCCGAGGAACTCCTCCTCGTCGTGTACGCCGTGCCGGGCGAAGAAGGCGCAGTTCTGCAGGGTAATCGTATATGTGGTGCTCATGCTATGCCCTTCCGCTCAAGATAGTCGCGTTCCGCCAGCATAGCATCGGCGACGGCCAATGCGTCCCTGTTGATTGCGACATCGTGTACCCGAAAAATCGCGGCCCTCTGAAGGCGCAGGAACACGCTCGTTGCCGCCGTGCCGGCGTCCCGGTTTGCCGGATCTCGCCCTATGATCGCGCCAACGAAACGCTTGCGCGACGTGCCTGCAAGCAGGGCGAAGCCCAGGCGATGAAGCTCGCCGAAACGCGCCATCAGTTCCAAATTCTCCTCGGTATCCTTGGCAAAACCGAAACCGGGATCGAGGACGATACGTTCCCGCTCTACGCCAGCGTGCGCCGCGATCTCAAGCGACCGCTCCAGGAAGAAGAACTGATCAGCGATCACATCGTCAAGCTTATCCCGACCGCGACCGGTATGCATGAGGCATAGGCCTGCTCCTGTTTCGGCCGCAATATGTGCGATCTCGGGCTCTCTCTGGAGCGCGAAGACATCGTTGACGATATGGGCACCGGCGCTGACCGCCCGCTGCGCCGTCTCAGCGCGATAGGTATCGATGGAAATCAGTGCGTCTGTCTTGCCTCGGAGCGCTTCAATGACCGGCAGCACCCGCGCCTGCTCTTCGGACGGGTTGACAATCTCGGCGCCCGGACGCGTGGATTCGCCGCCGATGTCGATGATGCCTGCACCATCTTCAACCGCCTGAAGCGCATGAGCCACCGCCGAATCGACGCTTTCATAGCGACCGCCGTCGGAAAAGGAATCCGGCGTCACGTTCACGATGGCCATGATCACGGCACGGGAACCGACCTCGATCTCGCGGCCATGCCCGACGCGCCAGAACCTGCTCCCAAGCTGTGCCAACGGCATTCATCCTATCAATCGAAAAAACAGCGACCCGTATTGCGCTGGTCGTGGCTATGCCCCAAGCTCCCGCAAACTTCAACATGAGTGTTTGCAGAATGCTGTCCGTGCCGCGTTATATGTCCCTCCTCCTTGCACTTTCCATGGCTTTAGGTGCCGGCCCAGCCGCCGCAGGCGTCGTCGCGACAAAGAGCTATTCCTATTTTGATATCAAGGGCAAAACGGCGGACGAACTCGACGAGCAACTGAGCACCCGCGGACCGACGGCCAGCGGATCATCTGCCCGCCACCCCGGAGCGACAAAGATCCGCTTTGGCGGCGACGCCACCTACGTGCAGGAAGGCGGACGTTGCCGCGTGCGCAGCGCCCGCGTCACTGTCCATACCAACATCATCCTGCCGCGCTGGAATAAACGCAAGGGCGCAAGCAAGCAGCTCTCGATGATCTGGGACGCGCTGTCGAGTGACATCAAACGGCACGAAGAGCGCCATGCGCAGATTGCCAAGGCTCAAGCGAGAGCGATGGAGCAAGAGATACTCGCCTTGCCGCCGCAGGCGACTTGCGATCGAATGCAGGAACTTGTGACTGAGGTTTCGAATCGCGCGATCGAAGAGCATGACCGCTTGCAGGCGCGATTCGACCAGGTCGAGGCCGTGAACTTTCAGAAGCGAATGATTCGCTTGCTCAACAATCGGCTCAAAACATCAGGCGGCGCAAAATAGCTGATTCTCCAGCGAAAAACGACTGTGGATGTTTAGCCGCACAATGAAAACTGTGCGAAACTCACCACGCCCCAGCGATTTACTGGTTATTTCTCACCCTAGCTAAATGAAACACAACGCGCTAATATTCAGACATTCGAAAGTTCAGCTCCGTTAGCCCGAGCTTTCGTTCCTGGGTTCTCCTGGCGCGTTGCGAAGCCGCGGATGGTCCTCCCTCTTCCGTAGGTAATGCGCCTACCTCGCCTCGCTTGTCTCTCGGCCAGCGAGGCTTTTTTTGTCCGCCGATCAGGCCTGGCGCTCGGGTACGTGAACCGTCAGACCGTCGAGTGCGACCTTCATGCGGATCTGACAGGAAAGGCGCGATGTCGGACGGACGTCGAACGCGAAATCCAGCATATCCTCCTCCATGGCTTCGGGAGGGCCAACGCGCTCGGTCCATTCCTCGTCGATGTAGACGTGACAGGTCGCGCAAGCACATGCGCCGCCGCATTCCGCTTCGATGCCCGGCACAGAATTGCGCACGGCATTTTCCATGACGGTCGATCCTTGATCGACATCAAGATCGAAGCGCGTGCCGTCGAAAGCGACAATGGTCAGTTTGGGCATGGTGATTTCCGGTAATCTTCAGTGGGAGGGTCTGGATTTTACTTCCAACAAATCGGCGAGGCAGTCAACATCGACGGCCGTTGCCCAATTCATTCCAGATCGGGAAGCGACACGCTTGTCAAAATGCGTCACTCAGGCACGCATAAAAAGACCCGCTGCTCCGGCACGGACCAGCGGGCACACCATCCGCCTGCGACTGTGACGATCAGCGGCAGAGTTTCAGAATGAAATTCTCGGCCTCAATGACCGCGACACCGACCGCCGCCATGTTGGCTGCGTCGCCGCAATTGCCTTCAAGCGCTTCGGCCGCCTGCGACACCCGGAATGCGCCCACGGCGCTAGCCGCACCTTTGAGCCGATGTGCAGCCGACGCCACGGCCTTAACGTCACCCGAGGATATTTCGTGAAGGCAGGCCCGCGCCTGCCGGGCAAACATCTGCAGGACCTCCAGTTCCAGCGCCTTGTCGCCCATCGTCTGGTTTGCGAGGTGGACAAGATCAACCGGCCGCTGTTGCGAAGGAGCTGGTCCCTTGCAATTATCGGGCGCTGCGAACGCAATACTGACTGCTGCCATGCCATTTCTCCGTCGTAATCCCGCTATTGCATTGATGGTGCGGGGGCGCCGTGGCAATCGCGTTAAATTCGGGCGCATTCAGGGCGGATTTCTCGGGTTATGGTTAACATCCGTTAAACATTCCTAAAGCCTTGGTTTTTAAGGGCGGCACTTCGGCAGGAAGCATTAATCAACCGTTAATATCCAGCGATTTGACCGAAGCCGTTAATTGTCTAGCAGGCCCGGATGTGTCACTACGGTACGACTGGGCGAGCTCTGTGGCAGATACCTTTGCTCGCCAACTGGATAATGGTAGTGTTTTGATACCGTCTGTATGAAAAAGCAGCTATCCACTCTGAAATGATATGCTTATCCGATCGCAATGGCTGGCCGGATAGGTTCAGAGGCGAAGGTTTGGTCCAGGCTTGGCGGAAGCCCGGATAAGTGATGAACCGGCTGAGATGTAACGAGGCGTAACGGAATGGCGAATAACAAGTACAACGAATCGATCGAGGACAAGGCGTTCAAGGCATTGGACGAGGCCCTTCAGATCGACTTCGAGGACGATAATACGCCGTCTCTTAAAGGTAAAATGCCCGACGCCCCGGAGGCACCAGTGTCCGAAAAGCCAAGCACGCGCAGTCAGCAGAGCCAGGACGAACAAAAGCGCAGGCGCGGTAGCGCAGCAGCGCCCCGCGCCTCCGAACAGGGATCGCGCGCGCCAGCCTTTGCTGCCAACGATGCCAACCGGGTGACCCCGGCCTCGCTGCTGAAATCACTGGACGGCGGCTCGACCCGTCCGGCAGTCCGCAACGCAACCGTCGTTTCACTCCTATGGATTGTCGGTGGCCTTGGCCTGATGGCTCTGCTCTATTCGCCGCAGATCTGGCAAATTCGCTCGTTCGCCGATCTGGTTGCACTACCCGGCGTGATCGCGGGTATCGTTGGCATCATCGTCCCCGTCCTCCTCTTCTACGCGTTCGCGATCATGATGTCGCGCGCTCAGGATATGCGCAACGCTGCGCGCTCCATGGCTGAAGTGGCACTTCGCCTGTCTGAACCGGAGACCATCGCCTCCGAGCGCATCATGACCGTCGGTCAGGCCGTTCGCCGCGAGGTTTCGGCGATGAACGAGGGCATAGAGCGCACGATCGCACGCGCCTCCGAGCTCGAAACGCTTGTGCACTCCGAGGTGAACGCGCTCGAACGCAGCTACGCCGACAACGAGTTGAGGGTGCGCGGTCTCGTCCACGAGTTGGGCTCGGAACGCGAGGCGATCGTCAACCACGCCGAACGCATTCGCACCTCGATCGTCGGCGTCCACGATCAACTCCGCGAAGACCTGTCTCTCGCCACCGAAGAAATTGCCGTTCGCCTCGCGACCTCTGGCGAAGCTTTCGCCTCGATGATCGACACGCGCGCCGCGACGATTACCGAAAAGTCGGAATCCGCCATCCAGTCTCTGGGAACGCTCCTTGCTGCCAAGACCGACTCGCTGCTCCAGACGTTGACCTCTTCCGGATTCGCATTGACGAATGAATTCGATACGCGGCTGGAATCGCTGACCTCCACCCTGAGCGATCGCGGCGACCATATCCTGAGCCAGTTCGAGACCCGCGCGTCTACCATGGACAGCAATGCCGAAAAGCTCAACTCGGCCCTGAATGACCGCGCGCGCCAGCTGAACGAAATCCTCATCGCACGCACCCGCGATATCAATGAGAGCCTGACCGGTGGCGAACGCACCATCAGCACCACGCTGGACGACGTGCTCGCAAAGCTCAACAACGCCCTCGACGAACGCGGCACCACATTCCGGCAGAGCCTCCAGTCGAGCGTCGACGACACGATCATGGATCTTGACCTGCGCTCGGGCTTCTTCGACGAAAGGCTTCAGGCAACCGTCGCGCAGCTTTCCACCTCGTTCGACGACCGCGTCGCAGAATTCACCAATGCCTTTGACAAGCGTGCCGGCTCGCTCGACAGCAAGCTCATGGAAAGCCTCAATCGGATCAACGATACGCTGACCGGAGGATCTGAATCGCTGAACGGCATCTTGAGCTCGAGTATCGAGCGTATAGGCTCTTCGCTGACCGATCAATCTTTCGCGCTGACCACTGCCCTGTCTACGGGCCACGAGGTTCTCGAGAGCACTCTCTCCGGAAAGGTCGAGGAAGTCGCCGGCGCCATCGGTGCCCGCACGACGGAGCTGACCTCCGCGCTCGCCCACGCGACCTCTGAAATCTCGCTGGCGCTGGCGTCCGGCACGTCAGAGCTGCACAACAATCTGTCGGCCCGCTCCGCCGAATTCCGCGATACGCTGCTGTCGGCAACCTCGGAATTGAGCACTGCCGTTTCCGCAGGCACGGACCAGATCACCTCGGCCTTCGGTCGCGCCGACGATCTGAACCTGACGATCTCGAAGCGCGCCGAGGACATCACGCACGCCCTCGATTCCGCCCATGAGCGAATCGACGGCGTCATGTCGGCACGCAGCGGAGCTCTTGTGGAAGCTCTGTCGGACAACCACAGCCGATTTGAGAGCACATTGGCAAGCCGGTCGGAAGCGATCATCGAAGCCGTAACGGGCAGCCATGAGCGCCTGGCGGATACGCTGGACGACAAGGCAATGGCGTTGGCGATTTCGCTGAACGAAAGCCAGAGCCGCTTCGAAGAAACGCTCGCAACTCGGGTCGACGCGATTACCAGTTCGATCGGGACGGGCCACGACCGTCTTGCGGAAACGCTTGACGAGAAGGCGAAGGCGTTGGCCATTTCACTTGAGGAGAGCCAGAGCAGGCTGGCCGACACGCTGGGCCAACATGCGGAAGCGATGACAGGCTCTCTCGCAAGCGGCCAGGAAAAGCTCGCCGACGCCCTCGACGAAAGGACGATGGCGCTTGCCATCTCTCTCAACGAGGGCCATGCCCGTCTGGAGGGCACGCTCGGCCACCACGCGGACAGCATTTCAAGCTCGCTGACCGGCGGGCATGACCGCATCGCGCATACGCTCGACCAGCGTGCCTCCGCGTTGGCCGCCTCTCTCAGCGAGGGACACAACCGGATCGAAGACACGCTCGCCCATCGTGCAAATTCGATCACCAATTCCATCGCGACGGTCCATGATCGCCTGGCGGACACCCTTGCCGAGAAGGCTATGTCGCTGGCAATCTCCTTCAGCGACAGCCAGAACAGCTTCGATGAAGCGCTCGAAGCCCGCACCAATGCATTGCTCGATTCGGTCGCGGGTGCTGAAGCGCGCGTTGCCGGTGCCTTCACTGACAAGGCTGAGGAAATCCGCAACGCCTACACCGAGAACCAGGACCGCCTCGATCGCGCTCTGACCGATCACGCTTCCACACTCGCCGGCACCCTCACCAGCGGCACCGACCGTATCGACCTCGTGACCGGCGCTGCCGCTCATCGTATCGAGGGCGGCCTTGCCGCCGCCGCAGATCGCTTCGAGGCTTTGACGGGCAATGTTGCGGCGCGTATCGAAGATGGACTGGGCTCTGCTCATGATCGCATCCGAGCAACGCTCGACGACCGCACGCAGGCGATTGCCCTCACGCTCAACGAGGCGCATGCCCACGTCAACGACACACTTGCCGACCAGACAACGACAATCGGGGCATCGTTCGCGACGAGTGTGAGCATGCTCGAAATGGCGCTCGAGGATCGAGAGGCGTCTCTGCGCTCGACGATCGACACTAGCGCACGGGCGCTGGAAGAACGCCTTCGCGACAGTACAGGTCACATTGCCGGCCGGTTCCAGGATGCAGCGAGCGAGATCTCGCGCTCCACCGAAAGCTTCGCCGCCAATCTCGACCATTCGATAGACAGCATGACTGGTCGCTTCGCCGAGACCGGCTCGCGCGTCGAGGCTGGCCTGGCCACACTCGAGAACCGCATCCGCGACGGCGTCGGCGGCGTAGCGCTGGAAGTCGATGCTGCAGGCGAGCGACTGTCCGCAACGCTCTCCAGCGGCGTTTCCCGGCTCGGCATGCTCGGTGACGAAGCATCTGGCCGTATCGCAGCAGCACTCGACAGCAGTGTTTCGAAACTCGCAGAGACGATCGATGGCCGGACGCGCAATCTGGCTTCGGAGATCGACAACCGCGCCGCCAATCTCACCGCAGGGCTCGATGCGCGCACGACGAACATCGGCGACGCATTGGATCGCGGCACCGCGCATCTCGACGAGCGTCTGTCGACGATGGACCGCGCGCTGACCGTCGGCCTCGACGCCGTGAACCGCACCATCGAGGGCAAGGCAGCAGGTCTGGCCGCATCGCTTCGAAGCGCAGTCGCCGACACAACCCAAGGCATGGACGACGAAGCGATGCGTGCCGCCGCCAGCCTCAGCCAGACCGGCCAACAGTTCGCCGAAGGGCTTGATTCAAGAAGCAGTGAATTCGCCCGCACCATGGAGGCGCGCTCCGAGCAGATCGTCAGCCGCGTCTCCGAAGCGCAAAACCGGCTTGCCGGCCAGGCAGCGGCCGTTGCGCAAACCTTCTCGGAAGCCGGAAACGCAATCATCAACAAGGTCGCCGAAGCTGAGACGCTCGTCAGCGGCCAGGTCGGCGCCATCTCGCATGCCCTGAGCGACGCGCAGGCGACCTTCGAGAGCCACGGCACGGACATTCGTACGACAATCTCGACCGCGAGCCAGGAAATCGCCTCCACCATGGCGGAGGTCGACCGTGCACTCGAAGCACGTGGAAATTCGATCCGCGCTTCGCTTGACGATCGCAGCCGCGAGCTCAATTCGATGCTCGCCGGGCGTACCTCGGAACTGTCGCGCATCATCGACGAAACCGCCCGCCCGCTGATCGACCGCTATGCGGAGACCGGCAAGGAGGCGGCTTCCCAGATCGTTGCCGCAACTCAGCAGGGCGCGGAACTCCTGCGCACGGAGAATGCGGCATTGATCGACGCGATCGCGGCCCGCACGGAGCGCGCCGCCTCGGCGGTCGACGCGATGGAGAGCAGCCTGTTGTCCAACGTCAACAGATTGATAGAGCGCCTGTCGGACAACAGCGCGGCGATGGGCCAGATGATGAGCCGCGCCGCCGAAGATCTGACGGCCGTCGACGGCCGTCTCGGCGACACGACATCTCGTTTCACCGAATCCGCATCCAGGGCCGCGGACATGGTATCCGCATCGACCCGCCTTCTCGAAGGCAAGGTGGATCGTCTGTCGGATATATCGGGGCAGACGCTCGCTCAGGTCGGTAGCATCATCGGGCGTTTCGACGAACACTCGAAGGTGCTCGGCCAGGCATCAGGCCTGCTTGCCGCCGCACAGTCGAACCTCGTCTCGACATTGGAAGACCGCGAGTCTGCGCTGCAGAACCTCTCAGTCGGCCTAGTCCAGCGCTCGGAGGAAATTGAAAAGACGATGCGCGCCCTTGGCGGTATGGTCGAATCCGCTTTCGAGCGCGCCGAGCAGCGCTCGAGCCAGATCAGCGGCAACCTGCGACAGGGTATCCAGTCCTCGTTCGCCGATATCGGCACCACCCTCTCGGAAGCGGAGAAGCGTGCGACCGAAGCCGCCGAGACGATGCGCAGCGCCGTCGCCAAGGCAAGCGAAGACGCCAATTCGACGATCGACAACACCTTCAGCAACGCTGAGCGCCGCTCCGGCGACCTTGCCAATCGCCTTCGCGGCGGCCTGACGGCGTCCCTTTCGGATGTCGAGCGCATGTTCGGCGAAGCAGGCCGCGTATCGGATGGCGCGGCACAGCAGATGCGAGAGTCGCTGCGTGAGGCAGTCGATGAAGCCGTGTCGCGCTTCTCCGGTGCCACCGAGGAAATTCGCCGCTCTGCTGGCGATATCCGCAAGGAACTCGATATGACGCGCAGCGAATTGAAGCGCGGCGCCTTCGATCTTCCGGAAGAGGCAAAGGAAAGTGCTGCCGCGATGCGCCGCGCCGTGTCGGAGCAGATCAAGGCGCTACAAGACATTTCCCACATCGTTGGCCGCTCCACACAGCAGCTGGAAGTTTCCGAGCCCGTGCCACAGGCCCAGCCTGCCCCGCGCCCGACGCAACCAGCCATCGCGCAGCAGGCACAGCAACCGGCACCTGCCGTGGCACCGGCCCCCCCGCCGGCCTCCGCCTCGATCCCCACCTCGGCGATCGAAGGCTTCGGCCTGCGTGGAACGCTGACGCCACCTGCTTCCGTCCCCGCACCACAGCAACTCGCGCAGGCCGTCGCACCGGCTTCGACACAGGCCTCCGGGGGATGGATCAGCGACCTGCTGCGTGGCGCTTCGCGTGACGAAGCTCCGGAAGAAGCGCCTGCGCGTCAACCGGCGGCGCGGCCCGAAGCACCTGCGCCGACACCGGCCGCGCAGCGCACAACCGACAACCGCAATCCGCGCCACGTCGTTGAATCCCTGAACTCCCTCTCCGTCGATATTGCCCGCGCGATCGATCACGATGCGTCCGTCGATTTGTGGCGGCGGTACCAGCGTGGCGAACGTGACGTCTTCACGCGCAGGCTCTACACGCTGAAGGGCCAGCAGACCTTCGACGAGATCAAGCACAAATACGATCGCGAGCCGGAATTCCGCACCGCCGTCAGCCGCTATATCGCCGACTTCGAGAAGCTGCTTGCCGACGTTGCCCGTACGGACCGAGACAAGACCATCACCCAATCCTATCTCACATCCGACACCGGGAAGGTTTACACCATGCTCGCGCACGCAGCGGGTCGCCTGAACTGAGGAACTGCGGAGAAAGCCCTGCCTAAGCCCCGGCAGGAATTGCCGAGATTACTTCAAGAGGCCGCATCGGAAACGATGCGGCCTTTATTGTGCAGGCGACAGAGACAGTCGTGCGTTGATCCGCGCGCGACACCCGCAAGCCTGAAGCGGTGCATCAACGCAGCGGTCTGCGCGAGGAGAGATCGGCTCCTGGAGCTTCTGTCCACGCCAGTCGCAACGTCTGCGGCCCGGTGCAGATCCCACCTTTCAGTTTCGTGTGAACTAGCAGGCGGCCGGAGCCTGCACCATGCTGACGCCGTGCCGACGTCGTTGTGGCAATGCGCAACGGCTTCCTGCCACTACAGGTGCCTTGGCAGAGCGCATATGCGGCTGGACGCCCGTTGGCAATGTGCCCGGACAATAGATCGGTCACCCACGCCAAGCGCATAAAAAAGCCTGGATCAAATCCGTCGGATCTAACCCAGGCTGGTTCGTTTTCGTTGTTTCAATCAGGGCTGACGGACGCCGTCTGCCCTATATCAAGCTTCCGTTTCGGGAGCGCCGTCGCCAGCAGCAGCCGTGACATCGTCGCCATTCGCCGGCGTGTCATCGCCGTTCTCAACGACGTCTTCCACGTCTTCTTCAGGCTCGCTGATGCGTTCGACGGAGACGACTTTCTCGTCCTTGGCCGTCGAGAAGATCGTAACGCCCTTTGTTGCGCGGCTGGCAATGCGGATGCCGCCTACCGGTACGCGGATCAGCTGCCCGCCGTCGGAAACCAGCATGATCTGGTCACCGTCATCGACCGGGAACGCCGCCACAAGCTCGCCGATTTCGCCGGTTTTCGACGTGTCGGTGGCGCGAATGCCCTTGCCGCCACGACCGGAGATCCGGAAGTCGTAGGAAGACGAGCGCTTGCCGTAGCCCTTCTCGGATACCGTCAGAACGAACTGTTCGCGCGCCTTGAGTTCCTCGTAGCGCTCGTCGCTGAGTTGCCCTTCTTCGGTAACTTCCTCGCCGACCAGAGAAATTTCCTCCGCATCGCCCGTCGCCAGGCGGCGTTCGGTTGCCGTCCGCTTCAGGTAGGCCGCCCGCTCCCATGGCTCAGCATCCACATGGCCGACGATTGTCATCGAGATGATCCGGTCGTTGTCGCCAAGATTGATGCCGCGCACACCGATCGAATTACGGCCGGCGAAAACACGCACTTCGTCGACGGCAAAGCGGATGCACTGACCGAACGCCGTCGTCAGCAGGACGTCGTCATGTTCGGTGCAGGTCTCGACGGAAAGGATTTCGTCACCCTCCTCCTCGAGCTTCATCGCAATCTTGCCGTTTCGGTTGACCTGGACGAAGTCGGACAGCTTGTTGCGGCGAACCGTGCCGCGCGTCGTCGAGAACATGACGTCGAGCTTGTCCCAACTGTCCTCGTCCTCAGGCAACGGCAGGATCGTCGTGATGCGTTCGCCGGGTTCCAGCGGCAGCATATTGATCAGCGCCTTGCCGCGCGATGTCGGCGTGCCGATCGGAAGGCGATAGACCTTCTCCTTGTAGACGATGCCGCGCGATGAGAAGAAGAGAACCGGCGTGTGCGTGTTCAAAACGAATAGCTGACTAACAAAATCCTCGTCTCTTGTCGTCATGCCCGAGCGGCCCTTGCCGCCGCGGCGCTGGGCGCGATAGGTCGTCAGAGGCACGCGCTTGATATAGCCGAGATGAGAAACGGTAACGACCATGTCCTCGCGGGCGATGAGGTCTTCATCGTCCATCTCGAGACCGCCGTCGAGGATCTCGGTGCGGCGCGGCGTGCCGAATTCATCGCGAACGGCCGTCAGTTCGCTCTTCACGATCGTCTGGATGCGCAGGCGCGAAGACAGGATGTCGAGGTAGTCCTTGATCTCTTCGCCGATCTTGTTGAGTTCGTCGCCGATTTCGTCGCGGCCAAGCGCCGTCAGGCGAGCGAGGCGCAGTTCGAGGATCGCCCGCGCCTGCTCTTCCGAGAGGTTGTAGGTCATGTCCTCGTTGATGCGATGACGGGGGTCATCGATCAGGCGGATCAGGCTCTCGACGTCAGACGCAGGCCAGCGACGCGTCATCAGCTGCTCGCGCGCCGTCTGCGGATCCGGCGCCTGCCGGATAACCCGGATGACCTCGTCGATATTGGCGACCGCAATCGCGAGGCCCACCAAGACGTGAGCGCGTTCTCGTGCCTTGCGCAGCAGGAATTTTGTTCGGCGACTAACGACTTCCTCGCGGAAGAAGACAAAAGCACGCAGCATGTCGAGCAGCGTCAGCTGCTCCGGCTTGCCGCCGTTCAGGGCTACCATGTTGCAACCGAAGGAGGTCTGCAAGGGCGTGTAGCGATAAAGCTGGTTCAGGATAACTTCCGCGTTGGCATCGCGCTTCAGCTCGACGACGACGCGATAACCCTGCCGGTCGGATTCGTCGCGCAAGTCCGAGATGCCCTCGATGCGCTTGTCGCGCACAAGTTCGGCCATCTTCTCGATCATCGTCGACTTGTTCACCTGAAATGGAATTTCGGTGATGATGATCTGTTCTCGATCGCCGCGCATCGGCTCGATAGCGGCAACGCCGCGCATGATGACCGAACCACGGCCGGTCTCATAGGCCGAGCGGATGCCGGCGCGGCCGAGGATCTTGGCGCCAGTCGGGAAGTCAGGTCCCGGAATGATCTGCATGATGTCAGGCAGTTCGATCGCGGGATTTTCGATCAGCGCGATGCAGCCGTCGATCACTTCAGCCAGATTATGCGGCGGAATGTTCGTCGCCATGCCGACGGCGATACCGCCCGCTCCGTTGACCAGGAGGTTGGGGAATTTCGCGGGAACGACGACAGGCTCCGAGAGGGTGCCGTCATAGTTGTCGCGAAAATCGACCGTTTCCTTGTCGAGATCGTCGAGCAACGAATGCGCGGCCTTTTCCAGACGGCATTCGGTATAACGTTCAGCCGCCGGCGGGTCGCCGTCGACGGAACCGAAGTTGCCCTGGCCGTCGATCAGCGGCAGACGAAGAGACCAATCCTGCGCCATGCGGGCAAGCGCGTCGTAAATCGCTGAGTTGCCGTGCGGATGGAATTTACCCATCACGTCACCGGTAACACGGGCACATTTGACGTACTTCTTGTTCCAGTCGATGCCGAGCTCGGACATGCCGTAGAGGATACGCCGATGTACGGGCTTCAGGCCGTCGCGCACATCAGGAAGCGCGCGGCTGACGATGACGCTCATCGCGTAATCGAGATACGACCGCTGCATTTCCTCCATAATGGAGATGGGCTCAATGCCTGGCGGGAGCTTCCCGCCGCCGGGGGGTGTTTGCTCAGTCAAAACGGATCACGATCTCTTCTAGAATCACTTGAAGATTTATAGCGTAAAGGCTGTTGATACGCCAATTTTGGCAGGGGTTTTGAACAGGCTTTTGCAGTCAAACGAGGGCAAATCAAGCCTTTTGGAGCGGCATTCACGCTATCCGAGCAGGGCTATTTGCAAAATTGATTTCCCCGCATCACAATCGCCTGACACCGAGCCGCTATATGGGCTCATGGAGAGACGATGGCAAGCGCCGACCAACTCATCAATGCCTTCACGACGTTGCTCGTCACTATCGATCCGCCGGGTCTGGCGCCGATATTTCTCGGGCTGACCGTCGGAATGAGCCGCGGCCAGCGAAAGCAGGTCGCCATGCGCGGCACGATCATCGCTTTCATCATTCTTGCCGTTTTCGCCCTTTTCGGCGCGAGCGTCCTCGGTGTGCTCGGCATCTCGATCGGCGCCTTCCGTATCGCCGGCGGCCTACTGCTCTTCTGGATCGCGTTTGAGATGGTTTTCGAGAAGCGGCAGGACCGCAAGGAGAAGACGAGCACGACGGCAATCACCGTCGACCACATCCACAATATCTCCGTCTTTCCACTGGCAATTCCGCTGATATCCGGCCCGGGTGCAATTTCGGCGACCATCTTGATATCAGGTTCGATGCAGGGCTCGTTGGAACGGGCGCAACTGATCATCGTCATCGCCGCAAGCCTGCTGCTGCTGCTTCTCGCTCTGCTCATCGCCGACCGGGTCGACCGTTTCCTCGGCGTCACGGGCCGCGCGATCCTGACGCGGCTGCTCGGCGTCATACTGGCGGCACTTGCGACCCAGTTCGTGGTCGACGGAGTCAAGTCCGTGATGAACCTGGCTCCGGCTGGCTGACACCCCAAATCAAAACGGCGCACCCGAGGTGCGCCGTCAAAAACGTCCGGACGGATCTCGCGATCAAAACGGAATGTCGTCGTCGAGATCGCGCGAGAAGTTGCCGCCACTGCCACTGCCACTGCCACTGCCACCAGCGCTGCGGCCGGACGACTGCGACGGAGCACCATAATCGTCGCCGCCACCGAAATCGCTGCCGCCGCCACGACCACCGCCGAAGCCGGAACCCGAGCTTGCACCGCCGCCTTCGCCACGGCCATCAAGCATTGTCAGCGTGGAACCGAAGCCCTGCAGCACGACTTCCGTCGAATAGCGGTCCTGGCCCTGCTGATCCTGCCACTTGCGGGTCTGTAGCGCACCTTCGATATAGAGCTTGGCGCCCTTCTTCACATACTGCTCGACGACCTTGCAGAGGCCTTCGTTGAAGACGACGACGGTATGCCACTCTGTCTTTTCCCGGCGCTCGCCGGAATTTCGGTCGCGCCAGGTTTCAGACGTCGCAATACGCAGATTGGCGATCGGCCGGCCGTCCTGCGTACGACGAATTTCGGGGTCTGCACCCACGTTTCCGATCAAAATGACCTTGTTTACGCTACCAGCCATACTTCTCACCCTACCTGCCGCCCTGCCCGGCGGCGCTTGAAACAATCGATGCACCTTAAACCATAGAGAGCGCGCAATGGGCGCCTATGGCAGGTTCATCCACAAGGAATTTTGTTCTTTATTTGTTCTAGTTTATCCCTATGATCCTGTCAACCGAATCGAAAACCTTGCACCCATATGGACATTCAGCCTCGACTCGCCCGCCGGCATCACTAAATAAGGGGCTTGTTCCAGCACAGAAGCAGAAGACGATGAGCGAATTGAAGACGATTTCCATCCGCGGCGCGCGTGARCACAATCTAAAGGGCATCGACCTCGATCTGCCGCGCAACAAGCTGATCGTCATGACGGGGCTGTCCGGTTCGGGCAAGTCCTCGCTGGCTTTCGACACCATCTACGCGGAGGGACAACGGCGCTACGTCGAGAGTCTTTCGGCCTATGCGCGACAATTCCTGGAGATGATGCAGAAGCCCGACGTAGACCAGATCGACGGGCTGTCGCCGGCAATCTCCATCGAGCAGAAGACGACCTCGCGCAATCCGCGCTCGACGGTTGGTACCGTGACGGAAATCTACGATTACATGCGCCTGCTTTTTGCGCGCGTCGGCGTTCCCTATTCGCCGGCAACCGGCCTGCCGATCGAGAGCCAGACTGTCAGCCAGATGGTCGATCGCATTCTCGATTTTGAGGAGGGCACGCGTCTCTATATCCTGGCGCCGCTGGTTCGCGGACGTAAGGGCGAGTACAAGAAGGAACTTGCGGAGCTCATGAAAAAGGGCTTCCAGCGCGTCAAGGTGGACGGCCAGTTCTACGAAATCGCAGAGGCCCCAACGCTCGACAAGAAGTACAAGCATGACATCGACGTTGTGGTCGATCGCATCGTCGTGCGCGCTGACGTCTCGGCGCGCCTCGCCGACAGCCTTGAGACGTCCCTGAAGCTTGCCGACGGCCTCGCCGTTGCCGAGTTCGCCGACAAGCCGCTGCCGCCAGAGGAAACGGCAGCCGGCGGCTCTGCCAACAAGTCGCTCAACGAAACCCACGAGCGCGTCCTGTTCTCGGAAAAGTTCGCCTGCCCGGTCTCCGGCTTCACCATTCCGGAAATCGAGCCGCGGCTCTTCTCCTTCAACAATCCAGCCGGCGCCTGCCCGACATGCGACGGCCTTGGCGCGCAGCAGAAGATCGATGCAAACCTGATCGTGCCGGAGACAGAGCGGACACTCCGCGACGGCGCGATCGCGCCGTGGGCCAAGTCGTCGTCGCCCTATTACAATCAGACGCTCGAAGCCCTCGGCAAGCACTACGGCTTCAAGCTCGGAGCCCGCTGGAGCGATCTTTCCGAGAACGCGCGGGACGTCATCCTCAACGGCACGGACGAGAAGATCGAATTTCACTACGCCGACGGTGCGCGCTCATACACGACGCATAAGAACTTCGAGGGCATCATCACCAATCTCGAGCGCCGCTGGAAGGAGACGGACTCCGCCTGGGCGCGCGAGGAGATTGAACGCTACATGTCGGCAGCACCCTGCCCGTCCTGCAACGGCTTCCGCCTGAAGCCGGAAGCCCTTGCGGTGAAGATCAACACGCTGCATATCGGCCAGGTGACCCAGATGTCGATCCGCGTTGCCCGCGACTGGTTCGAAACGCTGCCGCAGACCTTCACGGCCAAGCAGAACGAAATCGCCGTTCGTATTCTGAAGGAAATCCGTGAACGCCTGCGCTTCCTCAACGATGTTGGCCTCGACTATCTCAGCCTCTCGCGCAATTCGGGAACTCTGTCTGGCGGCGAAAGCCAGCGTATTCGTCTCGCCTCCCAGATTGGATCGGGTCTGACCGGCGTCTTGTACGTCCTCGACGAGCCTTCGATCGGCCTGCACCAGCGGGACAATGCCCGGCTACTCGACACGTTGAAGCACCTGCGCGATATCGGCAACACGGTCATCGTTGTCGAGCATGACGAGGATGCGATCCTGACGGCGGACGATGTGGTCGACATCGGTCCGGCGGCCGGCATCCATGGCGGTCAGGTGATCGCCCATGGTACCCCGCAGGACATCATGGCAAACCCGAAGTCGCTGACCGGCAAGTATCTCTCCGGCGAACTCGGCGTTCCGGTTCCCGACGAGCGGCGCAAGCCCAAGAAGGGTAGAGAGATCAAGGTGGTCGGCGCGCGCGGCAACAACCTGAAAAATGTCACGGCGTCCATCCCGCTTGGCGTCTTCACCGCTGTTACCGGTGTTTCAGGTGGCGGCAAGTCCACTTTCCTCATCGAAACGCTCTACAAATCCGCCGCTCGTCGCGTCATGGGAGCGCGCGAAAACCCGGCCGATCACGACCGCATCGACGGGTTCGAACATATCGACAAGGTGATCGATATCGACCAGTCGCCGATCGGCCGTACGCCACGGTCCAACCCGGCAACCTATACGGGTGCCTTCACACCGATCCGCGACTGGTTCGCCGGTCTGCCGGAAGCAAAGGCGCGCGGCTACCAGCCGGGCCGTTTCTCCTTCAACGTCAAGGGCGGACGCTGCGAGGCCTGCCAGGGCGACGGCGTCATCAAGATCGAGATGCACTTCCTGCCGGATGTCTACGTCACCTGCGACGTCTGCCACGGCAAGCGCTACAACCGCGAAACGCTGGATGTGACCTTCAAGCAGAAGTCGATCGCCGACGTGCTCGACATGACGGTCGAGGAAGGCGTTGATTTCTTCGCTGCGGTTCCGGCTGTTCGTGACAAGCTGCAGGCCCTGAAGGACGTCGGTCTCGGCTACATCAAAGTCGGGCAGCAGGCGAATACCCTCTCGGGCGGCGAGGCGCAGCGCGTCAAGCTCGCCAAGGAATTGTCGAAGCGCTCGACCGGCCGTACGCTCTATATCCTGGACGAGCCGACGACCGGACTGCATTTCCATGACGTGGCCAAGCTGCTGGAAATGCTTCAGGAACTCGTCAACCAGGGCAACTCCGTGGTGGTGATCGAGCATAACCTCGAAGTCATCAAGACCGCCGACTGGATCCTCGACTTCGGTCCGGAAGGTGGCGACGGCGGTGGCGAAATCGTCGCGGTCGGCACGCCGGAGGCGATCGTCAGGGAGACGCGTTCCTACACCGGCCAGTTCCTCAAAGAGCTGTTGGAACGGCGTCCGGTGAGGAAAGCCGTCGCGGCGGCGGAATGAACCTGAGGCCTGAGTGAGCTGGCCAAGGTGGAAGCGCTGACTAATCGGAGGAGGAACTCAATGACAAAATCCGGCAACATTCGAGTCGGTATCGGCGGCTGGACCTTCGAGCCGTGGCGGGATCATTTCTACCCCGGCGATTTGAAGCAGAAAGATGAACTGCATTATGCGAGCCGCCAGCTAAAGGTCATCGAGATCAACGGGACCTACTACAGTTCGCAGAAGCCGGAGACCTTCGCAAAATGGGCCGCCGACGTGCCGGAAGGGTTCATTTTCTCGCTGAAGGCCAGCCGCTTCGTAACCAACCGGCGGGTGCTGGCGGAAGCCGGCGAATCGATGGAGCGCTTTCTGACGCAGGGGTTGACGGAGCTCGGGCATCATCTTGGTCCGATCCTTTGGCAATTCGCGCCGACCAAGAAATTCGATCCGGATGATTTCGAGGCCTTTCTGAAGCTGTTGCCGCACAAACAGGACAGCCTTCCTCTGAAGCACGTGGTCGAAGTACGCCACGACTCCTTCAAGGTCCCGGAGTTCGTGGCCCTGCTTGCTAAATATGGCGTGGCGCCGGTCTGCGCCGAGCATTTCGATTATCCGATGATTGCCGACGTCACCGCGGATTTCGTCTACGCGCGGCTGCAAAAGGGCTCTGACGACATCAGGTCATGCTATCCGCCTAGCGACCTTGCGGCCTGGGCGAAGCGTCTTGAAACCTGGGCCGAGGGCAAGGTGCCCAGCGACCTGCCTTTGATCGACGAACCACGAGAGGTGAGCGAGCAGCCTCGCGATGTCTTTGCCTTCATGATTCACGAAGGAAAAATCAACGCACCGTTCGGCGCGATCGCCTTGCAGGAAGAGGTCTCCGCGGCGTCTGCGTCAGGGCGGTAAAACGCACGATACAAGGTCTTGCGCCGTCAGACCTTTGCCCGCGCGCATCCCGGCTTCGCCATGCAGATAGACACCGGCTGCCGCAGCCTCGAAGGCCGGAATTCCCTGCGCTATCAGCGCTCCGATAATGCCGGCAAGCACGTCGCCGGATCCGGCTGTTGCAAGCCAGATCGGCGCGTTGGTATTGATCAGCGCGCGCCCGTCCGGCGAAGCGATGACGGTATCGGCTCCCTTGTAGACGATCGCGGCGTTGGCGCGGCGTGCGGCCGCCTGCGCCTTGTCGACCTTACCCATCGTCTCGTCGTCGGCAATATCGGGAAAGAGACGGCGGAATTCGCCTTCATGCGGCGTCAGGACAAGCCGGGTCTCCCCTTTCGCGAAGAGGGCGAACAATTCCGCCGGATCGTCGCGAAACGATGAGATCCCATCGGCATCTAGAACAAGGTGACGCTGTCGAAGCGCCGCGACAAAACTGCGTGCCTTTGCACCCGCTCCAAAGCCCGGTCCAAGAACGAAGGTCTGCAGCCGTTCGTCCTTCAGCCAGCCGAGGAGGTCGGCATCGCTGTCGACCACATGCATCATGACCGCAGTCAGATGGGCCGCATTTTCTGCCACCGCCTCGTTCGACGAGGCGATCGTCACAAGACCAGCCCCCGCCTTCAGGCCGGCCATTGCCGACATTCGCGCGGCTCCGGTCTTGGTGGCATCTCCAGAAAACACCACCAAATGGCCGCGCTTGTACTTGTGCGTTTGCTGATCCGGCGACTGCAACACCTGCGCCCAGTGAACCGGCCCGTTCTCGGCGATCCCTCCTCTTGCTTCGGAGCGGACGATCCGCTCCGGTATGCCGATATCGAACACCTCCACGCTGCCGCAAAGCTCCCGGCCCGGCAACAGCAGGTGGCCGGGTTTGCGCGTCATGAAGGTAATGGTCCGTTCGGCCTGAAAAGCAGCACCCAGAACCCTCCCCGTCCGTCCGTCGATGCCGGAGGGCAGATCCACGGCAAGCACCGGTATGCCAGCCCCGGCAGCGCGCGCGGCGAGGTGAGCGACCGCTTGCGGCACGTCGCGCGTCAGGCCGGCCCCGAACAAGGCGTCGATCACCACGTCTCCGGCCTCCGGGCGATAATCCTCGATAGGCAGGCTCGGTAACATCAGGAGCGCGCGCGCATGCGCTGCGTCTCCTTTGAGCGTCGCAGGATCGCCCAGATGGAAGACGTCAACGCGCACGCCACTCTCGGCCAGGCAGCGCGCCGCCACATAGCCGTCCCCACCATTGTTGCCCGGACCGCAGAATACGACCACGCGGACAGCGCCGGGATGGTGGAGAAGAAGCGTGGCCGCCACGCTCGACCCGGCACGCTGCATGAGCGCAAAACTGCCGATGCCGGATGCAGCTGCAGCCGCATCGACGGCAGCCATTTCAGCTGGCGAAAGAAGGAGGGCGGAAAGGCTTTCGATCATTCCCTCATTCAACCAGAAGCAGCCTAAATAACAACCACTTCCTTGAAAAACAAAGCGGCTATTTTTTAGTCAGTTGCATATTTTCTACCCTCGCAAGGGTTGAGTGAACACTTATTCAGAGACTGTGAATATTCGACAGTTCAATCTAAATTGAAGCTTCTGGCGACACATTTTAGTCATTTCCGGCTGAATCCGCGTGGAAACCTCATGAAATCATAGACTTTTGCGCATCTTCTGGCCATTTCCGGCAAGATTCCGCTTTCCAACTGGCACGATAACTGCATCATACCGGCGAGCGGGTATGAGCCTGCTATAACGGGAGAAGCGGAGAGTCATTTTCTCATGAAAAAGATCGAAGCGATCATTAAGCCCTTCAAGCTCGACGAAGTGAAGGAAGCCCTTCAGGAAGTTGGCCTGCAGGGTATTACAGTCACGGAAGCGAAGGGCTTCGGTCGCCAGAAAGGCCACACGGAACTATACCGGGGCGCCGAATACGTCGTTGATTTCCTGCCGAAGGTAAAGGTGGAAGTCGTCCTCGCCGACGAAAATGCGGAAGCTGTCATCGACGCGATCCGCAAGGCCGCGCAAACCGGCCGTATTGGTGACGGCAAGATTTTTGTATCAAATATCGAAGAGGTTATTCGTATCCGCACCGGCGAAACCGGCGTCGATGCCATCTAGCCCGACGTATCGTCATCTCAAATAAAGGAACTATTTAATGGCGACCGCAAGCGAAATTCTTAAGCAAATCAAAGACAACGACGTCAAGTTCGTCGACCTGCGCTTCACCGACCCCAAGGGCAAGCTGCAGCACGTTACGATGGATGTGGTCTGCGTCGATGAAGACATGTTCGCCGATGGCGTCATGTTCGACGGTTCTTCGATCGGCGGCTGGAAGGCCATCAACGAATCCGACATGGTGCTGATGCCGGACACCGAGACGGTTCATATGGATCCGTTCTTCGCGCAGTCCACCATGGTCATTCTCTGCGACATTCTCGATCCGGTCTCGGGCGAAGCCTACAACCGCGATCCGCGCGGCACCGCGAAGAAGGCGGAAGCCTATCTTAAAGCATCGGGCATCGGCGACACAATTTTCGTTGGCCCGGAAGCCGAATTCTTCATCTTCGACGACGTTCGCTACAAGGCCGACCCCTACAACACCGGCTTCAAGCTCGACTCGACCGAACTGCCGTCGAACGACGACACCGAATACGAGACCGGCAACCTTGGCCACCGCCCGCGCGTCAAGGGCGGCTACTTCCCGGTTCCGCCGATCGACAGCTGCCAGGACATGCGTTCGGAAATGCTGACGGTTCTGTCCGAAATGGGCGTCGTCGTCGAAAAGCACCACCACGAAGTGGCTGCCGCCCAGCACGAGCTCGGCATCAAGTTCGACACGCTCGTCCGCAACGCCGATAAGATGCAGATCTACAAGTACGTGGTGCACCAGGTCGCCAATGCCTATGGCAAGACGGCAACCTTCATGCCGAAGCCGATCTTCGGCGACAACGGCTCGGGCATGCACGTCCACCAGTCGATCTGGAAGGGCGGCAAGCCGACCTTCGCGGGCGACGAGTACGCCGGCCTGTCTGAATCGTGCCTCTACTACATCGGCGGCATCATCAAGCACGCCAAGGCACTGAACGCATTCACCAACCCATCGACGAACTCCTACAAGCGCCTCGTCCCAGGCTATGAAGCACCAGTGCTGCTCGCCTATTCGGCTCGCAACCGCTCGGCTTCCTGCCGCATTCCCTTCGGCACCAACCCGAAGGCCAAGCGCGTCGAAGTCCGCTTCCCTGACCCGATGGCAAACCCCTACCTCGCCTTCGCGGCGATGCTGATGGCCGGCCTCGACGGCATCAAGAACAAGATCCATCCGGGCAAGGCCATGGATAAGGATCTTTACGATCTGCCGCCGAAGGAACTGAAGAAGATTCCGACGGTCTGCGGCTCGCTGCGCGAGGCACTCGAAAGCCTCGACAAGGACCGCAAATTCCTCACCGCCGGCGGTGTTTTCGACGACGACCAGATCGACTCGTTCATCGAACTGAAGATGGCCGAAGTCATGCGCTTCGACATGACGCCGCATCCGGTTGAGTACGACATGTACTATTCTGCATAACGCAGAATCCGAGAGCCCCGGTCATAAGGCCGGGGCTTTCCTGCCTGCACGATGTCGCCTACGCCGGTTGGCCGATGTGACATTCATGTGACGAGATCTCGCACAAATCTTGATTCGGGCGAGGCCAATCACCAAATTGGGTGATGAAAGGAAGTCGTACCATGAAAGAAAGACTAGCTAAGTTCAGTATCGGCGAAGTGGTTCGGCACAAGGTATTTCCGTTTCGCGGCGTCATCTTCGATGTCGATCCGGAATTCGCGAACACGGAAGAATGGTGGAACTCTATCCCCGCCGAAGTGCGCCCAAGCAAAGACCAGCCCTTCTATCACCTGCTCGCCGAAAATGACGAGAATGAATATGTCGCCTACGTATCCGAGCAGAACCTTGTCAACGACGAAAGCGGCGTCCCGCTTCGCAACGAGCAAGTCTATCAGATTTTCGATATGGCACCGACGGGACAGTTTAAACCCAAGATGAACCTGACCCACTAAGTGTCCGGCCCGGCTTTGAAACCCCGCTCCCAAGCGGGGTTTTTCTCTGTCTGCAAACAATTGAAAAACCCGGCACAGGGCCGGGTTTCCATGATTTCCATCGGGCTTCGATGTTACTGAGCCTTGGCAGCCTTCTGGGCGTCTTCGAGCTTCTTGCGAGCTTCGTCAGCCTTCTTCTGCATGCTGTCCTGCAGGCTCTTCTGGCTTTCTGCGAGCTTGGAAGCGGAAACCGCCTCGCCGTCGAACGCGCCCGTAAAGCCTTCAAGCGAAATCTTGATCGGGTTTGGCGCGCGGCGGAAGTTGATCGAAGTGAGAACCAGATCCGTGCCCTTCTTGAGGCTCGCGACCATGGCGTCTGTCAGCTGGACCTGCGCAACGCAACGATCCGGCATGCACATCAGGTAATCGATCTTCTGGCCCTTGCCGCCATCGATCTGCATCATGATGCCCGGAGGGATCAGGCGTGCCGGCGGAACCGAAACCTGCAGGCTCTTGTTGTTGATCTTGCCAGAAACGCTAATCAGGCCAACGCCTGTGACGAGCTGCCCGCCACCGGCCAGAACAACGTTCTGAACGACGCACACATCATTGTCTTCCTGTTTGCTGCAGGTCTTGTACCAACCGAGGCGAGGAGCGCCGGCAGCCTGAGCTGGAGCGTTGGCGTCCTGGGCGAAAGAAGACGCCGGAGCCGCTGCGGCGCCGAGCATCACTGCCAGAACGGACAGGGCTGCCCGGGTTTTCTTTTCAGAGTTGAGCATCATAACGAATTCCGTCTCCTGGTATCCCATTGGGACAGCGGGTATGCCATCCTCACCAACAGGGTTGTTTGCACTCCACCTCTTAAAACAATGAGGCAAATGCATGACCCCCCGACTTCGGGTTCCCCTGTTACATTGCGCCGCCGCAGATATCCAGTATTTCTTTGGCGTTTTCGAGGTCGCTCGAAAGAATTCGCTGCGGATGGTGAATTGGGCCCGCCGCATGCTACTGTTTTATCGAATCGTGCTGTCTTCCGGAAGGGATTTCAAGGATGCTCCGGATCGTTCTGCCTATCGTCTTCACCCTGTTTTGCGGCGCAGCACTGGCTGAACCCGTGCACGGTATCGCAATGCACGGCGAACCGGCACTGCCCGCTGATTTCAAGCACCTCCCTTACGTCAATCCCGATGTAAAGAAGGGCGGCAAGATCGCCTATGGCGTGGTCGGTACGTTCGACAGCCTCAATCCCTTCATTCTGAAAAGCATGCGCACGACCGCACGCGGCATGTGGGATCCGGAATACGGCAACTTCGTCTACGAAACGCTGATGGCGCGTTCGCGCGACGAGCCTTTTGCGCTCTACGGACTGCTGGCCCAGTCTGTTGAATGGGACGATGACCGAACCTACATCCAGTTCAATCTCAATCCTGCGGCCAGGTGGTCGGACGGCGAACCGGTGACGCCGGATGACGTTATCTTCTCCTTTAATATTCTGAAGGAAAAGGGACGCGTTCCGTTCAGCAACCGCCTCAACGCCGTCGACAAGATGGAGAAGGTGGGCGATAACAGCGTTCGATTTACGTTCAACGAAAAGGCAGACCGGGAGTTTCCGCTGATACTGGCCGGCTCTACGCCGATCCTGCCGAAACATGCGATCGACCCTGAAACGTTCGATCGGTCGACGCTCGTGCCGCCGATCGGCTCCGGCCCCTATAAAATCAAATCGTTGAAGCCGGGCGAGAGCATAACCTTCGAACGCAACCCGAACTACTGGGCCAAGGACATTCCCGTCAAGGTGGGACTGGACAACTACGACCAGGTCACCGTGCAGTATTTCCTGCAGGATACGACGCTGTTCGAGGCCTTCAAGAAGGGCGATGTGGATCTCTATCCGGACGGCAGCCCGGGCCATTGGGCGAACGCCTACAATTTTCCAGCGGTTTCATCCGGCAACGTCGTGAAGGACGTGTTCGAGCCAAAGCTGCCCAGCGGCATGTTCGGCTTTGTCTTCAATACGCGTCGGCCCGTCTTCGGCAATCAAAAGCTGCGCGAAGGCCTGTCGCTCATCTTCGACTTCGAATGGGCGAACAAGAATTTGTTCTCGAGTGCTTACATTAGAACCCAGAGCTTCTGGCAGAATTCCGACCTGTCGAGCTTCGGCGTTCCGGCAGACGACCGAGAGTTGAAACTGCTCGGTCCGATCAAGGACAGGATCGATCCGGCCATTCTGGACGGCAACTACAGGCTGCCCGTTACGGACGGCTCCGGCAGGGATCGCACTGTCCTGAAGCAGGCAGTCGCACTTCTCAGAGAGGCCGGATACACGATCCAGAATGGCAAGATGAGCGATGCCAATGGCAGGCCCCTCGCCTTCGAGATCATGACCCAGAACGCCGACCAGGAGAAGCTTGCCGTATCCTACCAACGTTCGCTCAATCAGCTTGGCATCACGGCTTCGATCCGTACCGTGGACGATTCGCAGTATCAGAGCCGGACCAACAGCTTCGACTACGACGTGATCGTCAAATCCTATACCTCGTCTCTGTCTCCCGGCATTGAACAGCTTGGCCGCTGGTCGGCCGCATCGAAGGATCGCGAGGGCACGGACAATTTCGCCGGCGTAGCCGATCCAGACGTCGATACGCTGATCCAGCATATCCTGACCGCCCGCTCGGCGGAGGACTTTACCGCCGCCGTACGCTCACACGACCGGATGCTGCTCTCCGGCCACTATGTGCTGCCGCTTTATCATGTCGACAAGCAGTGGGTTGCGCGCAGCAAGCGCATCGGCCATCCCGATGCCGTACCGCTCTATGGCTACCAGCTGCCGGCATGGTGGGATCAGAGCGCGCAATAGATGGTTCTCTTTTCCTGCCTGGTTGAAGTCTTCAGCCGCAGGGCCTAGATGGCTGCAAATACACTGGTCCCGGGAAAGGAAAGCCCATGGAACGCATAGTCATCGATGTCGTGTCGGACGTCGTCTGCCCTTGGTGCTACCTCGGCAAGGCCCGGCTGGAGCTGGCGATCGCTGACGTTCAGGATGAGGTCGGCATCGACATCAACTGGCGGCCCTACCGCCTCAATCCCGACTATCCTGCGGAAGGCGTCGATCAGAAGAAGGCATTGGAAGAAAAGCTCGGCGGCGCTGAGCGCGTCGCCCAGGGCCACAAGATGCTGACCGACCTCGGCCGCGAGGTCGGCATCGCCTTCGATTTCGAGGCCATCAAGATCGGTCCCAATACGCTCGATGCGCACCGGCTGATCCATTGGGCGATGGTCGAGGATCGCGAAAAACAGGATCGCGTCGTCGACGCGCTATTCAAGGCGAATTTCGAGGAAGGCCGCAATATCGGCGATCACGTCGTGCTCCTCGACATCGCCGAGAACGCAGGGCTCGACCGATCCGTCACCGCCTCGCTGCTTGCATCCGACGCCGACCGCGACCTCGTGATTGCGGAAATCCAGGCCGCTCAGCAGATGGGCGTCAACGGCGTGCCCTTCTTCATCTTCGACCAGCAATATGCCGTCAGCGGTGCCCAAACCCCCGACGTGCTGGTGAATGCGCTGCGCGACATTGCCAAGGCGAAGGCAGAAGCCCGCTCCGGCATGAACTGATCCGCCTTACGGCTTCGCCATCTCCGCCATGTGCGTCATGATGACGGCTGCGCCCTGCAGTCGTTTTTCAGGTGTCGGCAGGTCGCGGGTCAGGAACACGCTCTGGTCCGGGCGGATCTTGGCCATGGAGCCCTGCTTGGCGATGTATCCCACGAGATTTGCCGGGTTCGGGAATTCCTTGTTGCGGAACGTGATGACGACCCCCTTCGGGCCGGCATCGAGCTTCTCGACATTGGCGATGCGGCAAAGCGACTTCACGTAGACGATCTTGAGGAGATGCTGGACTTCGATCGGCATCGGCCCGAAGCGGTCGATCATCTCGGCACCGAAGGCATCGATCTCCTTGAGTTCGGTAATCTCCCCGAGCCGGCGGTAGAGAGCCATGCGCAGATGCAGGTCGGGAACGTAGCCATCTGGAATCATGACCGACGTGCCGACCGAAATCTGCGGCGACCAGCCGGTATCGTGGATTTCGTCGACACCCTTCACCTCGGCGACCGCCTCCTCCAGCATCTGCTGGTAGAGTTCGAAACCAACTTCCTTGATGTGCCCGGACTGTTCTTCGCCGAGCAGGTTGCCGGCGCCGCGGATGTCGAGATCGTGGCTTGCCAGCTGAAAGCCGGCGCCGAGCGTATCCAGCGACTGTAGAACCTTGAGCCGGCGTTCGGCCGTCGCCGTCAGCACCTTGTTGACCGGCAGCGTGAAAAGCGCGAAGGCACGCACCTTCGAGCGGCCCACGCGGCCGCGCAGCTGGTAAAGCTGCGCCAGACCGAACATGTCGGCGCGGTGCACGATCAGCGTGTTGGCCGTCGGCACATCGAGGCCGGATTCGACGATCGTCGTCGATAGCAGCACGTCATAACGGCCCTCGTAGAAAGCATTCATGATGTCTTCGAGTTCGCCCGCCGGCATCTGCCCGTGCGCCACTGCGACCTTCAGCTCAGGCAAATCGGAGCGAAGGAATGCATGCACATCCTCCAGATCGGCAAGACGCGGGCAGACGTAGAAACTCTGACCGCCGCGATAATGCTCGCGCATCAGCGTCTCGCGGATGACAAGCGAATCGAACGGCGAAATGAAGGTGCGAACCGCCATGCGGTCGACCGGTGGCGTCGTAATCAGCGACAGTTCGCGCACACCCGTCATGGCCAGCTGCAGCGTGCGCGGAATGGGCGTTGCCGAAAGGGTCAGAACGTGAACGTCGCTTTTCAGCTCCTTCAGGCGCTCCTTGTGCTTGACGCCGAAATGCTGCTCCTCGTCGATGATCAGAAGCCCGAGATTGGCGAACTGAATACCAGCGCCGAGAAGCGCATGGGTTCCGACGACGATGTCGGTTTTCCCCTCGGCGACTTCCTTTTTCGTCAGCGCCAGTTCCTTGGAGCCCACGAGGCGCGACGCCTGTTGGATGCGAACAGGCAGCCCGCGGAAGCGCTCGGAGAAGGTCTTGAAGTGCTGGCGCGAAAGAAGCGTCGTCGGCACGACGACGGCCACCTGAATGCCGTTCATGGCAGCTACGAACGCCGCACGAAGCGCTACTTCCGTCTTGCCGAAGCCGACGTCGCCGCAGACAAGGCGATCCATCGGACGCCCTGCGCCAAGATCGCTGCGCACAGCCTCGATGGCGGTGTCCTGATCTTCGGTCTCGTCATAAGGGAAGCGGGCGGCAAACTCGTCGTAGAGCCCTTCCGGCGTCGTCAGGACCGGCGCATGACGCGTCAGGCGCTCGGCGGCGATGCGAATGAGTGCATCCGCCATGTCGAGCAGCCGCTTCTTGAGCTTGGCCTTGCGCATCTGCCATGCACCGCCGCCGAGCTTGTCCAGCTGCGCCTCGGTACCCTCGCCGCCATAGCGCGACAAAAGGTCGATGTTTTCGACCGGCAGGAAAAGCTTGGCATCGTCGGCATATTGCAGCTCAAGGCACGCATGCGCGGCGCCGGCCGCCTCGATGGTTCTGAGACCGATGAAACGTCCGATTCCGTGTTCGGCATGCACGACGACCGAGCCTTCGTCGAGCCCGGCGACCTCGGAGATGAAATCGGCAGCGCGCCTGCGCCTTTTCGAGCGGCGCACCATGCGGTCGCCCAGGATGTCCTGCTCGCCGATGACGACGAGATTGCCGGCTTCGAACCCGGACTCCAGACTGTAGACAGCCGCCGCAGCCTCGCCCTTTTCAAGGCTGGCAATGTCCTTCAGCGCCGCAATTGGTTTGACGCGCTCAAGCCCATGTTCGTTCAGAACCTGCAGCAACCGCTCCAGCGAGCCTTCGGTCCATGCGGTGATGAGCACCTTCGCACCGCCGGAGCGCTTCTCGGCGATATGCCTGACGACCACGTCGAAGACATTGATGCGCTCGGCATTGCCTGCACCCTCGGCATTTGATCGCGCCCAACGCTCGCCCTGGCGGGCGTCGAGATTGACGACGCGCCGCGCTTCGCCCTCATGCTCGTTGAAGGGCGAAATGCGAACCGCATTGAACGCATCGAGCGTGCTGGCGAAGGATTTTCCATCGAGATAGAGCTGGCCGGGGACGATCGGCTTGTATGGCGTGCCCTGCGCCATCGGACCCTTGCTCGGCTGGCCGGAGTTCAGACGGGCGTCGTAATAGTCGAAGACGAGCTTGGAGCGCTCTTCGGCCGCCTCCCGTACAGTGTGATCGGTGACGAGACGGAAGCCCTTGAGATAGTCGAAGACCGTTTCAAGCTTGTCGTAAAAAAGCGGCAGCCAATGCTCCATGCCCGGATAGCGGCGGCCTTCGGAGATGGCAAGGTAAAGCGCGTCGTCGCGGGTCGCCGCGCCAAAGGCTGACAGGTAATTCTTGCGGAAGCGGCTGATCGTGTCGGGCGTGAGCGTCACCTCGCTCATCGGGTTCAGATCGAGCGAGCGGACCTGCCCAATCGTGCGCTGGTTTGCCGGATCGAAACTGCGGATGCTCTCCAGCGTGTCGCCGAAGAAGTCAAGCCGCACCGGCTCTTCCGAACCGGGCACGAAGACGTCGAGGATACCGCCGCGAACCGCATATTCGCCGACTTCGCGAACCGTCGCGACACGGTCGAAGCCGTTGCGCTCCAGTCGACCGGCGATATCGTCCATGCGGACCTGATTGCCCGGCCGCGCCGCAAACGCCAGGCTCTCGATGACGTCCTGTGGCGCCACCTTCTGCAGCATGGCGTTGACGGTGACAAGCACGATCGCCGCATGCGGCTTTCTGTGATGGGCGATGAGGCCGCTTAGCGCTGCAAGCCGGCGCGCGGACGTGTCGGCGCTCGGCGAAACGCGGTCATACGGAAGACAGTCCCATGCCGGCAGGGTCAAAACCGGAATATCCGGCGCGACGAAGCCGAGCATCTGCTCGATATCCGCCATACGCTGGCCATCGGAGAGCACGTAGGCGACCGGCTCGCCAGCGCGCGCAAGCTCCGCCAGCAGTATGGGCTCGAGCCCCGCGGGCACATTGCCGATCGTCAGCGACTCGGCAACAGCGGCGAGCTTTTTCGCGTCAAAACCTGGGATCATTCTGCATTCCTGGGCAAGGCATCGGCGGGGTATTCGAAATCCGGTTTGTAGGCTGCCAGCCGCTCGAACATCGGCGTCTGGAAACGCTCCGGCACCGGCCATGTTCCCATGATCCAGCGCACGAGGTCGTTGTCCTCCTCGGCCATGATGGTTTCGAACTCGTCGAGTTCGACATCGGACAACGCGGCGATTTCCTTCTCGGCGAACTGGCCAAACACCAGATCCATCTCCCGGATACCTCGGTGCCAGCAGCGGAACAGAATCCGGCGGCGGCGAGGATCGAGATCGGCGCTCGAGAGTGTCACACCCGTCATGGCATTACCTTCCTGTTGATGCGCCTCTATAGACCCTCGAAAGCGGCTTGTCAGCCTTGCCAAGACCGCATTGTTCATCGCATTTTGCCGCTATGCGCCCTGCCATTCTCGATCCCCTGTTTTCTCCCGTTTCGGCACTCCCCGGCGTCGGCCCCAAGATTGCCGACCTGCTGGTGAAGCTCCTCGGACGCGAGACGGCTGAGGATTGCAGGGTTGTCGATATGCTCTTCCATGCGCCGCATTCGCTGATCGACCGGCGCAATCAACCGGGCATCGCCCGTGCACCGCAAGGGGCGATCGTGACGATCACCGGCCGTGTTGACCGACACCAGGCGCCCCCGAACCGCAAGAGCAACGTTCCCTACCGCGTCTTCCTGCACGACGAGACCGGCGAACTCACCCTTGTCTTCTTTCGCGGCCAGTCGACCTGGCTGGAGAAGCAGCTGCCCCTGGACGAGGAAGTTACCGTCAGCGGCAAGATCGACTGGTTCAACGGTCGCGCCTCGATGGTCCACCCGGACTACATCGTGAAGGCAAGCGAGGCCGAGAACCTGCCGCTGGTCGAGCCGATCTATCCGCTCACTGCCGGCCTTGCGCCGAAGACGCTCCGCAAGATCATCGAGGCTGCCTTGCCGCGTATGCCCGAAATGCCGGAATGGATCGATCTTGCCCTGACCGAAAAGCAAGGCCTGCCCGCGATCAACGACAGCTTCCATATGCTGCACGAGCCGCGCGATCCCTCCGACCTCGATCCACAGGCTCCTGCCCGCCGGCGCCTTGCCTATGACGAGTTTCTGGCCGGCCAGCTGTCGCTGGCGCTGGTACGCCAGCGGCTGCGCAGGGTCGCTGGCAAGCCGGTGCACGCGACCGGCATTGTCAGCAGCCGGATGCTGCAGACACTGCCGTTCTCCCCGACGCAGAGCCAGACGATGGCGATCGCCGAGATCTTGCAGGACATGGCCGGCGACGATCGGATGCTGCGGCTCCTCCAGGGCGACGTCGGTTCCGGCAAGACGCTGGTGGCGCTGATGGCGATGGCGGCGGTGATCGAGAGCGGCGGTCAGGCCGTGCTGATGGCGCCGACGGAAATCCTGGCGCGCCAGCACTACGCGACGATCTCGAATATCGCGGCTTGCGCCGGGCTCGGCATCGAGGTGCTGACCGGCCGAACCAAGGGCCGCGAGCGCGAGGAGATCCTGGAACGGATCGTTTCCGGCCAGGCACAGATCATCATCGGTACCCACGCACTGTTTCAGGACAGCGTCAACTACCGAAACCTGATGCTCGCCGTCGTCGACGAGCAGCATCGCTTCGGCGTCCACCAGCGCCTAAGGCTCACGGCCAAGGGTATCACCCCGCATATGCTTGTGATGACCGCGACCCCGATCCCGCGCACGCTGGTGCTCGCCGCCTTCGGCGACATGGACGTCTCCAAGCTCACCGAGAAGCCCCCAGGCCGCAAGCCTATCCAGACGATCACCGTGCCGACGGAGCGAATAGGCGACGTCGTCGGCCGGTTGAAGAGCGCATTGGCGCAGGGCAAGAAAGCCTATTGGATCTGCCCGCTCGTCGAAGAATCGGAAGAGAGCGACCTGATGTCGGTCGAGGAGCGGCATCAGACCCTCGTCTCCACGTTGGGAGCGGGCGTCGGCCTGATCCACGGACGCATGAGCGGCCCGGAAAAGGACGCCGTGATGGTGGCGTTCAAGAACGGCGAGATCCGCCTGCTCGTCGCCACCACGGTCGTTGAAGTCGGGGTCGACGTTCCCGACGCAACGATCATGGTGATCGAACACGCAGAGCGTTTCGGCCTTGCACAGTTGCACCAGCTCCGCGGCCGCGTCGGGCGCGGCGACGAGGCCTCGACATGCATCCTGCTCTACAGGGGGCCGCTCAGCGAAACCGGCCATGCCCGGCTTTCGATCATGCGCGAAACGGAGGACGGCTTCAGGATTGCCGAGGAAGACTTGAAGCTGCGCGGCGAAGGCGAACTCCTGGGTACGCGCCAGTCGGGGACACCGGGGTTCCGAATTGCCAGCCTTGAGGCGCACGCCGATCTACTCGAGATTGCCAGAAAAGACGCGGCCTACCTGATCGAACGCGACCCCGAACTGACCAGCGAACGCGGCAAGGCCGTACGCACGCTGCTTTATCTCTTCCGCCGCGACGAGGCGATCCGATTCCTGCACGCCGGCTGACGAGACGAGCGCGTCCGCTTGAGGTTCTGACGTTACTTCTTCGCGATGCCGGGAAGCGTCACTGCGCCGGCAGGGCAGGCAAATGGTCGATTGGCAGACTTGCTGTGACGCCTCCGCTCATCGCGAGCCGAGCGCAGAACGGCCGCTTGCCGGTTGTACCCACAACCTCCCGCGCTGCGTTTTAAGACGAGAGCATGATAGTGAAATGAAAGTCGTCAACAGGCTGCGCCCAAAGCCGCAAAACATGCTCGCAAACCAAATTATCGAGGGTCGCCAAACACGTGGCCGCGATTCGGGGGGCCGGCCACCGAACCTTATCTGATCATCCACAGATCAGACGTCAAGAAACACTGCGCGGCACAAGTGCCGCGCAGTGTTCGAGATCAGATCTGGGCGTCCCGCGCCTTGGTCGTGGCCTCGAAGGCTTTCTCGACATAGGCATCGCGACCATACACGTCGTCAAAATACTGCACGACGCCATCCTTGTTCGGCCATGCCGTGAAGTAGGCTACATAGACCGGGATCTTCTGAGGAACCTGAACGGCATGGTTCTGGCCGGTCGCTATTTCCTTTCCGATCTTGTCCACCGTCGTATTCAGGACAGCCGCCGCCATGGCGCGCGGATCGGCAAGGCGCACGCAACCGTGGCTGAGCGCTCGCATGTCCCGCTTGAAGAAGCTCTTCGACGGCGTGTCATGCATGTAGATCGCATGCGAGTTGGGGAATAGGATCTTCAGTTCGCCGAGCGCGTTGTCGCCGCTCGGTGGCTGGCGCACGGAAACATTCGAGGTAGAGCCGTACCAATCGACGCTCGACGATGCGACGGCACGTCCGTTGACCTGGACTTCATAGCCCATGCGGTCGAGGTAGTTCGGATCCGAACGCAGATGTGGCAGCATCTCGTTGATAATGATCGACTGAGGCACGCCCCAGAACGGGTTGAACTCGACAGTCTCGATCTGGTCCTGGAAGAAGAATGTCTGGTGCGACGGCTGGCCGACCACCACCCGCATCGACAACTGCTCCTTGTTGTCGTTATGGTAGTAGACCATGTAGGCTGGCTGGTTGATGAAGACATAACGCGAGCCGAGGTCTTCTGGCAGCCAACGCGCCTGTTCCATGGCAACGATCAGCTTTTCGATCTTCGAGCCGTTGGTGTCACCGCCGGTCATCACGCGGACGGTCGCCTGGCCGATTACGCCGTCCGCCTTCAGGCCGTGTTCCTTCTGGAAGCTTTCAACCAGGGAAACGATCTCCGGGGAATAGTCGGTACCGCCGGTGTACGAAGCGAGCGTCACGGCATTCTCGGCCTTGAGCGCAGCCGAGCCATGCTTGTCGATCGCCTTGACGATATTCGGGATTTCCGACGAGTTGCCACCTGGGCGCAGGAGACCGTCGAGTGCGATATTGATCCGCTCCTCGGCATGGCCTTCACCCTTCAATTTCGCCAGTTCCGCCTTCAGCGTCACGAACTCCGGACCATCAGGCGAGCGGCTGCTAAGGTAGGCCGCCACATCCGGGCTCATGCGCGCAAGTTTCAAAACGGGATCCAGATTGACGGTCTTTCGTGCAAAATCGTGGTAGCCCGACAGCCTGTTCGGATCGACGCGACCGCGCACCGTGTCCTGCACATAGGCCAGGACTTTGGCCGACAGCTGGAGCTCGAACTGCGTCAAAGCGCGGTCGCGGGCTGCAGGATCCGGATCGGCCGGATCGACCGACGGCACCTCGATTGCATAATCTGCTGGATCGAGGCCGACGGAAGCTGCGTCGGCCAGAGCGCTCATCGCTGCCTTGGCGCCGTCGCTGACGGCAGTTCCATTGAGCCAGATCAGTGGGTTCTTGGCATCACCGTAATAGTTTTCCAGCGCCTTGGCGACTTCGACCGGCGCACGCACCTTCGCCTCGATCAGGAAACGGCGCTGTACGGACGGCGCAACCTCGGTCGAAGCCGTCGAAGCCGCGACGGCGCCGGTGACAACCGGATCCGTGAACTTGCCGGTATCGACATAGCGCATGGGATCCGGCTTGTAGGTGTAGTAACTTGGCGCCGAAACCTTCGGCAGTGGCGCATCCGGCGCCATTTGGCCATAGGGAGCCACCGGTGCCGGATTGATGATGGTGCTCTGGGTGCGGGCGCGGTCGCCGCGGATCATGTCCATCAGCGTATACGCATGCGCGGGCGCGACCCCCAGGGCCGCCACGCCGCATGAAAGTGCGAGTGCGGAAACCGCACTTTTCAAAAGGAATGTCATGCTTTTTTCCAGTCCCAGTATCAAGCTGTCTTCAACCGCGGGCATAGCCCAGTTTAGAACCCGTATCATCCGGCGCCAGCCGGTCACATGGCAGAAAGCGAGCGCCACCGCCAGTCTTGAAGAACTCAACCTTCAGTAACGTAGCAAACTTGTCGCCAAGCTCCAATTCACACAAAATTATGAAATTATTGGTTAATTTTCTACTTTATTTTCGGTTCGCGACACAGGGGGCAAAAGGCCGCTGCTGGATAAAAACTCAGCCGTGTCCGAAAAACCACTTATAGTGCAACCAATAACATGAATGGCGAAATCATATATTTGATCTGAGTAGTTTTCTTCCAGCCCTTTCAGACCTATAAGACCGCATCTTTGCAGCCGCTCACCTGAACGAAAGGCTTGGCTATGACCTCCACCCGCACCGAAACCGACACGTTTGGCCCGATCGAAGTCCCGAACGACAAGTATTGGGGCGCCCAGGCGCAGCGTTCGCTCGGCAATTTCAAGATCGGCTGGGAAAAGCAGCCGCTGTCGATCGTTCGGGCTCTCGGCATCGTCAAGCAGGCGGCCGCACGCGCCAACATGGCACTCGGCCAACTCTCCCCGGAAATCGGCAACCCGATCGTCGTCGCCGCCCAGGAGGTGATCGACGGCAAGCTCAACGAACACTTCCCACTGGTCGTCTGGCAAACAGGCTCCGGCACGCAATCCAACATGAACGCCAATGAGGTCATCTCCAACCGCGCCATCGAGATGCTCGGCGGCGTCATGGGCTCAAAGAAGCCGGTTCATCCGAACGATCACGTCAACATGAGCCAGTCGTCGAACGACACCTATCCGACGGCCATGCACATAGCCTGCGCAGAGGAGATCGTTCGTCATCTGCTGCCGGCGCTGAAGCATCTCCATGCCGCGCTCGACATGAAGGTTACGGAATTCAGCCATATCATCAAGATCGGTCGCACGCATACGCAGGATGCAACGCCGCTGACGCTCGGCCAGGAATTCTCCGGTTATGCCGCGCAGGTCGGCTCCGCCATCAAGCGTATCGAAATGACACTGCCCGGCCTCTCCGAACTCGCGCAGGGTGGCACCGCGGTAGGCACCGGCCTCAACGCACCAATCGGCTTTGCCGAAAGGGTGGCGGAAGAGATCGCCGCCATCACCGGCCTCCCGTTCGTTACCGCACCCAACAAGTTCGAGGCACTCGCCGCCCATGACTCGATGGTCTTCAGCCATGGCGCCATCAACGCAGCGGCGGCAGCATTGTTTAAGATCGCCAACGACATCCGTCTTCTCGGCTCCGGCCCTCGCGCCGGCCTCGGGGAGCTGTCGTTGCCGGAGAACGAGCCGGGCTCCTCGATCATGCCCGGGAAGGTCAACCCAACCCAATGCGAGGCACTGACCCAGGTCTGCGCGCATATCTTCGGCAACAACGCAGCGCTCACCTTCGCCGATAGCCAGGGCCACTTCGAACTGAATGTCTACAATCCGATGATGGCTTACAATTTCCTGCAGTCCGTGCAGCTGCTGGGCGATGCCGCCGTCTCCTTCACCGACAACTGCGTCGTCGGCATTGAGGCGCGCGAGGACAACATCAAGGCCGGCCTCGAACGCTCGCTGATGCTCGTGACCGCGCTCGCCCCGACGATTGGCTACGACAACGCCGCCAAGATCGCCAAGACCGCGCACAAGAACGGCACCACGCTGAGAGACGAAGCACTCGCTAGCGGCCTCGTCACCGTCGAGGAATATGACGCGATCGTCCGCCCTGAAACGATGATCGGCCCGAAATAAGTCTTGACGCCCCGCTGGTGTCGACGGCACCGCCGCTCCAGCGGCGGTGTTTTTCGTCTATTGTTGACGGAAATTTGCAGGTTTTAGAATTATTGCAATTGCGAAGACGCGCGAATAGACCATCTGCGATTTCGGTGCGCTTGAAAGGTCCTTCGATGGCTGACGATTTGTTTCCCCTCAGCAAAGACTCCACCCAGTATCGCAAGATCAGCAGCGACTATGTCTCTGTCGACAGGTTCAGGGGGCAGGACATTCTGACCGTCGAGCCAGAAGGCATTCGCCTGCTTGCGGAAACAGCCTTTGCCGACATCAACCATCTTCTTCGACCCGCCCATCTGAAGCAGCTCGCCTCGATCCTCGACGATCCGGAGGCAACCGACAACGACCGCTTCGTCGCCAATGACCTCTTGAAAAACGCCAACATCGCGGCCGGCGGCGTCCTGCCGATGTGCCAGGACACGGGTACTGCGATCATCATGGGCAAGAAGGGCCGCCGCGTCTGGACGGAAGGCGAGGATTATGCGGCGCTCGCCAAGGGCGTCATGGACGCCTACGAGAAGAAGAACCTTCGCTATTCTCAGCTGGCTCCCATTAAGATGTTCGAGGAGAGGAACACCGGGAACAACCTGCCGGCTCAGATCGACATCTACGAGGAAGGCACGGACAGCTACGACTTCCTCTTCCTTGCCAAGGGCGGCGGATCGGCCAACAAGACCTTCCTCTACCAGGGCACTCCGTCGCTTCTGACGCATGACCGCATGATCGACTTCCTGAAGGAGAAGATCCTGACACTCGGCACGGCAGCCTGTCCCCCCTATCATCTGGCGATCGTCATCGGCGGCACCTCGGCCGAGGTGAATCTGAAGACCGTCAAGCTCGCCTCGACCCGCTATCTCGACGACCTGCCGACCGAAGGCTCCGAAAGTGGTCATGCTTTCCGCGACATCGAGATGGAGATGGAAATCCACAAGCTCACGCAGCAGATGGGCGTCGGCGCCCAGTTCGGCGGCAAGTATTTCTGCCATGACGTCCGCGTCATCCGCTTGCCCCGCCACGGCGCATCGCTGCCGATCGGCCTCGGCGTCTCCTGTTCCGCCGATCGCCAGGCCAAGGGGAGGATCACGCGCGACGGCATCTTCATCGAGCAGCTGGAAACCGATCCTTCCAAGTATCTGCCCGAGATCGACGAGACGAAACTTTCAGAATCCATGGTTCGCATCGACCTCAATCAGCCGATGAACGATATTCTGGCGGAACTGAGCAAGCACCCCGTCAAGACCCGCCTGTCGCTCACGGGCACCATCATCGTCGCCCGTGACCTCGCTCACGCCAGGATCCGCGAACGGCTGGAAAAGGGCGAAGGCATGCCTGACTACATGAAGAATCACCCGGTCTACTACGCCGGCCCGGCAAAGACCCCCGCAGGCTACGCCTCCGGTTCCTTCGGGCCAACGACGGCAGGCCGCATGGACAGCTACGTCGACCAGTTCCAGTCCTTCGGTGGATCCATGGTGATGCTCGCCAAGGGCAACCGCTCCCGCGCCGTGCGCGAAGCGTGCAAGAAGCACCAAGGCTTCTATCTGGGCTCGATCGGCGGTCCGGCTGCGCGCCTGGCACAGGACTGCATCAAGAAGGTGGAGGTGCTGGAGTATCCCGAGCTTGGCATGGAAGCCGTTTGGAAGATCGAGGTCAAGGATTTCCCGGCATTCATCGTCATCGACGACAAGGGGAACGACTTCTTCCAGGAGCTAAATCTCGGCTAAGCCGGTCAGTGCCGCGATGCCGTCGGCTCATGATCGACCGTCACGCCAGTGCTCATCGCTACCATGTCGGCGGCGCTGAGCACTTCATCGGTCTTGATGCTGGCAAGGATGTCGGTGCGAAACGCGCCATCGAAAAATCCGTTGTGCTGCATCAGCAACGCAGATCCTGCGACAACTGCAGCGACAAGAACAATCGGCCAAGAGTGACGAGAGGCTTTCATGATCTCATGCCTTCCGGTGGGACCACTGCGGGTCCGTCACGGATGAATATGCTCATTGCCGGTTGCCTGCAAAAGCACAAGCATCAGCAACCGACTGTCAACAGTACGAAGACGACAACCAAGGCTAGGCAAGCAGTCTGCCAATAAAATCGCTAGAAATTTTGCGCCCCGCGCGAAGCCTCAGCCGGTGCCATGTAAATTATCGAATAAAAATCATATACATAAGTAGAGATGGCCCGATTCCCATAAAACTCACATACAATCCTTGGTATATCCAGCCTTAATCATTTCCCAACATTTTTAAGCTAACAAATAGAAGACTGCATTTGAGATCTTCAAGAGGAGTAGCCGAATGACGACGGCTGTGGCGCCCAAGACGCAGGTTCCCGATGTGGCGGGCCAGATCACTTTTGCCATGCGCTCGATGGGCGTAGCTCCGATTCCCAGGAACTACGAACTCTTCTATGAAGCCTATATCGGATCGAATCCGGCACTGACCAGAGACCTGGCGGCATTGGGCAACCACGCCAGCCAGGAGGAGCTGGACGAGCTCGGCACACAGCACTATACGCACAGCCCCGCGCGCATCTACGATGACGCCCACAGGCGCATTGCCGCCGAGCTGGAGGCTCTCCTGCGTGTCCTTCGCCAGGAACAGACTTCACTTGAGAGTTACAACAAGCTGCTCGGCGAGACCTACAACCGGATCAACTCGAAGAACCACTCGAGCGCCGACCTCATCCAGAACGCTCTCGATCTGTTGACAGAGGCGACCGGCGACACGATGGCGCATGGAGAACGGACGGTCGAGAACGTCGTTCAACGATCGCAGGAGATGGACCAGGTCCGCAAGGAACTCGACGAATACAAGCGCATCGCCAACACGGACTCCCTCACGCGCCTGTCCAATCGCCGCGCTTTCGACGATCGCCTTGCTGCGGTTTTCAACAATCCTACGATGCGCCCGGTCACGGCGCTCGTCCTTGCCGATATCGACAATTTCAAGAAGATCAACGACACCTATGGTCATCCGGTCGGCGACAAGATCCTGGCGACCGTCGCCTCTGTGATCCGCGCAAATGTCCGGCGTGATGTCTTCGTGGCGCGCACCGGCGGTGAGGAATTTGCCCTGATTATCGAAGGCAATACGGCTGACGAAGTCATGGGGACGGCGGAGCGTATCCGCCGGACACTCGAGGCTACCCCCTTCAAGAACTCCCGTACCCGGATAAACTACGGGCCGGTGACGGTTTCTATCGGCGTCTGCATGGCCTCCACTGCCGAAGACCCCGGTGAATTGTACCATCGAGCCGATGTCGCCCTCTATGGCGCCAAGAACTCAGGACGCAACTGCAGCGTTCTTTTCGAAGACGGCATGCAGAAGGATTTCATCAAGAGCTGGCTGATCTACAAGGGATAGTGCCCTCGTCGCGAAACGGCATGTGCCAATTGACGATGTGCTTACCACATCGTCTTCGCGGCGCGGCCGGCCCATTCGCGATCATACGTCTCATGGTCGAATTCGTCGGTCGCGGCTTTCAGCATCAGACCCGGCGTCGGAAGGTTCTTTGGGTCTACGAAATGCTCGGGGTTCCACAGTTCGGACCGAATCAACGCCCTCGCGCACTGGAAGTACACTTCGTCGATCGCAATGACGATCACCGTCCGCGGGTTCTTTCCGTCCATCTCGAAGCTTGCCAACAGTGCTTCGTCATTCGAGACTACGCCACGCGCGTTGATACGCATCGTCGTGTTCGAGCCGGGAATGAGAAACATCAGAGCCAGCCGCGGATCGCGGACGATATTGGACAGCGAATCGACGCGATTGTTGCCGCGCCAGTCCGGCATATGCAGCGTCTTGTCGTCGACAACACGCACCACGCCGCCGATATCCCCACGCGGCGAGCAATCGAGGCCCTCGGGGCCGACCGTCGCCAACGCGACGAACGGCGAGGCCTCGATCATCTGCCGGTATAGCGGCGTCAGGTTCTTCGTCACTTTCGCGACCGATGCCTGCGTCAGGCCCCCGGCATAGATTGCCCCGAGTTCTTCTACCGTCGTAATGATTTTCATGATCGTCCTGCCGAGTTGTCCGTGGCGGCCATTAGCCGACTACGATGACGCTACAATGACGCTCGCTTTGCGGAAACTTCAAAAAGCGGAACCATCGCGGCATTCCTGCCCAAATCATCGTCGCCGAGAAAATCACAGACCGCGTCGAGTACCGGCGCAGCGCTGACGATGCGGCGATGTCCGAAGCCGTTTGCCCAATGCACCCTCACCGCCTCGCCAGACGCGGCGTAGCGACGCGCGTGGCTGGCGCTGACCTCTTTGTCGTCTTCGGCGTGAACGACCAATACCGGACGTCGGATAGCTCCTGCCGCCTTGCCTGCATCGAAATCCTCAAGTCTCCGTCCGGTGACGCGATGGATTTCGTGTTCCAGCACAGCTTGCACCGCTTTGCCAAGCCCAAGCATCTTGCCGAAGCCCTTGAACAGCCAGTGCATCTCGCTCGGTGATCCGATCAGCACGAGCTTCTGTGGAAGAACAGCCGGCACCTCGGGCAGCATGCCGGCCGCCGCCACCATCAGCGCTGCTCCGCCGAAGGAATGTCCGATGGCTGCGTCGAACGGCCCGAAGCGCTGCTCCGCCGCCCTGATCGCCTGCACCGCCAATCCCATGTGAAGAAAGCGGCCACCTGCCCGGCCATGGCCCGGAAAATCGAGGGCAATCACCTCGGCCCCCGTCGCCGCCAATGCTGCGACAAGATCCGCCATATATGCGATGCCGGATCCCCAGCCATGCGTCACAAGATAGCGCTCGCGCATTCCGATCGCACCGCCGTTGACCCGATAGGCATGCGCCCGGCGACCGCCGATCCGGAGTGTGAACATCTCCGCAGTAGCAAGCTTCCGACTGCCCGCCGCATGCGCTGCTCTCGCCTTCTCGCCACGCGGCTTTGCCGAAGGTGTCCGACAGAACAAGCGGAACGCCGCCTTGCCGGCGATCACTGGCGAAATGCCTTCTAGCGCGGAGAAACCGAAGCGGGTGACCTTCGCTGCAAAGTTTGCCATAGTGGGAATCCGTTTATGTTCAACACTGAACAATAAAGTACAACGATGAACAAAAATCAACCCCTGCCGTGGGATCATCCGCGTTTTCGCAGCTGGATCGCCGTTGCCCGTGCCTGTCAGCTCATGCAGCAGTCGCTCGGCCGTTCGCTTGCCGAACTGGACATCAAGACGCCTCACCTCGACATACTGATCAATCTCTATCGCTTCGAGGGTCTCTCCCAGCAGGAACTTGCTCGCAAACTGCTCGTCGGGCGCTCCAACATGAGCATGTTGCTGCCGCAGATGGAAAAGCGCGGCTTGATCGAACGCCGCGGCCACGAAAAGGACAAGCGGGTGCTGAGACTGTTCCTCACCGAGGCCGGTCGAGCCGTCACGGAACGCGCCATGGTGATCCAGACAGACCTGATCGAGCGGGTACTTTCGCCGGAGCCGATCGACCAATGCATGGCCATGGCCAACTCCATGGAGCGCATCATCGGCGTTCTTCAGCAGGACCTTCGCGAGGACGACTGACCTCAGTGCAGCGTGCGGGCCACCGGTTGCGCGGAAAGCGAACGGTATTCCCACGCAGCAACGACGATCAGCACCACGCTCGCCAGAATGCCCATCACGTAGACCTCGGTGAACGGCGCGACGAAAGCAAGCAGGATCAGCAAGACCAGACCTGCAAAGTGAGACAGCGGCGGCCTCCCGCTCGTCGCGCCCTTGAACCAGAGATTGCCGGCCAGGAACAAGCCGGAGCCACCGAGAACGGAAGCGACGACACCGAGGTCTCCGGTCTCGTGTGGGTGCGAGAACATAAACTCCACCGCGACCGCATGCACGATGATGCCCGCCAGAATCGGGATATGGGCATAGGTAAAGGCCTGCCGGGCTATACTGCCAGGCGTATCGTCATGCTCGATCCGGTGTGCCGCCCGCTCGTGTCCAAAGCGGAAATAGAGCCACCACATGGTGACGGTGCCGACAAAGCCGGTGGCGAACACGACAGCGGTCAGTGTCGAAAACGGAAGCTCGGAGAAGGTTCGGCCGGATACCAAGATGGCCTCGCCAAGGCAGATAATGATGAAGAGCGCGCAGCGCTCCGCCATGTGGGCGCCGGACACATCCCAGTCGGCCGCCGTCGACTTCCCAAGACCGGGCACGAAAAAGCCGGCGGCCGGCCCCGCATACTCGATAGCGATTGCAACCAGCCAGGCGCCGAGCCGTGCCTCGTGCTCCAGCAAACCACCGGAGATCCAGAAAACGCCCGATACCATCAGCCAGACGCTGATGCGGATGAAATTGCGATAATGCAGGGAGCTGGCCCCTTTCACCGCGTAAGCCATAAAGAGTGAACGGCCGACCTGCATCGCAACGTAGGCACAAGCAAACAGCAATCCCTTGTCGCCGAAAGCTTCGGGAATGGAGGCGGACAGCACGAGGCCGAGCAACATCAGCACGACCAGCATGCCGCGCACCGGCATCTTGTCCGGATCGAGCCAGTTGGTCACCCAGGTCGTGAATATCCACACCCACCAGACCGCAAAGATCATCAACCCGGCCTCAATGGCGCCGAGCGGCGTATAGTGCCCGGCCAGCGCATGCGACAACTGCGATATCGAGAAAACGAAAACCAGGTCGAAGAAGAGCTCAAGGAACGTAACCCTGCTGCCGCCCGGACTGCCCTTCACACGCAGCCAGTTTCGTTGCTTCGGTGTCGCCATGCGTTTTCCCCCGTGGCTGCTGTTTGCCTAGCGCGGCTTTTCCGATGTTTCGCGAGTCATGCCTTTCTCGCGCAGCTCGTTTTCATAGGCGTCGAAGAGTTCCTCGCCGCGTTCGCCGAGTTCGCGCAGATAGGTCCAGGTGTAGATGCCGGTATCGTGCATGTCGTCGAAGCCGATGCGAACGGCGTAATTTCCGGTGGGCATCATCGAAATGATCGCGACGTTGCGCTTGCCGGGCACCGTGACCTTCTGGCCTGGCCCATGCCCCTGCACCTCGGCAGATGGCGAAAGCACGCGCAGCATCTCCGCCGACAGTTCGAAGCTCTCCCCGTCGTTGAAGGTCACGGCGAGACGCTGCCGGTCCTTCGATACCCTGAGTTCAGTCGGCCATATGTCGCTCATGATCCCGATCCCCTTCGATTTCAGGAGTAGGCAATGAACCTTTGCGAGGCAAGTTCAATTTACCGTGGTTCGCCGCCGTTTCACTTGACGCCGCAATGGCATATACACACATAGTGTGCATCGCGGAGGTAGTCGTGAACAGCAAAGTTGGAAGCATTGGCAATGCCACCCCGCTGGTGGCGGACGCTCGGCCGATGATCGACCCGTTCCAACGGGCGATCAGCTATCTGCGCGTGTCTGTGACCGACCGTTGCGACTTCCGCTGCACATATTGCATGGCGGAGAACATGAACTTCCTGCCGAAGAAGGATCTCCTTACCCTGGAGGAGCTGAACCGGCTCTGTTCCGCCTTCATTGCCAAGGGCGTGCGCAAGCTGCGCCTGACCGGCGGCGAGCCCCTGGTGCGCAAGAACATCATGCACCTCGTGCGCGAACTCGGCAAGCAGATCGGCTCCGGTCTGGACGAACTGACACTGACGACCAACGGCTCGCAGCTCTCCCGTTTTGCAGACGAACTGTACGATTGCGGTGTTCGCCGCATCAACGTTTCCCTCGATACGCTCGACCCGGACAAGTTCCGCCAGGTCACCCGATGGGGCGATTTCGCCAAGGTGATGGAGGGCATCGAAGCCGCCCTGAAGGCAGGATTGAAGATCAAGCTCAACGCCGTCGCGCTGAAGGATTTCAACGACGTCGAGATGCCTGAGATGATCCGTTTCGCACATGGCCGCGGCATGGACCTCACAGTGATCGAAACCATGCCGATGGGCGAGATCGAAGAAGACCGCACGGACCGCTACCTGCCGCTTTCGAAACTTCGCGCAGACCTGGAGCGCCATTTCACGATGAGCGAGATCGGCTATCGCACCGGAGGCCCGGCACGCTACGTCGAGGTCAAGGAAACCGGCGGCCGTCTCGGCTTCATCACCCCGATGACGCACAATTTCTGCGAAAGCTGCAATCGCGTCCGCCTGACCTGTACCGGCACGCTCTACATGTGCCTCGGCCAGAACGACGCGGCCGATCTGCGCGCAACACTGCGCGCCACCGAGGACGACGGCCTGCTCTTTGCAGCAATCGACGAGGCGATCTCGCGCAAGCCCAAAGGGCACGACTTCATCATCGACCGAACCCACAACCGCCCCGCCGTCGCCCGCCACATGAGCGTCACCGGAGGCTGACACTGCCGCTCCGCCTGGTAACCCATGACCCCGCCGACTGAGCATGTCCCACCTGAGAAAACCGTCTGAATTCCGGATGTTGGACGAAGGATATGCCACGCTTTACGCTAAGCGAGGCTGTCTCGATGTCGGTTCGCGTGCAACGCGCAGTAGATTTATTGCAAGTGTGTCCTCCATCCAGTTTCCCTGACTGCCCTTCCCAATTAAAAGGAGCCGTACGGAGAATCGGAAGAGTTTCATGCCGCGGTCACGCAATACTGAGGGTGCAATCTGCATGACGTCGGCCATGGCCGGATTTTCCGCAAGCGATGCCCTTTCGAAATCGGTCGTCGCCTACATGAATGCCGGTCAGCTCATGTGCCTGCGCGGTCTCATCACCAGCATGCTCGTCTATCTGATCGCGCGCAAAATGGGTGCACTCCGCTCCTTGCGCGTGGTCATGAAACCGATGGTGATCGTCCGCGTTGTCTGCGAGATGCTGGCTGCGGTGACCTATATCACCGCGCTGGGAATGATGCCGATCGCCAACGCGTCGGCCATTTTGCAATCGCTTCCGCTGGTCGTAACTTTCGGCGCTGCGCTCTTCTTTCGCGAGCCGGTCGGCTGGCGTCGCTGGTCGGCCATTCTCGTCGGCCTGATCGGGGTTGTCATCATCATCCGCCCTGGTCCCGAGGGCTTTACGGCGGCGGCGTTGCTTTGTGTCGCCAGCGTTCTGGTGACGGCAGGCAGAGACTTGGCAACGCGCAGCGTTGATCCAGAAATTCCATCGCTGATGATCACTTTGGTGACGGCGGTCTCCGTTTCGATCTTCGGCGCGATGCTCATTCCCCTGCTGGGTGGCTGGAGGCCAGTCAGCGCGACGTCGCTGTCCCATATCGCGCTGGCCGCGGTCCTCGTGCTCGTGGGCTACCAGTCGGTGATCCTGGCCATGCGAACCGGCGAAATCTCCTTCGTCGCGCCTCTGCGCTATACCAGCCTGATCTTCTCGGCTCTGCTGGGCTTCTTCTTCTTCGCCGAAATACCTGACGGCTGGACCCTGACCGGCGCAGCCATCGTCATCGCTTCCGGCCTCTATACATTCTATCGTGAGGCCAAGCGCCGCGGCGCGCCCATCGCGCAAGAGTCCGAACCGAGAACACCTGTCTGAGGCATCATGAGCGAATTTAGGCTGGACAGATCCAACATTCCCGGCGTCGTCCTTGCGGGCGGGCGATCCTCCCGGATGGGCCGTGACAAGGCCTCTGTGACACTCGCCGGTCGCACGTTACTCGACCGCGCTATCGAGCAACTGACCCCTCAGGTCAGCGCGATCGCCGTCAATGCCGATGTGACCCCGCAAAATTGCAGCCGCCCGTTCATTCCTGATATCATTCCCGGCAAGGCTGGGCCGATGGCCGGGATTCATGCCGCCATGGCCTATGGCGCATCGCTTCTCGCAGTCACGCATGTCGTCACGGTTTCCGTCGACAGCCCGTTCTTCCCCGGCGACCTTGTGGACTGGCTCGCCGGCGCAGTCGATGCACCGGAAAAGATCGCCGTCGCCGCCTCCGAAAGCCGCATTCATCCGGTATTCGGTCTCTGGCCGGTCTCCCTCGCCGGCGACCTCGAAACATGGATCTCATCGGACGACAAACGCCGCGTCCGCGACTTCCTGTCACGGCATGACGTTACGGAAGTCGCGTTTCCGCTGCGCCCGACGCGGGCCAGCCTTCTCGATCCTTTCTTCAACGTCAACACGCCCGATGACCTCGCGGAGGCCGAACGCTGGTTGAAGGTGCTCACATGACGACGAAGCCCAGGATCTTCGGCATTTCAGGATGGAAGAATTCCGGCAAGACCGGCCTTGCCGTTCGGCTCGTCGAGGAATTCACGCGGCGCGGCTACCGGATCTCGACGATCAAGCATGCCCACCACGACTTCGACATCGACAAGGTCGGCGCGGACAGCTATCGCCACCGCCAGGCCGGTGCATATGAGGTGACCATCGTCTCCGGCACCCGCTATGCCATCATGCACGAACTGCACGGCGCCCCGGAGCCGACATTCGAGGAGATCCTCGCCCGTATCGCTCCCTGCGACCTCGTGCTGATCGAGGGCTACAAGCGCGAGCCGATCCCGAAGATCGAGGCTCGTCGCCTGGACGCGGCAAACCGAGAGCCTCTGGCCCCGACCGATCCGCACATCGTTGCGGTCGCCGCCGACCATCCGGTCACCGAGACCACCCTGCCCGTCTTCGATCTCAACGACACAAACGCCATCGCCGACTTCATAGCGGCGACGGTTGCTCTGACGCCGCGAAAATAAAGAAGCCGCCGGTCGCCCGACGGCTTCTGTCGTTCTGCTGCTTCGCTTAGTTGCGCGAGGCAACCGGCCGTACCAACGCCGTCACGCGACGGATGGTAACACGGCGGTTTTCCTGCTGCGGCCCCTGCGTATTGACCTTCAGATAGCGTTCGCCGTAACCCTGCGTCGCAAGGTTTTCAGGCGGAATGCCGTAGACGTCGGTCATCACGTTGGCGACCGATTCCGCACGCTGGTCCGAAAGGATCAGGTTGCTCTGGTCCGAGCCCACAGCATCCGTGTGGCCTTCGATCAGGAAGGTTTCGGTCGGATCTTTCTTCAGAACCTCGTTGATCGCGTCGGCTACCTTGCGTAGGCTGCGAGCCTGGCTCATCGGGATTTCTGCACTTCCCGTCGCAAATGTCACCGTATCAAGGTCAATACGCCTCACTTTGTCGCGGATACGCGCCGAATACTTCACTTCGTTCAGCGAATAGACGCGCTCGACAGGCTCCACCGGCGGTTCGCGCAGGAAGTCGTAGTAATCGCGGTCCTCGTCGCTGCTCGTGTCCATGATGTAATCCTGCAGTGGAATACGCAGGCGCATCGGTGGCAGATCGGCACCAGGATCGTCGAAGTAGTCGCGGTCCGGATTGTCGTACAATTCCGGGGTGTAATAGAGCACGTCCTCGCGGCCACGGTTGTCGATGCGCGAACGCTGGATGATATCGCCGTACCGGTTGCGAACAGTCACGATCTGGTAGCCGTCGCGATCGATCGTCTCACGGTAACGGTCACGCGGCAGCTGCTCGTAGATCGGCCGTTCACCGTCGCGCAGGAAGCGACGGTCATCGTCACCGCGAACGAAGGTCTGGTTGTTGATCTGAATGATCACCCGGTTGTCGTCGCCGCGCTGGCCATAGTTGGCGCCGTCCGGCCGGGCGAACTGCGGCCGCTGGTCGAGGCGCCGGCCCTGCTCACTCGTGATGGCTTCGATCTTGAGCGGCGCGGGCTTGGCGCCATCGGGTGCGATCTGTGCGTCGGCGTCCGACTTGGGGACCCGGACCTGCTGCTCCTCGCCGCGCTGCTTGTCGCGCTCGCGGCGGGACTGGACGCCGCCTGAACGATCGGCATCCTTGTCGCTGTCGAGAACGGCGGCGCCGTTTTCAACGGGCAGAACGACGGTTTCCGTGCTTTTGCTCGGATCAGCAGCGATCTCCTTGCGGCGCTCAAGCTCCTTCGGGGTGACCTTCTCCGGAGCCGGAATGGCCTGCTCGGCCTGACCTGCTGCCGGCTGCGCGCCACCGTTCGGCTGCGCCGGAACGATCTGCTCACCCTGCTGCTGGGCGGGGGCATCGGCCGGTTGCGCAGCCGGTGCCTCCCCCTTCTGCGGCTGAGCCGGCTGTTCTGCGTCTGCGGGCTGCTGCTCCGGAGTGGGCACCTTCCCGGCAGCAGGTTCCTCCTGCGGCTTGGGTGCCTGTTCCAGCGCGGGCTGTTCCTGTGAGGCCGCCGGCTTCTGGCCCTCCGGTTGCGCCTGCGGCGCTTCTTCGGCAGCCTTCTTGCGCGGCTTCACCGGCTGTTCACCGCCATCAGCCGCGGGCTGCTTGCCGTTCTTGCGCGAAGGCTTCTGCTCTTCGCTTTGCGGCTGGGCCTGATCGGTTTGCGGCGCAGGTTGATCGAGCTGCTGCTGCGGCGCGGCTTCCTCCGGGTGCTGCTGCTTGTCGCGCTTGTTGCGGCGTGGCTTCTCGACTGGAGCTTCCTGCTGTGCCGGCTGCTCGGCGGCAGGCTGTTCCGCGGCAGGTTCGCGCTTCTTGCGCGGCTTCTCGACTGGTGCTTCCTGCTGGGCCGGCTGTTCGGCGGCAGGCTGCTCGGCGGCAGGTTCGCGCTTCTTGCGCGGCTTTTCCACAGGAGCTTCTTGCTGCTGAGGAGCCTGTTCGGCCGTCGGTTCGGGCTGCGCGCGCGGCTTTTCCACGGGAGCTTCCTGCTGTTGAGGCTGCGGTTCCGCCGCGGGTTCAGGCTGCTTGGCGGGAGCTTCGGCAGGAGCCTGCTGCTGTTCTTGAGCTTCGGGCTGCTTATGGCGCTTCTTCAGCAGTTCCTCGTCGGTCGGCGCAGCTTCCTGGGCGACCTCGGGCGCCGCTTCCTGGGCGACCTCGGGCGCCGCTTCCTGGGCAACCTCGAAGCTGCCGACGATCGCCTGCGGTGTCGTGCGCGCCTGCTCGACGCTTGCTGCAGCCGCAAACACATGTGCCGGAGGCATCACGAGCGACAGGGACAGCAGCGGAAAGGCCGCACTGGCAAACAACCTGGATTTCATTCCCATAGGGGCTCCTCTTGATTACGTCTTCTCTTGGGCGCGTTCGCTGCCGCGTCTGTTTCGGTACTTAAGTTGGCGTCCCGAAACAGGGCAAGCTTGAATTTGTTCCACGCGTTTTATGAACTGCCGCATTAACCCGGTATGAATGTGGCGGTTTGCCAATGTTCATCGGCGTCGTTGTTTGCAGCGCACAAGAGCGCTGCGATTCCAGTTGCAATTTTAGCAGAAAGAGTTTGATTATTATGGCAAGGCGTTGCCAGGCAGCGCCCCATCCGGGCCGCCGCCGCAAAATAAGAAGATGGCCGGCGGTCACCAACAGAGAGGACTATCATGCGCATCTCCACCCGTTTTCTCGCCGCCGCCTCGATCGCCGCGATGTCACTATTCGCCGGCTCGGCAATGGCTGATGGCGAGAAGTATGTCATCGGCACCGACTCGACTTACCCGCCCTTCGAGTATGTCGACGCCAGCGGCCAGTTCCTCGGCTTCGATATGGATATCGCCCGCGCACTCTGCGCCGAGATGAAAGCCGAATGCACCATCGTCAGCAGTGACTGGGACGGTATCATCCCTGCCCTGCAGGCCAAGAAGTTCGACATGATCATTTCGTCCATGTCGATCACGCCGGAGCGCTCCAAGCTCGTCGACTTCACCAACAAGTACTACAACACCCCGCCGGCAGTCGCCGTGCCGAAGGATTCGACCGTCACCGACGTTGCAGGCCTCAAGGGCAAGACGATCGGCGCGCAGACCTCCACGACTCACTCGAACTATGCTGAAAAGCATCTCCCCGACACCGAGCTGAAGCTCTACCCGACCGCCGACGAGTACAAGCTCGATATCGCCAACGGTCGCGTCGATGCAGTCATCGATGACGTCGTGGTGCTGTCGCAGTGGGTCAAGTCGGACGCCGGCGCATRCTGCAAGATCCTGACGACGCTCCCCGTCGACAAGGAAATCAACGGCGTTGGCGCCGGCATTGCCGTCCGTCAGGGCGATCCGCTGCGCGAGAAGCTGAACACGGCAATCGCTGCGATCCGCGCCGACGGCACCTACAAGAAGATCCAGGACAAGTACTTCGACTTCAACGTCTACGGCGAATGATAAATTCTGTACGCCGCTGACAAAGGTGATGGCGGAAGGCTTGCCCTTCCGCCATTTTTGTTTGACAAAGATGGCAAGAGCAAAGCGGCAAAAGCCGCGAGGGGAAAAGTGGCATGAGCGGATTATTTTCCGCGCTGGGTTCGTTATGGGCCTGGATTGGACATGTGTTTGATCCGCTATGCGGACCCGCGGGGCTTTTCACCTGGTTCGGTTCGGCGACGATCCTTGCCTGCGGAGATACCGGCTGGGGCGACGAGATTGCCGCCGGCCTGAAGGTCACCATCGCTGTCGCACTCGTGACGCTGCCGATCGGCCTCATCATCGGCTTCGCGGTTGCTCTCGGCCAGCAGTCTGAGGAGAAATCGGTCCGCCTCGCCGCCGGCATCTACACGACGATCTTTCGAGGCCTGCCGGAACTGCTGACGCTGTTCATCATCTACTACGGCATGCAGATCCTCATCCAATCGGTGCTGGCATCCTTCGGCTATGACGGGCGCGTCGAGATAAACGCCTTCTTTGCCGGCGTGATCGCCTTGTCCGTGGTCTTTTCCTCCTATTGCTCCGAAGTCTTGCTGTCGGCTTTCCGCGCCATTCCCAAGGGTCAATACGAAGCGGGCGATGCCCTTGGCCTTCACCGCGGGCGCACTATGATGCTTATCGTCCTGCCGCAGCTCGTGCGCATCGCGCTCCCCGGCCTCGTCAATCTCTGGATGATCCTGCTCAAGGATACGTCCTATGTGTCGATCATCGGGCTTGCTGATATATTGCGTCAGACCGGCGTCGCGGTGAAGGTCACCAAGCAGGCGTTTTTGTTCTACGCCCTCGCCTGCGCGATCTATCTTGGGCTCGCCGTCATTTCCTCCATCGGCCTCAGCTATATCGAGCGCTGGGCCAAGCGCTCGGAGGTCCGCCGATGAGTTACGCCCAAGTCCTGATCCCGCCGCAGCCGGCACCCAAGGAAGCGAGCAAGCGCATCACGGGTGCGCGCGTCACCGGTTATGTCGTCGTCGGCCTTTGGATCGTTCTCGCAGCCGTGCTGGTCGCAATGGTGATCACAGGCTGGGATCCCGAAAAGTTTACCCGCTACGGCCCGCGCTATATCCATGGCCTCCTCACAACGATCACCCTGGTGGTGATATCGGTGATCTGCGGCGCCATTCTCTCGCTGCCGCTAGCCTTCGCGCGAATGTCGCCCAACAAGCTCATCAATGGGCTGGCCTACTGCTATGTCTATGTGTTCCGCGGCACGCCGCTGCTCGCACAGCTGTTCCTGATCTACTACGGCCTCGGCCAGTTCCGGCCGCAGCTTGAGTCCGTCGGTCTCTGGTGGTTCTTCCGCGATGCGTGGTACTGCGGCCTGTTTGCGATGACCATCAACACTGCCGCCTATCAGGCAGAGATCCTGCGCGGCGCAATCGAGAGCGTACCGCGCGGCCAGCATGAGGCGGCGGCATCGCTCGGCATTCACAAGGCCGTGGCTTTCGGCAAGATCATCCTGCCGCAGGCGCTCATCGTGGCACTGCGCCCTTATGGCAACGAGATCATCCTGCTCATCAAGGGATCGGCTGTCGTCGCCATCATCACCGTGCTCGACCTGATGGGCGAGACGCGCTATGCCTTCTCGCGCACTTTCGACTACCAGACCTATCTGTGGGCGGCAATCTTCTATCTCAGCATGGTCGAGGCGCTGCGTCACCTCTGGGGCTGGATCGAGCGCCGGCTGACACGCCATCTGAAACGATGAAGTGTTAGCAGCACTCCCCGAAGAGTACTGCTAACGCATTGAAAATACAAACAAACATTCCTTTTACTGGCTTTTTCTCAAGCTTCGGTTAACCATGTCATGGTTCCATTTCACTGGGCGCTAATCAGCGCCAGGTGGGAACGAGAAGCGAGACGACGATGCACAAGGATATGGAAAGACAGCTTCAGGGCTACGGCCTGACCACAGCCCAGATCATCTACCGCATGCCGGATCACAAGGCGATCCTCCAGACCTATATATGGCAGGACTACGACCTCGCCCCGGATTTTCCGGAGATGCGCGGCTTTTTGAAGTTCTGGCAGGAGAAACTGGACGGGCCACTGCATTCGGTGCGCTACATTCATCGCAAGCTGATCTCGGCGACCGAATGGCGCGCGCTGAAGGGCGAGTTCATTATTAACTAGCGCCCGGCCGCAGCCCCATCGGACATGTGCCTAGCCGCGGGCGAATTCAACGTCCTCCGGCTCGCAAACGGGCGCGCCTTTGAGACTGCCGCGATGTGAAGGCAGCCATTGCAAAAGACAGCCGGTCGCCGTAGACGCTGCGCAAGAGATAGAACGGTGGTGAATTGCTATGGCCAAGAAGATCGACGAAGACGCACTCGCGGAAGCCTATAACCGGGCGCTGGCGCTGGAAAAAGCCGGCGACGTCGATGCGGCCGTGAAAGCCTATGAGGAGGTCCTCGCCATCGATCCAGACGATCACGGCGGCGCAGCCGTCCGCATCGCCGCCATGGGCCGCGGCGAAACGCCGGCCAAGGCGCCGGATGCCTATGTCGAGACGCTGTTCGATCAGCATGCCGAGGTCTTTGAGGATGTTCTCGTCGAACAGCTCGGTTACCACGTTCCCATGCTGGTCCGCCAGCGCCTGCAGGAACTGAAGCTCGGCCCCTTCAAGCGCATGCTGGATCTCGGCTGCGGCACAGGGCTGACCGGCGGCACGCTGCGCGATCTGTGCGAGGACATGACCGGTATCGACCTTTCGGAAAACATGGTCGAGATCGCCCACGAGAAGGACCTCTACGAGACGCTGTTCGTCGCCGAAGCGGAAGACTTTCTGGAAGACAACGACGAAGAGCCCTTTGACCTCATCACCGCGACCGACGTGCTGCCCTATCTCGGCGCGCTCGAGCCGCTCTTCTTCGGCGCTGCAGAGAACTTGATGCAAGGGGGGCTGTTCATTTTCTCCTCCGAGACCCTGCCCGGTGTCACCTTCGAAGGCCGCAGCTACATGGTTGGCCCGCACCAGCGCTTCGCCCACGCCGAATCCTATGTCCGCGAACGTCTGACGTCGACCGGTTTTGAACTGATCGAGATCACCGACATCAACGTGCGCATGGAAGACGGTCGGCCGACTCCCGGCCATCTCGTGATCGCGCGGCTGGCCTGAGCGGATAGCATTCCGCAAGAAAGCATGCATGCCTTCTTGCGCGTCCGTCCACGCGTCCGGCAGGAAATGTCCGAGATGCGAACGCTCCAAGCGCCTGGACAACTGACACGCCGATACGCGCCCAGCCGCAGGCATGCGTCATCGGACAATAACTTAGCCAATCGGACAACTATTCAGTTGCCCGCGAGCCTGAAACTTGATACTTAGCCACACAGGTAAGTTTTCCACGACACCAAAGGTGATGGCATGACGCTCGTTCTTCATCAGCATCCGCTTGCTTCCTTCTGTCACAAGGTCCTTATCGCGCTCTACGAAAACGGTACGCCGTTCGAGGCAGTACTTGTCGATCTCGGTGACGAGGCCTCGAGAGCGGCCTTCCTGCGCCTCTCGCCGCTCGGCAAGATGCCCGCGCTGCGTGATGAAGCGCGCGATCGCACGATCCCGGAAACATCGATCATCGTGGAATACCTGGACCGATACTACCCTGGCCCCGTGCGCCTTGTGCCGGAAGAATTCGATCAGGCGCTGGAGGTCCGGCTCTGGGACCGGTTCTTCGATCTCTACGTTCAGGAGCCGATGCAGCAGATCATCAGCGAGCGCCTGCGCCCGAACGGCGATGAGAGCCGCGCAGACGACGCCAGGAGAGCGCTCCTGAAAGCCTACGAGATGATCGAACGGCACCTCGACGGACGCGCATGGATCACCGGCAGCAGCTTCACCCTTGCCGATTGCGCTGCCGCGCCCGCCCTTTTCTATGCCGAGACACTCGTGCCGTTCGCAGACGATCAACCGAGACTGAAAGCCTATCACCGACTGCTGCTGGAGCGCGCATCCTTTGCAAGGGTCCTGCAGGAAGCCACGCCCTATTTCAAATTCTACCCTTATCGTGAAAACCTGCCCGCCCGCTTCCGGCCGGACGACGCCGCCGAATGATGCAGGAGCCAGCCAGCCTTGACCGCATGTTCCACGCGCTCGCCGATCGCAGTCGCCGGGGCATGATCGATCGCCTCGGCCAGGGCCCCGCGTCCGTGTCAGAGCTGGCAGAGCCCCTATCCATGGCCCTGCCCACGGTTATGAAGCATCTTGGGGTGTTGGAGGAAAGCGGCCTGGTACGCTCCGTCAAGACCGGCCGCGTGCGAACCTACCGCTTGCAGCAGGAAGCCCTGGCAAACATCGAGCGCTGGCTGGCCGAGCGCAAGGCGAGTTGGAACAGCACCTTCGACCGGTTGGACCGGTTTCTGGCAGACGAACAACCAGACTAGGAGAACGCCATGAAGAATCCGTCGGCCGAACACGCCACGCTGACGATAGAGCGCCACCTGAAGGCGTCCGCATCGCGCGTTTTCGCAGCCTGGGCCAGTTCCGAAGCCAAACGCCAATGGTTCGCCTGCCACGACGAATGGGTGCCGTTGGAGTATAGCCTCGACTTCCGCGTCGGCGGAGCCGAGCGAAACCACGTCAGCGACACCGATGGCGTCCTCCATGCTTACGAGGCCCGCTATATCGACATAGTCGCAAGCGCGCGCATCATCTACGCCTATGACATGAAACTTGGCGACACCTGTATTTCGGCGTCCCTTGCAACGGTGACTTTCGAGGCGACGGCCACCGGCACGAAGATGCTCTTCACCGAACAGGTCGTGTTCCTCGACGGCTATGCTGACAACGGTTCACGCCTGCAGGGAACCGAAATCCTCATCGATCGAATTCAGGCGTTCGTCGAAGGCGAGACAGGCGTCGTTCACTGAGGCGATGCGCAGCGGCCTTCTCAGTGGCCGCCGTCCGTCCCCAGAATGGCGGCAAGCAGCCTGCCTTCCAGTTCGGCAAGCGCCGGATTGCCGTGGCGGCGAGGATGTGGGTACGGGATCGCCAGATCAAGCGCGACACGCCCTTCGTCCAGCACGATCACGCGATCGGCGAGATGCACCGCCTCGCTGACATCATGCGTCACCAGCACCGCAGTGAAACCAAGCTCACGCCAGACGCGGTTCAAGAGTTCCTGCATGCTGATCCGGGTCAGGGCGTCGAGCGCTCCGAGCGGTTCGTCGAGCGCCAGGACGCCCGGCTTGCTAACCAGCGCACGCGCAAGCGCCACGCGTTGCCGCTGACCACCGGAAAGACGTGCTGGCCACTCCTTGGCCTTCTCCGCAAGCTGCACCTCTGCAAGCACCGCCTCGGCCTCCCTTCGTGCCAGCCGCTTGTCGATCTTGTCGCCGAGCCCGACCACCACGTTGTCGACAACGCTCAGCCAGGGTAGCAGACGCGGCTCTTGGAAGACGATGCGGGCGTTGGCCTCGGCATCCGCTCCGTCGGCATTCTCGAAATGCAGCTCGCCTGCGGTTGGCTCGTCAAGCCCCATGAGGATCCGCAGCAGCGTGCTCTTGCCGCAGCCGCTCTTGCCGATCACGGCCACGAACTGTCCGGCCGGGATATGCAGGTTGATGCCGCGCAGCACGCGGTTGCCGCCGAAGCTCTTTTCGAGGCCCTTCAGCGTGATCGCCGCAGCACCGGCCCCGGCAGGAGCCGCGTGATCGATTTCGTATTCCGGCTCGACCGCAGCGCCTTGAAAACGCTCATGCGCAATGAGGGTCATGGCGTCTCTCCTATTTCTGGTAAACCGGGTTCCATTTGAGCGCCCGTCGCTCGAGGGCGCGGGCGACGACGTCGGCGAGCTTGCCGAGCACGGCGTAGATCACCAGTGCCAGCACCACGACATCCGTCATCATGAACTCGCGCGCATTGTTGGCCATGTGGCCGATACCCGACGAGGCGGCGATCGATTCCGAGACGATCAACGTCAGCCACATGATGCCGAGTGCATAGCGAAGCCCTACGAAGATCGACGGCAACGCGCCGGGAAAAATCACTTTCCGGAACAGAGTCCAGCTGCCCATCCCGTAGACGCGGCCCATTTCGATCAGGTCGCGGTCGACGTTGCGTACGCCATGATAGGTGTTGAGATACACAGGAAAGAGCACACCGAGCGAGGTGAGAAACAGCTTCGATTCCTCGCCGATACCGAACCACAGGATCACCAGCGGGATCATGGCGAGATGCGGGATGGTGCGCAGCATCTGCAGCGTCGTATCCGTCAGTTGCTCCGATACCTTCGAGACGCCGTTGGCAATCCCCAGCAGAAAACCAATCGCGCCGCCGACGAGTAGCCCTGCAAAGGCGCGCGCGGCACTGACCAGGATGTCATGCGGCAGCTGACCGGTAACGGTTGTCTCCCAGAAGGCAACGGCGACGTCGGCCGGCGACGGCATGATGCGCGAGGAGATCCAGCCGGCGGATGACGCAAGCTGCCACACGGCGATGATCGCCACCGGCACAACGTAGGGCAGCAGGGTGGCGCGGCCCGGCAACGAAATGGCGAAACCCGCCCTACCCCCCGCCCTACCCTCTGTGCGTTCGGTGAGCGCCCTGCCGATCGGCGTATCGAATGTCGACATGAAGATTTCCCTCGCTTTTGCGTACTGCCGCGGGTAACCAGCGACCTCACACCAAACCTGTGCGTGAATTCAATCGTTGCGCCGCTCGCAATCGGCGGACGGCGCAGGAAGGGAAGATCAGGAACCGGAAACCACTTTCAGGTTGCCGCCGTGGCTACCGCCGCCGAAGACCTGTCGCTTGCCGAAGTCGCTCTGGAAGCCATGGCGCTGTTCGTCGCGGGTGATGCCCAGTTCGGGGAAGAGCAGTTCGGCAACGCGATAGGCTTCTTCCAGATGCGGATAGCCCGAGCCGATCACCGTATCTATTCCGACGTCCTGATATTCGCGCAGACGCGCGGCGACCGTCTTTGGCGAACCGACGAGAGCAGTACCGGCACCGGCACGCACCAGACCGACGCCGGCCCAGAGGTTCGGCGAGACTTCGAGATTGTCGCGACGACCGCCATGAAGGGCCGCCATCCGCTTCTGGCCGACGGAGTCGGACTCGGCAACGAAGCGTTCCTGCGCTTCGCGGATCGTCTCGTCATCGAGCTTCGAGATCAGGCGGTCAGCGGCCTCCCAGGCCTCCTCATCCGTCTCGCGAACGATGAAATGCAGCCGAATGCCGAAGCTGACCTCGCGGCCCTTCTTGGCGGCGGCGGCACGCACCTTCTCGACCTTCTCGGCCACCTGCGCGGGCGGCTCGCCCCAGGTCAGGTACTTGTCGACGCGGCCCACGGAAAAATCGATACCGGCGTCGGAGGAACCGCCGAAATAAAGCGGTGGACGCGGGTTCTGCACGGAGGGGAAGCCGAGACGCGCGTTGGTCGCCTTGATGTATTTGCCGTCATAGCTGGCGACGCCCTTTTCGAGCAGCTCTTCGAAGACCGTGAAGAATTCGTCTGCATGGGCGTAGCGCTCATCGTGCGCCAGATGAATGCCGTCGCCGGCAAGCTCGCCCGGGCTGCCGCCGACAACGATGTTGAGCAGCAGGCGTCCGTTTGAGATACGGTCGAGCGTTGTCGTGAGACGGGCATAGTAGGCAGGCGATGCCGTGCCCGGACGAATGGCGACGAGAAACTGCAGCTTCTCGGTCTTGGCGGCAAGGGCAGCTGCCGTCACGAAGGATTCCTCGCAGGCAACGCCAGTCGGCAACAGGACCCCGGAGTAGCCGAGGCGATCGGCGGCCTGCGCGATCTGCGTGAGGTAGCCGATCTCAGGAGCGCGGTTCAGCTCGTTGGACCCGAGATAGGCGCCGTCGCCCGAAGTCGGGATGAACCAGAGGAAGTTGATCGGATCGTGTTGGGCTGTCATGGGAAATGATCCTCGTTGTCTGGAAAATGGGTTCAGCTCGCTCTGGGATGCCAGACGATGTCACTGACTTTGAGCTGCTTCGGCACGACGCCGAGCTTGTGGAAATCGTCTGCCAACGCCTGCTGGTAGGTAAGTGCCGCGTCCGGGAAGAGCGACACCTTTCCAAGATCAGCCTGGCTGCGGGTCAGCGTCACCCGGGTGATCTCGGCGGGAACGCCGGTGATTTCGGAGAGTGACTTAACGGTCCCGTCGAGATCCGCCTGCGCGGCAGCGCCGACCTTCGACAGCTCGTCAATGACATCGGCGATGATCTCGGGATGCGCGGCAGTGAACGTGCCGTTTCCAAGGAAGTAGCCCCAGTTGTCCAGCAAGCCTTCGGACGTTGTCACGACGCGCGCCCGCGGATCAGCCTCGGCAACGGCGAAGAACGGATCCCAGATCGCCCACGCATCGATCGCGCCATTCTTGAAGGCCGCCGCGGCATCCGGCGGCGGCAGGTCGACTTCCGTGATGTCGGATAGCGTGAGCCCGGCCTTGGCCAGCACCTTCAGCGCAAAGTTATGAGCGCTGGAACCTCGCTTGTAGGCAAGCTTCTTGCCCTTCAGATCTTCGATCGTCTGGATTGGCGAATCTTTCAGGACGAGCAGCCCGTGAAAAGCCGCCGGCCCGCGATAGGCACCGACGTAAAGCAGGTTGCCGCCCGCAGCCTGGGCAAAAAGCGGCGGCACGTCGCCGGTTACCCCGAAGTCGAGCGCATCGGCGCCGACGGCCTCGAGCAGTGGCGGACCGGAGGCGAATTCGTTCCACTCGACGCTGACGTCCTTGGCTTCCAGCCGCTTCTCCAGCGCACCCGTACGCCTTGCCAGCGCCAGCACGCCGAACTTCTGCCAGCCGATGCGCAACGTGGTCTCGGCAGCGCGTGCTGACCGTACCTGCGGCACGATCACCGTCGCTGCCGCTGCGCCAACCAGGCCGAATGTCTGTCTACGGGTGAACATCGCGTATCCCTCTCCTGCTGGCTGCCCGCCCTTGCGCCCGGCCGCTCGTTTCATGAAGCGATAGTGACATAGACGACCAATTAGATCGACAATATCAATTTTCTATTCTGCTCGATTTCGGAGAATAGTTTTTCCCGGCCCGCAGCATCGGGGATGTCCCTGTGCCGCGGGTCGCGAAACGGTCTTGATCGCGTGGGCGCTATCAGCTGGCCTTCGGGCGCCAGACGATATCGTCGGTTTTCAGCTGCTTGGGCACGATGCCGAGGCTGAAGAACTCGTTGGCCAGCGCCTGCTGGTAGGCAGCCGCCTCGTCGGAGACGGTCGATACGCTACCGAGGTCGGCACCCGGCCGCGTCAGCGATACGCGCGTCACATCTGCAGGAACGCCAGTGATTTCCGAAAGCTCCTTGATCGTTTCGTCGAGCTTGCCCTGGGCAGAGCGCCCGACCTTGGCGAGTTCATCGATGACATCGACGATCACGGGCCCGTTCGCGTCGGTAAACTCGGCATTCGCGAGGAAATAGCTGTAGGAGTCCACGATACCTTCCGCTGTGGAGAGAATGCGCGTCTCGGGATCGGCTTCGACAATCGCCAGATAGGGATCCCAGATCGACCAGGCGTCGATGCTGCCGTTCTTGAACGCGGCGGCCGCATCTGGCGGCGAGAGATCGACAGCCTCGACATCGGCGATGCCAAGGCCCGCCTTGCGCAGTATTTTGACGGTGACGTTATGGGCGCTCGATCCGCGCTTGAACGCGACCTTCTTGCCCTTCAGGTCTTCCACCGTCTTGATCGTGGAGTCCTTGCGCACGACGATGGCCGAGCCTGCCGGGCTGCCGCGATAGGTGCCGACGTAGTAGAGGCGACCCCCGGCTGCCTGCGCAAACAGCGGCGGAACGTCGCCGGTCGCGCCGAAATCGAGCGCGCCTGCGCCAAGCGCCTCGAGCAGCGGCGGTCCTGAGGTGAACTCAGACCAGCTGACCGTGATACCCTTGTCGGCGAGCCGCTTCTCAAGAGCCCCTCGCCGCTTGGCAAGCGCCAGCACCCCGTTTTTCTGCCAGCCGATCCGCAATTCCGTCGCGGCTGCGCGGGCGGGCTTGATGGCAGGCAGCAGAGCGGTGGCTGCCGCTACGCCGAAAAGCCCCAATGTCTGACGACGTGAAATCATGGCAATCCCCTTTATCAGCGTGCCGTCAGGCTTTACCCGGCCGACCGCTTCGTTTGCGATGCCAAATACTGATTAATTACATAAATTAGATCGACAATTATATTTGTGATATTCGCCGTCGTTGAAATTTTCCTGACCCGATTTTTTCGTTTCCGCGGAATTTTGTTCCAACGCGGGGAACACTTACCCGCACGCGACAGCTTTTCGCCCGCCCCTCTTTCCGCTAATCCTCGTGCCCGACATTCATTCAGAGGATAGGAACATGGCAAAAGTCGCATTCATCGGTCTCGGCGTGATGGGGTTTCCCATGGCGGGTCATCTCAAGGTGAAGGGCGGCCACGACGTCACTGTCTATAACCGCACCGCAGCGAAATCCGCCGCCTGGACAGAGAAATTCGGCGGCAAGTCGGCGCCGACGCCGGCCGAAGCTGCCAGGGACGCGGACTTCGTCTTCACCTGCGTCGGCAACGACGACGATCTCCGCTCGGTGACATCGGGCAAGGACGGCGTCCTGCAGACGATGAAATCAGGCGCGATCCTGATCGACAACACGACGGCAAGCGCCAACGTCGCACGCGAACTCTACGACGCCGCCAATCAAAAGGGCGTCGGCTTCATTGACGCGCCGGTGTCCGGCGGACAGGCCGGTGCGGAAAATGGCGCCCTGACCGTCATGTGCGGCGGCGATGAAGCAACCTACGACACCGCAAAGCCGGTCATCGACGCCTACGCCCGCATGGTCGGCCTGATGGGCGCGCCGGGTGCCGGCCAGCTCACCAAGATGATCAACCAGATCTGCATCGCAGGCGTCGTCCAGGGCCTCGCCGAGGGCATCCATTTCGGCAAGCGCGCCGGTCTCGACATCGAGAAGGTCATCGAGGTCATATCAAAGGGTGCCGCAGGCTCATGGCAGATGGAAAACCGCCACAAGACCATGAACGAAGGCAAATACGACTTCGGCTTCGCCATCGACTGGATGCGCAAGGATCTCGGCATCGTCCTCGACGAAGCCCGAAGCAACGGCGCCAAGCTCCCCGTCACGGCTCTCGTCGACCAGTTCTATGGCGACGTCCAGGCCATGGGCGGCAATCGCTGGGATACCTCCTCCCTCCTCGCCCGCCTCGAAAAATGATCGGCCCCTCCTCGAGCGCAGCCGAACTGATCGCGCATCTGCAAACGCTGCGCTCGCAGGAGAATATCGCCGGCATGGCCCGCTTCGGTATTGCCACCGAAACGGCGCTGGGCATTTCCAATCCCGATTTGCAGAAGATCGCCCGCCTGGCGAAGAAGGATCACGCACGCGCGCTCGATCTTTGGGCTGGCAATATTCGCGAAGCGCGCATGCTTGCGCTCTACACGGCCGATCCGAAGACAATCACCGCGGACGACGCCCGCCGATGGTCCAGCGATTTCAATTCCTGGGAGATCGTCGATACCGCTGCCGACCTCTTCGTCGAGGCGCTTCTCCTGCCCCTCGTCGACGAATTCGTCGCCGACGAACGCGAGTTCGTGCGCCGGACGGCGTTCGCGATGATAGCAGGTGCAGCCGTTCACCTGAAGAAGGAGCCGGACAAGACGCTGTTGGACTGGCTGCCGCTCATCGAAAAACATTCAGGCGACTCGCGCAACTTCGTGCGCAAGGCCGTCAACTGGGCGCTCAGGAACATTGGAAAGCGCAACCGACATTGTCACGCACCTGCGTTGTCACTGGCCGAACGGCTCTCTGCCAGCCCCGACAAGACCGCCCGCTGGATCGGCAAGGACGCCGTCAGGGAACTGACGAGCGAAAAGATACTCGCTCGTCTCAAGGGCTAATGCCCCCAAACAGGTTGCAGCCGCAAATCGTCGATGATTTTAGCAATTCGGGGCGGCGAAGCGTTTTTGGTCATACTTGCAAACAAGAACCAACAACAATCCTTGGCAGAACTTGGGTTCCTAAGGAACTTCATTTCACAAGGTGTTCCGTCGCAAACTCGAGCACGACCAGTAGGTCTAGTGCAGGTATTTCCACGAACAAGGCAGCGACAAAGACAATCGACGAAACCATTCGCCAAGCAGATCTGGCACTTTACCAATCCAAGACCGGGGGGCGTAATAAAATATGCCTTTTCAATTCGCACTCAACGCCACAGAAAGCTTCCTCGCAACGCTCAGTCTTCGTTCGACTTGGCGTTATCGAGGAGCATGTAGTCGAGCGGCAGCTGTGTCGAATACTTGATCTGCTCCATCGCAAAGGCCGAGGAAACGTCGCGGATTTCGATCTTGGCGATCATCCGCTTGTAGAAGGCGTCGTAGGCGGCAATGTCGGGCACGACGACGCGCAGGAGGTAGTCGACGTCGCCGCTCATGCGGTAGAACTCGACGACCTCCGGGAACTCGGCGACCACTTCCGAGAAACGGCGCAGCCACTCGATCGAGTGCGTCGCCGTCCGGATCGATACGAAAACCGTGACCTTCGTGTTGACCTTTTCGGGATCGAGAATGGCGACGCGGCGCTTGATCACGCCATCTTCTTCCATTTTCTGGATTCGACGCCAGCAAGGCGTCGTCGAAAGACCGACCTTCTTGGCGAGATCGGCAACTGCCAATGTCGAATCTTCCTGCAAAAGACGCAGGATCTTGCGGTCTAGACGGTCCATGAATAAAAGCCCCTTCGAATTATATTCTTTGTATAGCGCGATTCCGACCGTTTGGAAGAATTTTGTTTCAGTTCGCCAGCATTTTGATACGTTCGCGCAGCACCGGCAGCAATTCATCCTGGAACCATGGATTTCGCTTGAGCCACGCGGTGTTTCGCCAGCTCGGATGCGGCAATGGGAGAATGGCCGGCGGGCGGTTGGAGAACAATGTCGCCCGCCAGGCGCGCACCGTTTCCGTCATGTTCTGGCGACGCTCCGCGCCTAGATGCCATGTCTGCGCATACTGCCCGACGGCAAGCACCAATTCGATCTGCGGCATCGCTGAAACGACCTGCTGGCGCCAATGCGGCGCGCATTCGCGCCGCGGCGGCAGGTCGCCGCCCTTGTCGTCGTACCCGGGGAAGCAGAAGCCCATAGGCACGATGGCAAAGCGGTCACGGTCGTAAAACATCTCGCGGTCGATCTGCAGCCAAGCGCGAAGCCGGTCGCCAGACGCGTCGTTGAACGGTAGGCCGCTCTCGTGAACCCTGAGGCCGGGCGCTTGTCCTGCAATCAGCACCCTGGCTTTCGCTGAAAGCACGACGACCGGACGCGGCTCGTGCGGCAGCCTGTCATCGGCGCCCCGGAGCGGCGCATCGCGACAGATGCGGCAGGCCGCGATGTCGCCCCGCAGTGTATCAAGCCCGTCCTGCTCGGGACTGACTGTCACCATCCGAAAAGTCCAAGTGCACCGCGCGAGGTTGCTGTTTCACGCCCATGGTCGCGAACAGCGCGCGGCATCTCGAAGGTTCCGGCCCAAAGGCCAACCTTCTCCACCCGTGCCTGCGCCTCCTCCGGCCCGTAGGCGCCATAGGAGACTGCAAGGCCCTTGCGTACCATCGCGCCATTCAGATCCACGCCATCGGCCTGGCACACGACCAACAGCCGCTGGAATCGGTCCCGTTCGCTGCCCACGCAGCGCGCGTCGGGCGCCGCCACCAGGCTCTGCAACATCCGTCTGGCCTCCTGTCCGCATTGCCATGCCTGGCCGGCACGCTCGCATCTCTGGCTGAGTTCCGGCGCATCGATGCCGTAAAGCCGCATTCGTTCCTGTCCGATCGCCAGACTGTCGCCGTCGGCCGCATGGAACCGGCCGGTGTGTGCGATCTCCGCACGGTCGTTCAATTTTGCGGCGATCAGCCAGATGAACGCCAGAAGCGCCAGCGCAGTCACGCCCTCGCGAATCGTCCGAAAGCCGCGCGTCACGCTTTCGCCTCCTTGAAAAACAAATCGTTGGCAAAAATGGCAAACATATTCTTAAGAATTGCGCTTTAGGGTGAAGATACCCGCGGATCAAGCTTCAACGTGTACAATGAGTAACGGCGTAAGCACATCGACCGATAAGAATATCGTCGACAAATCACGCAGTCACCGGAACAAGCCTGTGTCGAAGGCTGTGCGGCTGACGCGTGAGCGCCTGCAATCGAGCCACGCGCCGAGCGGCGCCTTCGATCGCGACGTACTCGCCCTCTACATCAATGCCGTCCTTCAGGGCGCCTCCATAGTGCCGCTGTTCGTCATCATCGTCGCGGCACTCGGCATCTATTTTACCGGCGATGCCCAGATACTGCTCTGGGGACTTCTTACCCTGACCGCGCATGCGGCGAACGTCTTTTTCGCGCGGCGCGCCCGCAAGCAGGAGATGACGGTCGTCAGCGCACGGAAATGGCGTCGCGTTCTGTTGCTCGGCCAGTTCATGATCGGCTGCTGCTGGGCGGTCTTTGCCCTGCAGGACTGCACGGCCTGCGAGCCATCCAGCTTCGTGCTCTATAAGGGAGCAACCCTGCTGATCGCGCTGTCGGTCACCGCGATGTGGAATTTCATGCTGACGCCCTGCGTGCTGGTGACATTCGCACCCGTGGTCCTCGGCCTCATCGCCAAGACCGGACTCTCGCGCGAATTCCTCGAAATCGCCCTCACCGCCACGCTGACGACGACGGTGGTCTTCTTCCACTACATCAGCGACCGGCTGTTTAAATCGAACCTCAGGATCCTCGCCTATCAGTCCGAGAAGGACGACCTGATCGCCGAACTGGAAGTCGCCAAGTCGATGTCCGACGAGGCCCGCCGCCGGGCCGAGGAGGCAAACCTGGCGAAATCCCGTTTCCTCGCCTCGATGTCACATGAGCTCCGGACGCCGCTGAACGCCATTCTAGGTTTCTCCGAAGTCATGTCGGCCGAAGTGATGGGACCGCTCAACAACCCGACCTACAAGGAATACACGGGCGACATTCATCGATCGGGACAGCATCTGTTGAACCTCATCAACGAGATCCTCGATCTCTCCCGCATCGAAGCCGGTAAGTACGAGCTGAGCGAGGAGGCTATCTCCCTGCTCGACATCTCCGAGGATTGCATCGGCATGGTTCAATTGCGCGCTCGCGGCAAGAGTATCACCATCACGCAGCAATTCGAACCGGATCTGCCGCCGGTCTGGGCGGACGAAAAGTCAATGCGCCAGGTGCTCCTCAACCTCATGTCCAACGCCGTGAAGTTCACCCCGCAGGGCGGCGAGATCCACGTCAAAGTCGGCTGGACCGCAGGCGGCGGTCAATACATCTCGATCAAGGACAATGGACCGGGGATCCCGGAGGAGGAAATCCCGGTCGTTCTGTCAGCCTTCGGTCAGGGGTCCATTGCCATCAAGAGCGCCGAACAGGGCACCGGCCTCGGCCTGCCGATCGTTCAGGCGATCCTTGCCAAGCACGACGGACAATTCCTCTTGAAATCCAAGTTGCGCGAGGGCACCGAAGCCATCGCCATTTTGCCGGCAATGCGGGTGCTGCAAAGCGTTCCGGCGGTGGAGGATACGCACGCCGTATCGCGCAAGCGCCGAAGCTTTGCCTGAACTCGATCATCTCGGCAGGATCATCCGAAAATCAGCTGCTTCCCGACTGTGAACAGCAGGAAAATCCCGCACGCCGCGATCATGCAGAGAACGGCAAACGAGCCGAGATCCTTGGCATGCTTCCCGACCATGGAGATCTCTGGCGAAATCCGGTCGATTACTTCCTCGATGGCGGTGTTCAACGCTTCGAACGCAAAGAGCACGAGGAACAGCAGGACCGCAACCATCAACTCGGCAAGCGTCGCACCGACGGCCAGCAGCAGAATGAGCGAGACGGCGAAAAACAGCAGTTCCTGCCGAAAAGCGGCCTCCTTGATCAGCCGGCGGAAGCCGCCGACCGAATAGCTGGCAGCAGCGAGGAAGTGGCTGATGCCGGTGAGTTTGGTCACGGCAGGTTTCATCGAGTGCCCTCGTCGTCAAGTAGACGGCGGCCATCGCAGCCGCCATGCATCAGAAAATGCGAATACCGGTTCCCGGTCCCCGCCGCAAGACTCTGTCATAAACCTGTCACGAACCTGAACGCTCAGTGCTTGTTCGTGACGCCCGCCTGGGCAAACGTCGCCATGCCGGAATGGCATGCAGCCGCTGCCTTGACGATGCCGGCTGCAAGCGCCGCGCCCGTTCCCTCACCGAGCCGCATGCCGAGCGCCAAAAGCGGCGTCTTGCCGAGCATCTCGACCGCCCGCAGGTGGCCCGGCTCGCCCGACACGTGGCCGATCAGGCAATGATCGAGCGCGGACGGGTTTGCCGCCTTCAGGATCGCCGCAGCAGCCGTTGCTACGTAACCGTCGATCAGCACCGGAATCCGTTCGACACGCGCGGCGAGGATGGCACCCGCCATGGCCGCGATCTCGCGACCGCCGAGCCGACGCATGATTTCCAGTGGATCGTCGAGGTGATCGCCATGCAGCGCGACCGCCTTCTCCACCGCGGCGATCTTGCGCTCCAGCATATCGCCCTCGGAACCGGTGCCCGGGCCGACCCAGTCACGCGCGGAACCGCCATAAAGAGCATAGTTGATCGCAGCCGCAATGGTCGTATTGCCGATGCCCATCTCGCCGATGCAAAGAAGATCGGTGCCGCCGGCAATCGCCTCCATGCCAAACGCCATCGTCGCCGCGCAGTCGCGCTCGGACAGCGCCGGCTCCTCGGTGATGTCCCCGGTCGGATAATCGAGCGCCAGATCGAACACCTTTAGCCCGAGGTCGTAGGCGACGCAGATCTGGTTGATCGCAGCGCCGCCCGCCGCAAAGTTCTCGACCATCTGCTGCGTCACAGCGGGCGGGAAGGGCGTGATACCTTGCTTGGTGACACCGTGGTTGCCGGCGAAGATAGCGACGAGTGGGCGGTTGACCGCAGGCGTCCTGCCCGTCCACGCCGCCAGCCAAAAAGCAATTTCCTCCAGACGCCCGAGCGCGCCCGGTGGCTTCGTCAATTGCGCGTCGCGCTCGCGTGCAGCCACCAGCGCCCTGGCATCCGGGCCTGGCAGATCGCGCAGAAGTGCCCGGAAATCGTCGAACGGCAGGCCTGAAACGCTCATGGGTACGGCTTCCTTGTCTTGTCTGTAAACTTGTCTTTTGGCTGCAAATCAGCTTCTTTCGTCGCCACTCTCTTAAAGGCAGCGGCGGAGGCGAACAACTCCAAAAGCGTTGCGTATTGTCGCGGGGTCGGGCGCAGCATGAATATCGTGAACTATGCCGTGGACGTCGCTCGCGCCGTCGCTTTCCTCAGCCGCTTGCCCATGCCACGCGCAGCGTTTGCCGGGTACGACGGCAGGCTTGACCGGGTCGCGCGCGCATTTCCCGTCGCCGGCATTCTCATCGGCCTCTTGCCAGCCATTGTCCTCTTCGTGATGCTCTTCCTGCATGCCGATCGGCTAATGTCCGCTCTTGTTGCGCTTGCCGTTCAGGCTGTCGTCACCGGCGCACTGCACGAGGACGGGTTGGCGGATTGCGCGGACGGCATTGGCGGCGGGCGCAATCGCGAGCGCAGCCTGACGATCATGAAGGACAGCCGCATTGGCACCTATGGTGCGATCGCACTGATCCTCTCCTTTGCCATTCGCGCTGCCGCAATCGCAGCCATCGTCGGCGCCGCGCCGTCCTTTGCCGCGGCGCTGGCGCTCCCGGCCGTCGCCTGCATCAGCCGCAGCGCGCTCGTCTGGCACTGGCACAGATTGCCGCCGGCAAGAAACGATGGGGTCGCCGTCGCCGCGGGACAGCCTGGTGAAAGCGTGATGCAGACTGCGCTGGCCTCCGGCGGCGTTCTTGCCGCTCTGCTGCTCTGGCCCGGCCTCGGCCTTCTACCGCTTGTCTGCAGCCTTCTGGCTGCCGGCTTGACGGTGATGGCATTCACGGCGCTGGTCCGCAAAAAACTGCAGGGCCACACCGGCGACACGCTCGGCGCGGCAGCACAAATTTCCGAGACGGCGGCGCTTTGCGCCCTTGCCATGGCATTGTGAAACATCGATATAGTTTTTCATGCAAACACCCTGCATTGACGTGTGCTCCATCGATTCTGCCAGCGGCCTATGCGCAGGCTGTGGCCGTACCATTGAAGAAATCAGTGGCTGGATGTCGTTTTCGGACGAGGAACGGCGGCAACTGATGGTCGCTTTGCCCGCTCGGTTGCCGCAGAACCGGTTGATAGCCGGTCGCCATTCCGCAACCGTCAAGACGGCGGAGCAGACCGCATGACACGCCTGACTATCCTTCTGGGCGTTCTCGGTCTTGGACTTGCAGTTCTCATCTTCAGCAGCGACAGCCCGCGGGTGCTGGGCATGCGGACCGACGATTTCGGCCGTGTCGTCTACTTGCTGCCGATCGCACTGATGCTGGCGGCGGGCATTTGGGGGCGCCGTATCAGCGTCGGCGAAACTTTGCGCCACCTGATGATCTGGCTGGTGCTGATCCTCGGGCTTGCCACCGCCTACCTCTATAGGCAGGAAGCATTTGGCGTCGGCAACCGCCTGCTCGCCGGCCTCGTGCCCGGCCGCGCCGTCGTCGTGACCACGAGCGAAGGCGGCGAGGAAGTGATCCTGCACAAGCTATTGAACGGCCATTTCGAGGCCGATGTCCAGATCAACGGGCAGACCATCTCGATGCTCGTGGATACCGGGGCCAGTATGGTCGCCCTGTCGCGCGAAGACGCCGAGCGTGTCGGCATCATCCCCGAGAACCTGACCTATTCGATGAGCGTGATGACAGCGAACGGCCGCGCCCAGGCTGCGCCCGTGACGCTGTCCGAAGTGGCGATCGGCCCAATCGTGCGCAACAACGTCAATGCAAGCGTTGCCGAGGACGGCAAGCTCGACCAGAGCCTGCTCGGCATGAGCTTTCTCTCGACGCTGGGATCGCTGCAGATGCAGACGGACGAGCTGAGAATGCGCGACTAGACACCTCCGCGCGAACAGGAACGCTAGATGATCCCGATCGCAACGCCGTCGCTTCGCACAGTCACTCTGGTTGCAAACACGATAAATGCACCCACAAGAGCAGGCGTCACTCCTACATTTCATAGGGAATCATCATGAATTTCAGACCAGGTTGTTTGGTGATAGTTGCTGCATTTGTGGCTTTGGCAATACCAGGCATCGCAAACGCTGAAGCATACTCAGGCCTGCTGAAGCAGGGCTATACGGTTTCCAGCTCGGACAGGGAAAGTCTGGCAGCCTGGGCTGGGTGCTGTCAAAAAGCGGGAAAAAGTTCTTTTGCCGCCTCAATGCCAGCTTGGCAATTGTCAGCAGCAAGCAGATGGTCAGCTTCACTTCGAGCGGTCGAATGGTCAAAGTGGATCGTGCGGTCTTTGAGGCCGCGATCGGGGGACCGGATCCGTTGGTTCCCCTGCTGTCGGATCAGCAGTCAGGTCGGGCAAAACTGGCGGATGTCGGCGCCTGCGGCGCGCTCGGCTGATCCTGCTGCTTCCCGACGGCTCGAGAGGCGCCGGCTCATCTAGTTCCGCAGCCGGTAGCCCGTCTTGAACATCCATCCGAGCGTGCCGAGGCAGATCGCCAGAAAGATCGTGATCATGCCGAGACTGACCAGCGGGTTGACGTCGGCGATACCGAAGAAACTCCAGCGGAAACCGCTGACCAGATAGAGCACCGGGTTGAAGTGGCTGACCGCCTGCCAGAAGGGCGGCAACATGTTGATCGAGTAGAAGCTGCCGCCCAGAAAGGTGAGCGGCGGGACGACGAGCATGGGGATGAGGTTCAACTGCTCGAAATTGGTCGCCCAGATACCGATCATGAAGCCGAACAGGCTGAATGTGATCGCCGTCAGCAGGAAGAACAGAACCATCATGAACGGATGCTCGATCCTGACGTCGACGAAGATGGTCGCCGTCAAGAGAATGATGACGCCGATCATCAGTCCCTTCGTCGCCGCCGCTCCGACATAGCCGAGCAGGATTTCGGTCATTGCTACAGGCGCCGACAATACCTCGTAAATCGTCCCTGTGAATTTCGGAAAATAGATGCCGAAGGAGCCGTTGCTGATGCATTGGCCCAGGAGCGTCAGCATGATCAGGCCGGGCGTGATGAACGCCCCGTAAGAGACACCCTCCACTTCCTGAATGCGCGAGCCCACCGCCGCACCAAACACGATGAAATAAAGCGATGTCGAAATGACCGGCGAGACGACGCTCTGCAACAGCGTGCGACGCGTGCGCGCCATCTCGAAATAATAGATCGACTTGATGGCCTCGAAGTTCATTTCGCTCCTCCTACGAGTGCCACGAAGATATCTTCCAGCGAACTCTGCTGCGTCGAAAGATCCTTGAAGTGAATGTTATGCTCGCCAAGCCGCGTCAGAAGCGTCGCGATGCTCAGTTGCTCGTCCTGAGCATCGAAATCGTAGACCAGCCTGTTACCGTCATCAGCGAGCGAAAGCCCATTGCCCGCGAAGCTGTGAGGCAGCGCCTCAAGCGGCTCCGTAAGCTCAAGGATCAGTTGCTTGCGGCCAAGTTTCGCCATCAGTGCAGTCTTGTCCTCGACGAGCAGCAGCTCCCCGCCATTGATGACACCGACGCGGTCCGCGATCTCTTCGGCTTCCTCGATGTAGTGCGTCGTCAGAATGATCGTCACCCCCGCCTCGCGCAATTTTTCCACGACCTGCCACATGTCCTTGCGCAAGGTCACGTCGACACCCGCAGTCGGCTCGTCGAGGAAGAGAATCTCAGGCTCGTGCGACAGCGCCTTGGCGATCAGCACGCGCCGCTTCATGCCGCCGGAAAGCTGGCGCAGCATGTTGTCCTTCTTGTCCCAGAGCGAAAGGTCTCGCAGCACTTTTTCGATGTGGGCCGGATTGGGCTTCTTGGCGTGCAGGCCGCGCGAGAAACTGACGGTGTTCCACACCGTTTCGAACTGATCGGTCGTCAATTCCTGTGGCACGAGGCCGATCATCGCCCGTGTCGCACGGAAATCCTTCACCACATCGTGGCCACCGACCAGCACTGTGCCGCCGCTCGGATTGGCGATGCCGCAGATGATCGAGATCATCGTCGTCTTGCCCGCGCCGTTCGGCCCGAGCAGCGCCAGGATTTCGCCCTTCTCGACATCGAGGTCGATGCCCTTCAGCGCCTGAAATCCGTTGGCGTAGATTTTCGTGAGATTGCGGATGGAGATAATCGGGGCCATGGGGGCTCTTGCAAATTCGCGGGCGGACTGGGGCGCTATATAGCCGCTTTAGGAAAGTTTGACATCCCAATGCCTGTGAACAGAGCATTCATTTGGCTGAAAGCGCATTCAGGTGAAAAACAATTCCGAAAGCTCTTGGCCCCGTCGTCAATCGGTGACATCGAGCCGACAATCAATCGCAGTAGGCCCTGCCGCTCTGTCGCGATCTGAGGTCGAAGTGGAAATGGTTCCAGTGTTCCGGATTGCTGCCCGGGCCGAGCACGGTATTGAAATATTTGCAGCTATCGCTTCGAACCGCCTGCAGCAGCCGGCCTTCGCGGAAGGAGAAGAGCCCTTTCTTGCGCACGTCGATCGCGTGACCGCTCTTCAGCACGAACTTGCCGACATCGATCGCGTTGCCGCGCGCATGTTCCGACATCGGATTGTACTTCTGGCGGCTGTTGTTCATACGCCGGCAGCTGTAGCCGCCGAGCGGCTGGATGGTCTTGATCCCCGACCAGTAGCGGAAGCGGGCGGACGGCGCCAATTCGTTCTTCACCCACTTCGCGAAGGCAAGGGTCACCTGGCAGTTCAGCGTCACCGCCGGCCTCACGCCGATATTGCCTGACAACCCCTGCAGTGAGATCGGATAGGGCACCTGGCAGGCCGGCCCCTGCGAAATCGGCGGCTTGTCGGTATAAACGACGCCCATTCGCTTCAGCTCGCGCCGGCAAGCAAGTTCCGAGGCAGGCATGACACCCGGATCGACTTGTGCCGGCTGGCTCATCATCGGATTGCCCGGCCGCAGCATGGCGACTTCCTGCTGTTCATTTTCCTCAGGCACGCGCGACGGAGCCACGACGGCACTGCCATCGCCCCAGGCAGGAGCCTGGCTCACGGCTGCCTCGCTCGCCGGACGAGGAACGCGTGAACGGTTGAGCTGTGTCGGGGTATCCGTACCGATGCCGTCGACGACCGGCTGGTCGGATTGGCCCTCGGCAATCTGCTGCTGCTGTTCCTGAGCGAGGCCGACGACAGGTTCGGCGCCAAGTTCCGCATCCATGTTGACGCCCCCGGGGGGAACGGCAAGCGCCTGCGTTCCACCCCAGTTTTGCGGCGGCTGCCCCTGCAGGAGGCCAGCGGCACCGCGTGCCCCGGCCGAGGCTTCGTCGCTGCCCATGAGCGGAAGCTGACCGGACTGTGCAGTAGAAGCCTGCATCGTCTGCGCGGAATGCCCTGCGCCTGCGAGATTGGGTGTGTCCAGATAGTCGGCTGATTGTTCAACACCGGTCACCGGCTGGCTGACCACGGGGTAGGCCTGCTGGGCCTCGGTCGTCTGCATGCGAACCGGCGCGGCAGACCGCTTCGCCGGAGAGATCGAACCGACCCTCGTTCCGCTATCCACCTCGCCCGGCGGAATGAGCCCATCCGTCGAGCACGTCGTCAACGCAATGGAAAGCAGCACGGGCAGCACATAACGCCGCAGAATGGAAACAAACGCCATACTCTCATCGCTTCTGCAGAACGGCAGTGACCAAAAACTTCCTTCGAAATTTAGTAAAGAACGGTGAACGAATGCTTACCCGGAAGAGAGGTTGCAAACCTCAAGCTCGCAAAGCCCCAGATGTATCCAGGTGACAGCTCCCTCTTCCGCAAGCAGAAGCGACCTGGGAAGAACGCAAAGGGACTGCGTCAGCCAAGCTTGAAGGCCGAAACATGCCAAGACCCTCTTGTGCGTGTCAGGATGGCGAAAACACCGAAGTCCAGAAATCGGTCGCTTCAAACGTCCAATCGAATTCTGCAACAAACCGGCAATCCGGCATCCTCGTCACGACCTCGATCAGCATCAGAGCATCGTTTAACTTCAGGTTGATCTTGTTTTCCCGTAAGTTTGCCAGCACCCTTTGCGCGCGATCGGGACCTTGAATGGCAGAACTTACCAGGTGCCTATAAGTACGATCCTTGAAGAAAATCCGCTTTGCAGCGTACTGAAGCTGATCGTGCTCCGCGTCTGTTATGCGAGAGAGTTCCAAACACCGCGAAATCGTCGCGCGGACATTCACGAGGGGTTCGCTGAGAGGAAGAAAGTTCATCTCGGGCGGAGCATGCGCCTGGGCGACATCTGAGTCGTCTTCCAGCAAGCCGCTCGCAAAGTCGCGATAGATCTCTCCGACGCCGATCATGCCGAACGCAGCACACTCCGCCGCCCTCAGTGCCCCCATGCTCGCTGCTCCCAGAATATGAACCCCTTGAGAAAGCCCGAAGAGGATCTCCTTATGCCAAATGGCGGGGACATACTCGTAGAGCCCATCAATGAGCCCGATGACGTTGGCGCCCTCCTTGACCGCTCCATACAAATCTCCCTGCCTGGCGGGCGGGCGAAATTGGCAGTCCGCGCTTGGCAGGAAGCTCGCACCGTGGAGCGTTGGCCCGGCAAAGATCACTTTCATCCTGATCCTGGTATCCTCTTCAGGCACGCGGTCCACAGATCACTATGGCGAATAGGCACTGGGTCACCAACCATGGTCCGCCGTTCATCAAACCAAAGCGGATCGTCTCGTCGCCCTGTAAGCGGCGACGATTGCCCTTGCGCTCTTTGTTGCCTCGTCCAAATCCGTCTGGTGGTTGGTCACCGATAGGCGCATGACCTGCCGGCCGCGCCACGTCGCGCCGCCGGCAAACAGCTGGCCGTCCCGCTGCAGCGCATCGATCGTTCGCCTCGTAAGATCGTCCCCCTGCTCGGCTGGAAGATCTGCGCCGAAACGCACGATGATCTGGTTCAGGACGACCTCGTTGGCAACGACGATCCCGGGCTCTCGCGAAAGTGCGCTCGCCATATCGGCGGCGGCGGTGCAGCAGCGCTCGACCAGCGCCTCTATACCTGTGCGTCCGAGATGCCGGACCATCGCCCAGGTCGCGAAGCCGCGCGCGCGTCGCGACAGTTCCGGCACATAGTGCGAGGGATCGCGCTCGCCTTCGCTCGCGAGCGGCAGGTAGCTGGCCGCGATCGTCATGGCGCGGCGATGCGCCAGCTCGTCCTTCACGATCGCATAGCCGCAATCATAGGGCGTCTGCAGCCATTTGTGGCCGTCCGTCGCCCAACTGTCGGCAAGTTCGATACCGCGCGTCAACTGACGCCGTTTGGGCGACGCCTGTGCCCAGAGTCCGAACGCGCCATCGACGTGCACCCACGCGCCAGCGGCGCGTGCAAGCGGAACAAGCGTCGCGAAGTCGTCGCACGCGCCAGTGTTGATCTGGCCGGCCTGGAGGATAACGATAGAGGGGCCGCCCACGTTCGCAATCGCCTCCGAGAAGGCCGCGGGAAGGATCCGCCCCTGCTCGTCCGTCGCGACCCGCACGACACGATCGTGGCCGAGTCCCAGAAACTGCAATGCCGAAAAGACCGTCGTATGCGCATCGTCCCCGATCAGGACAGCGATCGCAGGCGCTCCGAACAATCCCTGGGCATCGACATCCCAGTTCACCCGCCGCAACACCTCCCCGCGGGCAGCTGCAAGGCAGGTGAAATTCGCGACAGTCGCACCGGTGACGAAACCCAGCGAACTCTCGGGCGGGAGGCCGAGGATATCGAGCAGCCAGCCGCCGGCGACCGTTTCCACAGCTGCCGCCGAAGGCGTCGCGACATGGTTGCCAGCATTCTGTCCCCATGCGCTGGTCAGGAAGTCCGCGGCCACGCCCATCGGGTGGGAGCCACCGATCACCCAACCGAAGAACCGCGGCCCCGTCATGAGATGAAGACCGGGCTCAGCCTTCATCACAAGGTCGTCAAGGACATCGACCATCGGCGTCGGCTGTGCGGGAACGTCTTGGGTGAAAGCGGCCAGCGCGGATGCGTAGTCCCGCTCCGGCCGATGAGGACGAGCGCCGACGGACGAGCGAAAGCGCGCTGCATGCCCGGCCGCGTTTGAAAACAGTTCCTCTATGCTCATCGCATCTGCCTCCCCGCGAAACCGGGCCGCTTCGCCACACGCGATGTCGGACCGCTTGAGCTTACGTCTGGAAGCAAGAATGCGCAATGCAACCCCCTGCGCCGGCTACTTGGCGAGGCGTAGGGTGACCGCAAGGAGGATTGAAGTAGCCGCACCGTGGACCAGCCCACGCGACGGCGAGGCGTGAGCGTCAGATGGCGCTGCGCAAGACGGTGCCGGCAGGGGCGTCTTTCTTGACCTGCCGTGCAGGGCCGCCGCCGGTGCCGTAGATTTCGTTCATGATCTTGGCGACCTCGACGGCATAACCCTGGGTCAATCCATGAAGTATCTGGCCGCCGAAGGTGGCGGGTTCGTCCGTCCGGTTGTCCCAGACAATCCACATGTCGAGTGGATCGCAAATGATATCGTAACGCGGATTGGAGCTATTCATTGGTTCAACGCTTTCACTACTCCACTCGCTTACGTTGCGCGCACTTAACGCACTCTTGCGGCAGCCCCTAAGTTAGTACAGGCGAATTCTTGTATTTGTCTGAATCGATCAGCACATACCGCGCCGCGTGGCATGACATGCCGCAGGCCGGTTCGACCCACGCCCCCAAAACCGCCGCCACGTTATCGGTGCGGGACGCTGCCCGTCACGATCCGGTCGGTTTTTGAAAGATCCATCTGTGGCCAGTTGGACGCCGCCTCGGTCGCAGGTCGGCTGCCGATCGCAAGAATTGTGATCAGGCCGGCCACGATGGCAGAAAGGAGCAAGCCGCTATAGGTCATTGTGCACGCCTCAAAGATGTGGTTTCCCAGCCACTGCGGCGCAAACTGATGCGTGAGCCTAAACGAAAGCCTAACAGGCATGGTTAACGCAGCGACAAATCCCGTTTGTGAACAGAATGGACGGGCTGAGATCAGTCGTGCCCTTCGATCGCCGCGGCCGTGTCGGCCAAATGCCGCTTGAGGTCGTCGATCTGCTGGGGCTCGATCGCAGGCGCGGTGACCGCGACCCAGCCGTCGATATAGTGTTGCGGCGCGTAGACGTGGCCGTAGCCCATCGGCGAGGTCGTCGCGATCATCATGTCGAACAGCAGTTGCAGCATCGTCAGCGCCGGGAACCATCGCAGGCTCGCCGTCACGTCGGGCCCCCTCGGCTTGCGCATCCAGGCCGGCTCGCGATAGAAGGAGTGAGCGTCGAAGAACGTGACGGCATCGCTCGCATATTGCAGGTAGACGATCCGGATCGGTCCCCAGGTCGCGCCGGAAATGTCGAGGCGGTTTTCCTGGTTGGTGAACCGGATGATCGAGCTGTCCCGGAATTTCGGCAGCCAGGCCGGCGACTGCGGGTCCCTACCCGCCGTGACGGCCCTCCAGGTGGCGCTCTCGAATGGCGGACCGCTCCAGAGCGCACCTTGAAAGGGATCGGCGATGACATCGAATATATCCGCCGATATCTGCGAGTTGAGCGCGCCGAGACTTAAACCATGCAGATAGAGCTTCGGACGCTTGTCGTGCGGCAATGTCGTCCAATAGCCGTACACCTCGCGGAACAGCGCCTTTGCGGATTCCGAACCGTATTCCGGCTCCACCAGCAGCGACAGCCAGCTCGACAGATAGGAATATTGCAGCGCCACGCTCGCGACATCGCCGCGATGCAGGTACTCAAGCGGATCCATCGCAGCGGAATCGACCCAGCCGGTACCCGTCGGGACGATGATAACGAGTATCGAACGGTCGAACGCTCCGTCGCGCTGCAGCTCCTGCAGGGCGAGTTTCGCCCGCGCCTCGATCGTATCGGCATTGTTCAGGCCGACATACACGCGGATGGGATCGCGGGCTTCGCCCTTCCAGAATGCGCCGATATCGGCCGCCTTCGGCCCGGAAGCGATGAAATTCCTGCCCTGCCGGCCAAGCCCGTTCCATCCGACCAGCGAAGCCGCACTGCCTGTCCTTGCAGGATCGCTCGGCCTCGGAACATTGTCCTCCAGCAGAGCGTCCACCTTCTGGAACGATGAATCGATGACATGCAACGCGCCGCGCAGAAGAACGCCCTCGACGACGGACCAGAAAAGGAGGATCGCGATCAAACCGCCGACGACGTTCGAGACGCGTCGCGGCACGAAACGCGATAACCGGTCCGACAGCCACAGAACGGTCAACCGGAACAGCCGCCCGAGAAGCACCGCGGCCAGGAAAACCACGGCTGCGACCGCTGCGAGCTTGTAGGGCTCGGCGCTATCGAGGCGTTGCATGTGCCAGAGATCGCGAATCGAATTCTGCCAGCCCGCCGCCTGCCACAGGAAAGCGACAGAGAGCACAAGACCGCAAACGACGACGGCCACCTTCACCCATACCGGCCGCGTCGTTGGTGTGGGGAGCTGCATGTATCTCCAAAGCCAGGTGAGCACGACGCCGAACAGATAGCCGACCGCCGCGCTGACCCCAGACAGCGCGCCTTGCACCAGGAACGACCGCGGCATCAGGCTTGGCGTCAAGGACGCCGCAAAGAACACAAAGCCCAAGGCCAGCCCGACGACCGAAAGGGAAGCGATGACGCTCGATAACACCCGTTTCATCCTGTTCCCTTTGTCAGTTGAGCCACCAGGCCTTTTCCGCCCTCAAGATTCAGCTCTGTCCCGGCGCCAGCCAGGCAGACACAGGGACTGAAGGCGTTGAAATCCTCGGAACGTCTGGCGCTGACCTTGGCAGATGCGAATACTCATGAAGGGCACCTCGAAAGGCCAGAGGCAACACCAGCCGGGCGCTCAAAAGCCGCATCCAAAGCCCTCATTTAAATAGCTGGCTGTCAGCTTACTATTAGAAGGCGAAAATTCAAGTGATGCTGGCATGGCGATGCGGCCGGTTGCAGACCGGCCGCAGAGATCACGCGTTCGCCCTCAGGCTGCTCGGTTGAAACGTTGACCGGCTGGCCCATCGTCCTTCAGCTTGAAATTCGACAACAGCCCGCTCAGCTGATGGCTCTCCTCGGCAAGCGTCTGGCTGGCCGCGGTCGTCTCCTCGACCATGGCGGCGTTCTGCTGCGTCATCTGGTCCATCTGGTTGACGGAAGCATTGATCTCGTTGAGGCCGGTCGCCTGCTCGCCGGCGGCGGTTGCGATCGAGCTGACGCGGCTGTTGACGCGGTTGACCAGTTCCTCGATTTCCACCAGCGCGTCGCCGGTCGAGCGAACGAGCTTGACGCCGTTGCCGACCTCGCTGGCCGAACTGCTGATCAGCGCCTTGATCTCCTTGGCGGCATTGGCAGATCGTTGTGCCAGTTCGCGCACCTCCTGCGCCACGACAGCAAAGCCGCGACCCGCTTCGCCGGCACGCGCCGCCTCCACGCCGGCGTTGAGCGCCAGCAGGTTCGTCTGGAAGGCGATCTCGTCGATCACGCCGATGATCTGGCTGATGCGATTGGAAGAATCCTCGATCCGGTTCATGGCGGCGACGGCGTTGCGGACGATCTCTCCCGATTTGCCGGCGCTCGCCTTGGTTTCGGACACCATCTCGCGGGCCTCGCCGGCGCGTTCGGATGCCGTCTTCACGGTCGCGGTGATCTCGTCGAGGGCTGCAGCGGTTTCTTCGAGAGCGGCTGCCTGCTGCTCGGTCCGCTTCGATAGGTTGCTGGTCGCCTCGCTGATGTCGCCGGCACTGTTGTTGACGATCCGGGTCGATTCCGCGATCGCCTGAATGACGCCGTTCAGCGCTTCGACCGCCGTGTTGAAATCGGAGCGAAGCTTGGAGTAGTCATCACCGATATCGTCGATCGCAACCGTCAGGTCGCCGGCGGCAAGCCGTTCCAGGCCCGTGCCGAGCGCCTGGATCGCGACGTTCTGGCGGTCGGCAGCCGAACGCCAGCTTGCCTCGTTGCCGCGCCGCTCGTCCTCGATCTGCAGCTGCTGCCGGCTCTCGCGATCCCGCATGGCGATGCGGTCGCGAACCGAATCGCGCAACACAAGAAGTGACTTCGCCATCGCACCGATCTCGTCACGGCGGTCATGATCGACGATGTCGACCGTATCCCTCTCGTCGGCAATGGCGGTCATCGCCGTCTTCAGTCGCGCGATCGGCGCAGTGACGCTGCGCACGATCGCGAAGGCGACGGACAGGATGACGACCGCGCCGACGAGGCAGGCCAGGGCCGCCCAGAGCGCGTTCTGCCAGTAGAGCGCTGCGAGATCGTCGGCATAGACGCCGGTGCCGACGACCCAGCCCCAGGGGTCGAAGCCGACGACATGCGAATATTTCAGCACCGGCTCGGCTGCACCCGGCTTCGGCCAGTAATAATCGACGAAGCCCTGCCCGCTTTTCTTCACCGTATTGGCAAATTCGACGAAGATGAGCTTGCCGTTCGGGTCCTTGTTCTGCGACAGATCCGCGCCGTTCAGCTCCGGCTTGATCGGATGCATGATCATCGTCGGATGCATGTCGTTGATCCAGAAATACCCGCTGCCGCCGTAGCGCATCGCTGAAATCACGTCTTTTGCCGCCGTCTGCGCCTGCTCGCGCGTCATCGCCCCGGACTGCTCCAGCTTGTAATATTTCTGGAAGATCGCGATCGCGGTGGCGTCCATCTGCGCCAAACCGCTCTTCCGCTCGCTCTCGAGCTTGGAATGCGAATAGTTGAGGAAGAAGCCTATCGTCAGAACGAGGATGGCGAGCGCCATGCCCACGAGAGTGTAGAGGCGGGTAGAAATCTTCACGTTACGCATGGAGCCCCAGAAGTTCAGAATTTGATAATAGTCGAATATTGCTATGTGCTTATTACCGGACCGTGAACCTCAATTAGGGGAGCCTCACATAACGTTGCGTCAGAAAATTCGCTCCGGCCCCTTAAGATATTGGTGCAATTACCTATTATGACCAAGGACATTCCAGCCGGGTAATTTCGAATAGGACTATAGTTGCAGTTCTCGTCGAAGATCTGCGCTCCGTTTTGCCAACGGATCGGTAGCTTTTGCAGACACAACGAGCCTTGATGTCAAAGCGCCGAATAGCAGCGCMTTCAGCTGTGCCCCGTGATAAACAAACTTGAATCACGCTGCGGTCGACCCGTCTTCACTTTGTCACCATGCCCAATTTCGGTTTGAAGGCTTATGCGCTAGGTTCCGTGAGAATCGCCTTATGCACCGCTGGAAACAGGAGCCTCTATGACCGAAGACGCCAAGCCGAAGGGAACGTTGACACTCCGGACCGTGGCGATGCCCGCCGATGCCAATCCGGCCGGCGATATCTTCGGCGGCTGGGTCATGGCCCAGATGGACCTTGCCTCCGGCATCTCCGCAGCCGAGCGCGCCAAGGGGCGCGTGGTCACGGCTGCCGTCAAGGAAATGGCCTTCGCGCTTCCGGTCAAGATCGGCGACACGCTGTCCGTCTACACCGACGTCGAACGCGTCGGGCGAACCTCGATGACCCTCTGTGTGGAAGCCTGGGCGACACGCTTCCGGTACAGCAAGATGGAAAGGGTCACTGCCGGCACGTTTATCATGGTCGCGCTCGACGAGAACGGGCAGCCGATGCCGGTGCCTGCGGAGTAGGACCATGGACCCGGTCGCCTCGCCGGAGGTCTTCCTCCACCTCAAGGTCGTGATGGGGATGGTGATTTCGCTCAGCCTGGCGCGCCTGCTCACGGGCATTGCCGGCATCGTGCAGCATCCGGCCAAGGGCAAGATCTATCCCGTGCATCTCGGCTGGGCGTTGTCGATGTTCCTGTTCATCGTCCACATCTGGTGGTGGGAATATCGAGTGCAGGCGATCCCCGTCCTGCATTTCGGCGTCTACCTCTTCCTGGTCTGCTTCTGCAGTCTGTTTTTCCTTCTTTGTTCCCTGCTTTTTCCCGCATCGCTCGACGATTACGGAGGCTACGAGGAATATTTCATCTCCCGCCGCCGCTGGTTTTTCGGCACGCTTGGCCTCACCTATGCGATCGATATCGCCGACACGGCCATCAAGGGGCGGGACCACATCCTGTCTTTGGGCTGGGAATACCCTGCCCGCAACCTCGTCTACATCGTTTTCTGCATCGCCGCCGCCTGGACGGCCAGCCGCCGCTTCCACGCGATCTTCGTTTCCCTGAACCTCATCTATCAGATCAGCTTCATCTTCCGCCTGTACGACGTGCTGGGCTGAATTTTAAAAGGCAACTTTTAGGTTGCCAATTACGGCACGCCGTGCGATACAAAAGGCAACCAGGAGGTTGCCAATATGTCCGATCGCATCGAGACGACAATTGAACTGAACGCCCCGATCGACCGGGTCTGGAAGGCAATTGCCGACCACCGCGAATTTGGTGAATGGTTCCGCGTAACCCTGGACGGACCTTTCGTCCCCGGCGAGGTGTCGTCAGGCCATATCACCTACCCAGGCTTCGAACACGTCCGCTGGCACGCGACCGTCAAGCGCATGGACAAGCCCGACCTTTTCTCCTTCACCTGGAAGCCCTACGCCGTCGATCCCGATGTCGATTACTCCAAAGAGACGCCGACACTCGTCGAGTTTCGGCTGGAACCGACCCCCTCCGGCACCCGCCTGACGGTGACCGAATCCGGCTTTGACACCGTCCCGGCACATCGCCGCGCCGAAGCCTTCCGCATGAACGAAGGCGGTTGGGCCGAACAGGTGAAAAACATCAAGGCTTATGTTGAACGCTGATTTCGCCGACCGCAGTGAAACTCCCGCGACGCTGTTTGCGGCGCTTGGCGACCCGACACGCCTGTCTTTCCTGACGACCCTCAGCGATGGGCGCGAACGCTCGATCGCCAGCCTGTCCGACGGCACCGGGCTGACGCGCCAGGCGGTCACCAAGCACTTGCACGTCCTCCAGCAGGCGGGGTTTGTTCACAGCACCAAGGTCGGACGCGAAAGCCACTATGCCTTCCGCCCCGAGCAGATCGTCACCATGCGCGCCTATCTCGACGCCGTTTCCCGGCAATGGGACGACGCGCTTGGCCGGCTTCAGTCCTTCGTGGAGCGATGACCCTTCGCCCGCGCGGAGTGACCCAGCGTGGCCGCGTAACCTTGCGTCGGATCGCGCCGTCGGCCGCGCCAACCATCGATCTTCGCAGCGACGATATTCCTCCCCAAGCTTGCCTTATCCTGCCCCCGCCTGCCGGCGACAGGATAAGGCGCGTTCAGCCGCGAAAGATGAAGGAGGCGCCGACTGCGATCAGGGCAAAGCCGATCGCATGGTTCCACGTCAGGCTCTCGCCGAGCCAGAAGACAGAAAACCCGGAAAAGACGAGCAGCGTGATCACTACCTGCATCGTCTTCAGCTACGCGGTCGCATAGACCTGCGAGCCGATGCGGTTCGCGGGCACCGCCAGGCAATATTCGAAGACAAACGTCGACAGGCGTCGCACCGTTGACGGGCTGGCGAGAAAGCACCAGGCTCGGACGCCGACCTATGTCACCGCACAAGGAAGCCAAGTGCCGCGGCGTTGGCAAGATCGATGAAGAACGCGGACACAAGCGGCAGAATGATGAACGCGATGGTGGCTGCGCCGTGGATTTTGGTAACCGCCGTCATGTTGGCGATCGCCGTCGGAGTTGCCCCCAGCGCGACCCCGCAGAAGCCGGCGGAAATGACCGCGGCGTCGTAGTTGCGCCCCATCGCCGGGAACACCACGAACAGAATGTAGACGATCGCGACGACGGTCTGAACGCCCAGCACGATCATCAGCGCCAGACCGAGGCCGCTGAGCGCCCACAACTGCATGCTCATCAATGACATGGCAAGGAATATGTTCAACGACAGATCGGAGATCAACGACAGGGCGCGGCTGCGCGTCGGCCAGGGAAATCTTGGCGCCAGGAAGGGAACGGTATTCGTCAGAACAATGGCGACCAGCAGGCAAACGACGAAAAGCGGAAGATTGACGCCGGTCTCCAGGATGATCTCGTGCAGGGCGTATCCCACCAGGATGGCGACATTGGTCACCAACAGCGTTCGCAACAGGCTGACATAGCTGACGTCGTCGTGGTGACTGCTGACGGATGCCTGCGACACCCCGATCGTCAGCTCTTCGTCTGCGGGACCGTTCAGGCGGTTGCGGCTGATCAGGTACTGTGCGATCGGCCCGCCAACGAGACTGGCGATGACGAGGCCGAGCGTCGCGCTGGCAATGCCGATCTCCAGGGCGTTGCTCAGGCCGAAGCGACTGGTCACGAGGGGAGCCCAGGCGATGGTCGTGCCGTGACCGCCGATCAGAGACGTCGAGCCGAGCAGAATGGCCACCCCGTCAGGAAGGCCGAGCATCGAGCTGGTTCCGAAGGCGACGAGGTTCTGGATAACCAGGAAGACGAGCGTCAGCCCCAACAGGATGAGAAATGGCTTGCCGCCGGCGATCAGATCGGCGAACCGTGCGTTGAGGCCGACGCCGGTGAAGAAATACAGGAGCAGCATGTCGCGCGCAGCCAGCGCGAAGCTGATCTCGACGTCGAAGAACTCATAGGCGATCAGCGTCGCCAGCGCCGCCAGGAGCCCGCCCGTCACCGCCTCCGGAATGCTCCAGCGGGTCAGGATCGGAATGAAACGATTGAGATTTGCGCCGGCGAAGAACACGAGAATTGCGATGGTGAAAGACAATAAGCCTGGAACCTGTATAGCCGACATATGCCACCCTCTCCAAAGCCGTACCATCTTCGTCGCGACGGTTGCGGGTCCTCAATCTGGCACGCGGCGGGCGATCAGGCCAGTGGAAATCAGGCTCGGCAGCTTTTGGCGGATGGCACTGGCAAATCGCCTTGCGGCGACGGCAGACAACGTCCCTCCGGCCGATCCTGAAAAATCGGGAACAAAACGCTCCGCTTCTCGGGAGCAACCGCACCCGGAGAATCCGTTTCCCTTTTGTACTCTTTGCCTCTTCCATTTCGGCGGGACTCTCTCCATATTCCGGCGATGGCCAAATCTCCGGAAAAATCCCCCGCCCCCGATGGCTTCGAGGAAGCCCCGCAGTCGTCCTTCGAAGACGCGCCGCTCGGCGGCTCCGTTGCCGACTGGGTGAAGCAGCTCGAGGCCGACGCCGAGGCCTCGGGCGTCGAGACGCAGCGCCAGATTGCCTCGAAGGCCGGCAAGCATCGCAAGAAGGTGGAAATCGCTGCGTCGAAATCGGCAAGAGGCACCTCGATGGGCGGCTCGACCGACCCGAAGACCCGTGCGGCCGCCGGCCTCAACCCCGTTTCCGGCATGGACACAACGCTGGAGGAAGCGGCGGAGCTGAAGGCCGGCACGGCCGTCACGGCCACGGTGGAAGCCCTGTCTGCGCTGATCGAGAGCGGCAATCCGCTGTTCAAGGACGGCAAGATGTGGACGCCGCATCGCCCGGCTCGGCCGCCGAAGTCCGAAGGCGGCATCAAGATCCGCATGGTCTCGGACTACGAACCGGCAGGCGACCAGCCGACGGCGATCAAGGACCTCGTGGAAGGCCTCGACAATGGCGACCGCAGCCAGGTCCTTCTCGGCGTCACCGGCTCGGGCAAGACCTTCACCATGGCCAAGGTGATCGAGGCGACGCAACGCCCGGCTGTCATCCTTGCGCCGAACAAGACGCTCGCCGCCCAGCTCTATTCCGAGTTCAAGAACTTCTTCCCCGACAACGCGGTCGAGTACTTCGTCTCCTACTACGACTACTATCAGCCGGAAGCCTATGTTCCGCGCTCTGATACCTTCATCGAGAAGGAGAGCTCGATCAACGAACAGATCGACCGCATGCGCCACTCAGCCACCCGTTCGCTGCTGGAGCGCGACGACTGCATCATCGTCGCCTCGGTTTCCTGCATCTACGGTATCGGCTCGGTCGAGACCTACACCGCCATGACCTTCCAGATGACGGTCGGCGACCGGCTGGATCAACGTCAGCTCTTGGCCGACCTCGTCGCCCAGCAATACAAGCGTCGCGACATGGATTTCACCCGCGGCAGTTTCCGTGTCAGAGGCGACACGATCGAACTCTTCCCCGCCCACCTGGAGGATGCCGCCTGGCGCATCTCCATGTTCGGCGACGAGATCGACTCCATCACCGAATTCGACCCGCTGACCGGCCAGAAGACCGGTGACCTGAAATCGGTGAAGATCTACGCCAACTCGCACTATGTCACCCCGCGCCCGACGCTGAACGGCGCCATCAAGTCGATCAAGGAAGAGCTGCGCCTGCGCCTCGCCGAGCTCGAAAAGGCCGGCCGCCTGCTGGAAGCCCAGCGCCTGGAACAGCGCACCCGCTACGACATCGAAATGCTCGAGGCGACCGGCTCCTGCGCCGGCATCGAGAACTACTCGCGCTACCTCACCGGCCGCACCCCCGGCGAACCGCCGCCGACGCTGTTCGAATACATCCCCGACAACGCCCTGCTGTTCATCGACGAGAGCCACGTCACCGTGCCGCAGATCGGCGGCATGTACCGCGGCGACTTCCGCCGCAAGGCGACGCTGGCCGAATACGGCTTTCGCCTGCCGTCCTGCATGGACAACCGCCCGTTGCGCTTCGAAGAATGGGACGCGATGCGCCCGGATACCGTCGCCGTCTCCGCCACCCCCGGCGGCTGGGAGATGGAAGAGTCCGGCGGCGTCTTCGCCGAACAGGTCATCCGCCCGACCGGCCTGATCGACCCGCCGGTGGAGGTCCGCTCTGCCCGCAGCCAGGTCGACGACGTGCTCGGCGAAATCCGCGAGACCGCGGCCAAGGGCTACCGCACGCTCTGCACCGTGCTCACCAAGCGCATGGCCGAAGACCTCACCGAATACCTGCATGAGCAGGGCGTCCGTGTCCGCTACATGCACTCCGACATCGACACGCTGGAACGCATCGAGATCATCCGCGATCTCCGCCTCGGGGCCTTCGACGTGCTTGTCGGCATCAACCTCCTGCGCGAAGGCCTCGACATCCCCGAATGCGGCTTCGTCGCCATCCTCGATGCCGACAAGGAAGGCTTCCTGCGTTCCGAGACCTCGCTGGTCCAGACCATCGGCCGCGCAGCAAGAAACGTCGACGGCAAGGTCATCCTCTATGCCGACAACATCACCGGCTCGATGACACGCGCGATGGAGGAAACCAGCCGCCGCCGCGAAAAGCAGGTGGCCTACAACGCCGAACACGGCATCACCCCGGAATCGGTGAAGGCCAAGATCTCCGATATCCTCGACAGCGTCTACGAACGCGACCACGTCCGCGCCGACATATCGGGCGCCTCCGGCAAGGGCTTCGCGGACGGTGGTAACCTCGTCGGCGGCAACCTGCAGACCCACCTCAACGCGCTGGAAAAGCAGATGCGCGACGCCGCCGCCGACCTCGACTTCGAAAAGGCCGCCCGCCTGCGCGACGAAATCAAGCGCCTCAAGGCCGCCGAACTCGCCGTCATGGACGACCCGATGGCGCGGGAAGAAGCGAAGTCCATGGAAGCCGGCCGCAAGGATGCTTCGAGGCTCCGGTCTACGACGTCAGCACCTCAGCATGAGCGTGGAGCGAAAGGCAGCCACGAGTCCCTTCCCCCAAGCGGGGAGAAGGTGCCCGGCAGGGCGGATGAGGGGGCCACGAACTCAACCTCCCTCTTCGCCAAACCCAGCTTCGACGAAATGGGCCGCGACATCGCCGACCCCGCGAAACAGACCCTCTTCCGCCGCAACGACCTCGACGAAATGACCGTCGGCCGCACCGAAAAGCCGGTCGCCGGCAACTTACCCGACAAGCCTGAAGCCGCCAAGAGCACGAAACGCTTCTCGCCGCTGCTGGAAAGCCAGCCGGAGCGCGACGATCCGCGCCCGCTGGTGCGCGGCAAGACGGGCGTCGGGAGCTACGAGGATCCGGGCGACGTGAAGCGGCAGAAGCGGACGAAGGGCAAAACCGGGCGGCCGGGACGGTGATATGAGCGCGTTGGAAATTCGGACTTGCATGGACGCAAGACCGAAATTCTCCGTCGATCCACTCGTCGACGCGCAGCGCCTGATCGGAAATCACATTGTCGATCACGATGGGCGGCCCGTTAAACTTGCATCAACCCCTGCATGGCATATCTGCACCCGCAGCACGGAAGGAGACATGCATGGCACTTATAGGCTTCAAGAACACCCACAATCACACGATTTATGTCAATCCGGCGCAGGTCCTCTACGTCTCGACCTTCGAAGAAGATGTCACCATCATCGCCTATGCCGTCGCCGATGCCGGTGGCAAGCCCGTCGTCTCCCATGTCCGCGGTAGCGCGGAACTTGTGCAGCACAGGCTAGGCGGAGCCGCTGCCCGCTAGGCCGCCGCCGCCGCGCGGATGGATGCGGGGGCCAGGCGTCGCGAAACAGTGCCGTTCCGGCACGGTTTCCCAAAAGGAAACAGCAGCCGCTGTGAATGCTTACTATTCGTCAAGTCTTTGAATCTTTGGCTATTCCCGGGTTGTCACATCCGGTGCGAGAATATTCTCGCTTGCATTTTGCTTCGAATACTGGCACCAATCGAAGTACTCGGGCATTTGCATGCCGGTGACTGGACTGATGTGGTAAAGCCTTCCGGCAGGGGGGTGGCGTGGGGGACCTCACGTGCGTAGACGTTCTTTCCCCGTTCGTGAACTACTCGACTGACCCTTCGCGCGCTGAATTTGATGAGGGGGCGCGAAAGTGAAAGCCGTCCATTTCCTTTCGGGGGGGTGGATACCAGACAGACTACAGGGAAAAGGACCTATCCCAATGGCCACCAAAGGCGTCGTAAAATTCTTCAACCAGGACAAGGGTTTTGGTTTCATCACTCCGGACGGCGGTGCAAAGGACGTTTTCGTTCACATCTCCGCTCTTCAGGCTTCCGGCATCCAGTCGCTCCGCGAAGGCCAGCAGGTTACCTTCGACACCGAGCCGGATCGCATGGGCAAGGGCCCGAAGGCAGTCAACATCTCGGCGAACTAATTCCATTTCTGCTTCGGCAGGAATGACAACGGCGCTCCGCAAGGGGCGTCGTTTTCGTTTGCGCGACCAACACACTCGTCATGATCGCCAGCATATTCGACGCCCCGAATTTCCCCACCTCCTCCGATGGTGCGATACTGGCCGCGAGGGCCCCAAACGCTCCCTCGTTCCTGTGCTCGTCACAGGAACCCAATGCGCCCAGGTCCTTGGGCGCGGATGAAGGAGAGATGGCATGAACACGCCCCGGACAACAGCCCTTCGCGCCGAGGCGCGCTAGAAGCTTTCTGTGATGAGCAAAGGAATGCGGGAGCAACGAGCACGCGCGGCAGCGCTCGATGCTCCCGCAAAATGCAGCCGCGCCGGATAAGCCGTTCCCTATGCGCTGACCGCTTCCCGAGCGCCGTCGAAATCCACCGCTGCAAAGGCGGCTGCGATCACCTCGGGCCCCGCTCCCGGTTTCACCGCATCGGTCGAGAGGATCTGCCGGTAGCGCCGCGCGCCCGGCAGACCGGTGAACAGGCCGACCATGTGCCGCGCCACCTGCTGCAGCCGGCCGCCGCTTGCGATATGCCGCTCGGCATAGGCCATCATCCGATCGCGCAGGCCGTGCCAGTCCGTCTCGCCGGCAGGCGCGCCGAAGAAGCGCCGGTCGATATCGGCAAGCACGGCTGCGTTCTGGTAAGCCGCGCGCCCAAGCATGACGCCGTCGACATGCAAGAGATGCTCCGCTGCTGCATCCAGCGTCTGGATGCCGCCGTTGATGCCGACGAAGACGCCGGGCCGCGCCTGTTTCATGCGGTAGACGATGTCATAATCGAGCGGCGGGATCTCGCGGTTTTCCTTGGGCGACAGACCCTTCAGCCAGGCCTTGCGGGCATGGATCCACACCGCGTCGGCGCCGGCGTCGAGCACCCGGTCGAGCAGGTCGGGCAAGGCGATCTCCGGATCCTGCTCGTCGACGCCGATCCGGCACTTCACCGTGACAGGCACGTTGCAGACCGCCTTCATCGCCGCGATGCACGTCGCCACCGTCTGCGGCGTCAGCATCAGGCAGGCACCGAAGGTTCCGGACTGCACCCGGTCGGAGGGACAGCCGACATTGAGGTTGATCTCGTCGTAGCCGTAGGGCGCGGCGATCTCCACCGCCCTCGCGAGCTTTTCCGGATCCGAGCCGCCGAGCTGCAGCGCGACCGGATGCTCCGCCGCGTCGAACGACAGCAGCCGCTCGCGCGGCCCGTGAATGATCGCGTCCGCCACCACCATCTCGGTGTAGAGCAGCGCGTGTCGGCTGATCTGCCGGTGGAAATAGCGGCAATGGCGATCCGTCCAGTCGATCATCGGTGCGACGGCGAGGATCGGCTGGCCGGTTTGCGGGGCCTCGGCATAGAAATGAGATGTCGTCATGTCCGCGCTCATAGCGCAAAGCTTCGAAAAACACCAGTTTTCCCCGCGCGGGGCAGCAATGCTGGTATTGCTGGGCGGGCGGCGACGAACAGGATGCCGACTAGCGACACGCGCCGCTTTCCGTCTAAGATAACGGGAGTCGCAAAACAGCAAGGGCGCATCATGTCCACCGCCACCGTCATTCCTCTTCCCAAACCCGTCCTGCTGCCCGTTGAAGGCGCGTCCGATCGTTTCCCGGTTCGACGTGTCTATTGCGTCGGTCGGAACTATGCAGACCATGCGATCGAGATGGGGCATGACCCGAGCCGCGAGCCGCCCTTCTTCTTTCAGAAGAACGCCGACAACCTTCTGCCGTCGGGCCGGGATTTCCCCTATCCTCCGCTCTCCAACGACGTTCATTTCGAGGTCGAATGCGTCCTGGCACTGAAAGCCGGCGGCCAAAACATCCCGAGCGAAGCGGCACTCGACTGCGTCTACGGCTACGCCGTCGGCATCGATTTCACCCGGCGCGACCTGCAGGCCGAAGCCAAGAAACTCGGCCGCCCCTGGGAAGTTGCGAAAGCCTTCGAATATTCCGCGCCGGTCTCGGCCATCGTTCCGGCAGCCAAGCTCGGACATCCCTCAGCAGGCCGCATCTGGCTCGATCTCAACGGCAAGCGTGTCCAGGACGGCGATCTCAACCAGATGATCTGGAAGGTGCCGGAAATCATTGCCGAACTTTCGAAGCTGTTCATTCTCGCACCGGGGGACGTCATCATGACCGGCACGCCGGCCGGCGTCGGCGCCGTCAAGCGTGGAGACCGGGTGGATTGCGGCATCGACGGTATTGCAACGCTCGGCGTCACCGTCGCCTAGAGCAAATCCAGCAAAAGTGCTTAGCGGTTTTGCGTTTGGAATTGCGTAAAACACAACGTTAGAGCGCGATTAGAAGAAAAGCGGAAATGCTCAAACGGAGGAAAAGCGATGCCTGTCTACGCTCTGGGTGGATTGAAGCCGCAACTGCCGCCGTCCGGCACCTACTGGATTGCGCCGGACGCCCACGTGATCGGCGAAGTCGTTCTGGGCGCCGACGTCGGCATCTGGTTCGGTGCAGTGCTGCGCGGCGACAATGAACCTATCACCGTCGGCGAGGCGACCAACATCCAGGAAGGCGCGATGCTGCATACCGACCCCGGCTCTCCGGTCGTGATCGGCAAAGGCTGCACCATCGGCCATCACGCGATCGTCCACGGCTGCAAGATCGGCGACAACTCGTTGGTCGGAATGGGCGCGACGATCCTCAATGGCGCAACGATCGGCAACAACTGCCTCGTCGGCGCCAATGCGCTGATCACCGAAGGCAAGGCGTTCCCTGACAATTCCCTGATCGTCGGATCGCCTGCCCGAGCGATCCGTACCCTCGATGACGCAGCGATCGATGGCCTGCGGAAGTCGGCCGAGAGATACGTCGCTAACTGGCATCGTTTCGCCCGAGACCTGAAGGCGCTCTGACCCCTTGCTGAGGATCAACGCCACTGCGCCACCGCGATCGCGATACGCTAAGCGGCACAGGCCTCGCAAAGGCCGCGAATTTCGATCGTCGTCTTCTCGGCCTTGAATTTCTTGCCGCGCGTCCAGTCCATGAGGCGGTGGTCCACCTCGTGATCGTGGAACTCCATCACCTGCCCGCAGCTCTCGCAGATCGCGAAGGCGACGATACCGTGGCTGTGGCAGTTCTCGCCGGGATGTGCGCAGGCAACGAAGGAATTGATGCTTTCGAGCCGGTGTACGACGCCGTATTCGAGCAGCTTCTCCAGTGCCCGGTAGACCTGCAATGGCGCGCGAAACCCATGGTCGCGCAATTTGTCGAGGATCGTATAGGCGCTGAGCGGCCCCTCTGCCTTTTCAAGCACGTCGAAGACAAGGGCCTGGTTCTTGGTCAGAAGTGGTGCGTTCATGAGCCTTGTCCTTCCATTGCCGCCTGCCCCCGCCCGCGCTTGGGCAGCAGGCTGAGGATGAAGAGTATCAATGCCGCGACCACGATCGAGGGACCCGACGGCGTATCGTAGGTAAGCGAGCCGAAGAGACCGACGACGACGGCGACAGCGCCGATCAGCGATGCGAGAACCGCCATGACCTCGGGCGTCGAGGAAAACCTGCGCGCGGCAGCTGCCGGGATGATCAGCAGCGAGGTAATTAGCATGATACCGACGATCTTCATCGCGATAGCGATCACGACGGCCATCAACAGCATGAAGAACAGACGTGCCCGCTCCGGCCGCAGCCCCTCGGCCTCGGCAAGTTCGGGATTGACAGTCGAAGCGAGTAGCGGCCGCCAGAGCCATGCGATTGCAGCCAGCACCAGAACGCCACCACCCCAGATGAAGACGATGTCCGTCTGCGATACGGCGAGAATGTCGCCGAACAGGAAAGCGATGAGGTCGATGCGCACCCAGCTCATGAAAGCGACCATGACAAGACCGATCGCCAGCGTCGCATGCGAAAGGATGCCGAGCAGTGCATCCGCCGACAAAGCCTGCCGCTTTTGCAGGAAGAGCAGCAGGATCGACACCGTCGCCGACACCATGAAGACCGCGAGCGTCACGTTGAACTGCAGGAGCAGCGACAGCGCCACACCGAGCAGCGCCGAGTGGGCGATCGTATCGCCGAAATAGGCCATGCGGCGCCAGATGATGAAGCATCCGAGCGGCCCGGTCGTCAGTGCCAGCCCGACGCCCGCAAGGATGGCGCGAACGAAGAAATCGTCAAACATGCCGCTCTCCAGCCGGGTCGTGATGCTCATGGCCGTGATCGGCCGCGGTGCGATCGTGATGGGTATGGCCGGCATGATCATGGTGCACGTGATCGTGAACGTCGTGATCGTGGTGGTGTCCGTCATCGGGGTGGCAATGATCCGTCACCGTTCCATCCGAATGCAGCACGCGCCCGTCTGGGAGATGCGTATGGTCGTGATCGTGGCTGTAGACGGCAAGTGCCTGCGCTGCGCGGCTGCCGAACAGACGCACATACTCGGCGCTCTGCGTCACGGCTTGCGGCGTGCCGCGGCAGCAGACGTGCCCGTTGAGGCAGATCACCGTATCCGTGGCGGCCATGACGACGTGCAGGTCGTGCGAAATCAACAAGATACCGCAGCCAGTGCTATTGCGGATCGACTTTATCAGATCGTAAAGCGCGATTTCGCCCGAAAAATCGACTCCCTGAACGGGTTCGTCCAGCACAAGCAGATCAGGCTTGCGGGCAATGGCACGCGCCATCAGTGCCCGCTGGAATTCGCCGCCCGAGAGATGCTGCACCTCGGCCCCAGCCATGTGCGAAAGTCCGACGGCCTCGAGCGCCGCCGTCATATCACTGTTGGAAAGCGGCCCTGTGAGGGTCATCAGGCGGCGAACGGTCAGCGGCAGCGTCCAGTCGATCGAAAGCTTCTGCGGCACATAGCCCACCTTCAGACCGGATGCACGGTCAACCCTGCCCTCGTCCGGCTTCAGCACGCCGATCGCGGCCTTGACGGTGGTCGATTTGCCGGAGCCATTTGGGCCGATCAGCGTCACGATCTCCCCGCGCGATACCGAGAAATCGACGCCGCGCACCAGCCACCGACCATTTCGCCGGACGCCAACGTTGGAGAGCGAGACCAGCGGCTTCGTCTCGAAATTTGCGGGAGATAACATCATTTTTCCGAAAGTGCTGTTGCGTCCTGCTATCGCACACGTTATAGCATAACGCAATTGATGTAATAACATAACAATCGCAATTCAAGCGGAGCGTGCAGATGAAACTCGCGACGGGCCTTACCCTCGCAATCCCCGCGATCCTTTTTGCCGGGACGGCCAGAACAGCCGACGCGCCAGTCGTCGTCACCTCGATCAAGCCGGTCCATTCGCTGGTGTCGGCGATCATGCAGGGCGTCGGTACGCCGGAGCTGATCGTCGACGGTGCCGCCTCGCCGCACACCTACACGATGAGGCCGTCGAACGCCCGTGCCCTGCAAAACGCCAAGGTGGTGTTCTGGGTGGGGCCAGGGCTCGAAGCCTTCTTGGAAAAGCCGCTGGAAGCGCTTGGCACGGACGCAACAGTTGCCGAGCTGGACCGGGCACCGGGGCTGACGAAGCTCAAATTCCGCGAAGGCGGCGCCTTCGAAGCGCACGACGACGACGATCAGCATGATGCCGCAGGGCACGAAGGCGAAGACCACGAAGGTCATGACCACGCCGACGCCGGCCACGATCACGGTGCGTTTGACACGCACCTCTGGCTTGATCCGATGAATGCAAAGGCAATGGCCGCCGAGATCACCACCACGCTCGTCGCGGCAGATCCTGCAAACGCGCTGTCCTATCAGGCAAATGCCAAAGCGCTCGACGACAAGCTGGATGCGCTCGATACGGAGATTGCCGGCATCGTGTCACCGGTGAGGGATAAGCCCTTCGTCGTCTTCCATGATGCCTATCAATATTTCGAAGATCGCTACAAGGTACGCGTCGCCGGTTCCATCACTGTCAGCCCGGAAACCATTCCAGGCGCCGAGCGCATATCGGAGATTCACAAGAAAGTCGCCAGTCTCGGCGCCACCTGCGTCTTCGCCGAGCCGCAGTTCCAGCCCCGTCTTGTCGATGTCGTGATCGAAGGTACGAAGGCAAAGCCGGGTGTCCTCGATCCGGAAGCGGCAACACTCGACGCCGGCCCCGATCTCTATTTCAACCTCATGCGCAGCATTGCCAACAGCTTGAAGGATTGCCTTTCGAGCGAAAGCTGAAGGTCTATCGAGGCGGACTCGAGGTCCGCCTTTTTCAGTGTTGCCGATGTAATGATATAACATAAATAGGAGCCATTGATGGATAATAAGCTTCCGGTCACTGTCCTTTCCGGGTTTCTCGGCGCTGGAAAGACGACCTTGCTGAACCACATCCTCACGAACCGAAAGGGAATGCGGGTGGCCGTCATCGTCAACGACATGAGCGAGGTCAACATCGACGCCGCACTGGTGCGTGACGGCGGCGCGAACCTGTCGCGGACGGAGGAACAACTGGTCGAGATGACCAACGGTTGCATCTGCTGCACCCTGCGCGACGATCTGCTGAAGGAGGTTCGGCAGCTCGCCGAACAGGGGCGCTTCGAATATCTGCTGATCGAGTCGACTGGTATCGCCGAGCCGCTTCCTGTCGCCACCACGTTCGAATTCCGCGACGAAAACGGCGAGAGCCTTTCCGACGTCGCACGGCTCGATACCATGCTGACGGTCGTCGACGCGGCCAACCTGCTGGCCGATTATGGTTCCGCCGACTTCCTTGCGCAGCGCGGCGAGACCGCCGGCAACGGCGACAACCGCACCGTCGTCGATCTGCTCGTCGAGCAGATCGAATTCGCCGACGTCGTCGTCCTCAACAAGATCGGCGCCGCGACGGAGGCGGAACGCGAAGCAGCGCGCCAGATCATCGTTGGCCTCAATCCGGATGCGCGGCTCATTGAAACCGATTTCGGCAAAGTGGACCTGAAGGACGTCCTTGGGACCGGCCGTTTCKACATCGACCGCGCCGAGACCCATCCGCTCTGGTACAAGGAACTGCACGGCTTCAAGGACCACGTGCCAGAAACCGTGGAATACGGCATCCGCTCGTTCGTTTACCGCGAAAAGCGTCCCTTCGATCCGCTCAAGCTCCAACAGTTTCTCGACACGACTTGGCCGGGCGTCGTGCGCGCCAAGGGCTTTTTCTGGCTCGCCACGCGGCCGCATCACGTCGGGGAGCTCAGCCAGGCAGGCGCGATCCTGCGAACTCGCCGGATGGGGCTGTGGTGGGCTGCGGTGCCGCTCGACCAGTGGCCAAAGGACCAGCGTTTCCTCACCGCGATCTCCCCCTACCTCGATCCGACCTGGGGCGATCGTCGCCAGGAGATCGTATTCATCGGCGCGGACCCGATGAACGAAGGCTGGATCCGGAGCGAGCTCGATGCATGTCTGATCGACGATGAGGATTTCGTGCCCGAGAAATGGCGCAACCTGCCTGACCCGTTCGTAAGATGGGGAGACCGGGCCGCATGAAGGTACCCGCGGCCAGGCCATATCGCTGCCTATGCGAGGAATGCGAGCCACTTCCGCCGATTGACGGATTGCAGACACCACCCCAAGCAGAAAGAGACCCCATCGCAGGCAACCTGTTCAGGAGCGTTGCTCAGCGGCTGCTGTCGACGGGGCCGCCGTCGTCGCCATAGCGGTGGTCCATAAGCCGGAAGGGCGGCCATCATTGCGGCCCTCCTATCGCCTGCGCCGAAGCCGTCAGCGCCCGGCGATGATGTTGGAGATCACGCCGCTGGCGGTACCGATCAATAGGTAGTCGTTGTCGATGCGGACCCGCCGATAGCCGCGTGGCGGCTCCGACAGGCGATAACGGCGATAATCGCGGACGTCCTGCATGTGACGCCGCTCGGCCGGGGGCATGCGATGGCCACGGCTCCACATGTATTTCGTCACGTGAACGTCACGCTCGACGACAAATGCGGCATCGCCCTATCTCCGGCTGATGCCGACGATCGATCACAGCTCTTCGTAGTTGAACCAGTCGAAATCAGCCGTCTTGGCGCGGCCAGATGTGTCAAATGCCAGGACACCCGCGAAAGCCCCGGTAAACGAACCATGCTCGCCGCGTCCGCCCTCGTCGGAAACCACGCCGGCATCGAGCACCGGGCCGATCGCCTGCCAGGCGCCCTTGCCTTCCGTCTGCCAGAAAAACTGCAAGTCATTCTCGCGGATTTCCATGGAAAGCTGCACGCGCCCTTCGGCAGGAAGAGCAGCGCCGCTGCCTGCCGGAAAACTCAGGCGGCTGTGCGGATAGTCGCCATCGCAAGATAGGATGGTGACACAGCGGCCAAGCTTTTCATGCAGCGTCACCACCACGGCGTGGAACTTGTGGCGATTGTAGTAGTGCGTCAGGCCGGCAGCCTGCTGATAGGTGTCCGGATCGAACTCGACGACGGTCTCGGCACGGAAGCTGTGGTGCTCCTGGCGGCGGGCGACCAGCGACTGCTCGAACCAGGAACCAACGCTTTCGCGGGCGATAAGCCTGAGATGGCCGGGGCGGTCGGTCAGGTTGAAGATGCGCTCGGGTTGCGGCGTGCGAAGCCATTGGAAATCAGCCGGCAGCCGGCCGTCATCGAAACTGTATTCGGTCCGCGTGGGCTTTTCGACGGGAACGGCACCCTTCAGTCCCTCGACGACGACATCGGGCACAGTCATGCCATTCTCGAGATAGAGCCAGCCGTCTTCCTGCCAGACGCATTTCTGCAGGCTGGTTTCGCGCCCGAGCGTGCAGCGGCGCTTTGGCGGCATCGGGCGACCGCAGAGGTGCGTGTGATAGACCTGGCCGTCCGGCGTTTCGACGTACTGCCCATGCCCTGCCCTTTGCAGCACGGCTTCGGGATGATCCTTTGAGGTTATCAGGTGCATGTTCGGATGCATCTCATAGGGACCATCAATATTGCGCGAGCGGGCCATGGTCACTGCATGGTCATAGCCGGTACCGCCTTCCGCCGTCGTTAGATAGTAGTAGCCGTTGCGCTGGAATAGATGCGGGCCTTCGACCAGCCCAAGCGGGCTTCCGGCGAAAATGTTCTTGATCGAACCCTTCAGCCTCTTCGTGCGGGGATCCCACTCCTGCATCAAGATACCGTCGAAGGCCGGCGACTTTGGCGCGCCGCCGAAGCTTTCGGTGCGGTGGTTCCACTGCATGTTGAGGAACCACTTGCGGCCATCCTCGTCGTGAAAGAGCGACGGATCGAACCCCGAGGAGTTCACGTAGATCGGATCGGTCCACTCGCCCTCAATCTCAGGCGACGTGACGATGTAGTTGTGCGCATCCTTGAAGCTTCCGTCGAAGCGCTTGACGTCGGTGTAGACCAGCCAGAAGAGTCCATCGGCATAGGAAAGACACGGTGCCCAGACACCGCAGCTGTCCGGATTGCCGCGCATGTCGAGTTGCGATTTTCGCTCCAGCGGGCGACGCACTAGCGTCCAGTTCACGAGATCGCGCGAATGATGAATCTGCACGCCGGGATACCATTCGAAGGTCGAGGTGGCGATATAGTAGTCGTCGCCGACGCGGCAGATGGATGGGTCCGGATTGAAGCCCGGCAGGATGGGATTGCGGATCATGATGGCGTCTCCTCCTCACGCTCGCATACTCTGCGGCACGTACATCAAACTGTAGATGAAAAGCGCCCGGAAGGTCGTTCCGGGCGTTTTTGATTATTCGATTTCCGCGGACTTGGCCCAAAGGTTGATATCAGCCTCGCGGGCATAGACATCGATTTCCTTCAACTCGTCTGCCGTAAATTCAAGGTTGTCGAGCGCCTTGACGCAATCGACGATCTGTGACGAACGGCTGGCGCCGATCAGCGCGGACGTCACGCGGTCGCCGCGCAGCACCCATGCGATCGCCATCTGCGCCAGCGTCTGCCCGCGCCTTTCGGCAATCTCGGCGAGCTTGCGAATATTATCGATGATGCCTGGGCGGATGAAGTCCTTCTTGAGGAAGTGGTTCTGCGCAGCGCGGCTGTCCTGCGGGATGCCACCGAGATACTTGGTCGTCAGCATGCCCTGGGCCAGTGGCGAGAACACGATGGAGCCCATGCCGACCTCGTCAAGCGTATCGAGAAGCTTGTCGTCCTCGACCCAGCGGTTGAGCATGGAATAGCTCGGCTGATGGATCAGGCATGGTGTACCGAGGTCCTTAAGGATCGCAGCAGCCTCGCGGGTGCGCTGCGAATTGTAGGACGAGATGCCGACATAAAGTGCCCGGCCGGAACGAACGATATGATCGAGAGCACCGCAAGTCTCCTCCAGAGGGGTATCCGGGTCGAAGCGGTGCGAATAGAAGATATCGACATAGTCGATGCCCATGCGCTTCAGGCTCTGGTCGCAAGAGGCGATTATATACTTGCGGCTGCCCCACTCGCCGTAGGGGCCTGGCCACATGTCGTAACCAGCCTTGGACGAAATGATCAGCTCGTCGCGCAGCCCGGCGAATTCGGTGCGCAGGATTTCACCGAAGGCGGTTTCGGCAGAGCCTGGAGGCGGGCCGTAGTTGTTGGCGAGGTCGAAATGCGTGATGCCGAGATCGAACGCCGTGCGGCACATGTCGATCTTGCGGTCATGCGGGGTGTCGCCACCGAAGTTGTGCCAGAGGCCGAGCGAAACGGCCGGAAGCTTCAGGCCGGAACGGCCCGTACGATTATACTTCATCTTCGAATAGCGGTCTGAAGCCGGTTGCCAGCTCATCTGCGAAGGTCTCCTAAACCTATTTAAAAGTGCTTCTCGTTCGTATCCGCATTGGGCGGCAGCCGAAAGGTAAAAGCACCTCCGGCGTCATCCTCGGCCTTGTGCCGAGGATCTGCAACAGAGCGTTATAGATCCCGCGTGAGGCCCGAGCATGACGGAACTATGGGAGCAAGCGCGCCGATACGGCAAGCGCACGGCGCAAGTTTCTAAACTACTTCAAGAGTGCCTGTGCTTCCTCGATCCCGAGCGCTGCAGGCTGAGTGCAGGTCGTGGTCAGGTCGATGAACCTGCCTTCTTCACCCGACTTCAGGATGGACGTCATCACGTCGACGCCATGCAGCGTGCGATCAAGCGAGCAGCGCGCGTCACGGCCTTCGATGATCGCCATCGCCATGTCGGCAAGGCCGGCCGTACGGTAGTTTGCGCGCGGACCCTGCGGGCTCTCCTGGTTGGAAATGCCGAAGGGGTGATCCCAGTCTTCCAGCGGCTTGATCTCCTTGTCGCGGCCGCTGGCCTCGACGACACCGCCGAAGAAGTTCGGATCTGGCACATAGAGCGAGCCGTCGGTGCCGTAGAGCTCCATGTTGGCATGGCGGTGAGACCAGACGTCCCAGCTGGCCGTCAGCGTGACCGTCGCGCCGCTGACGAACTCCAGGATCGCCTGGACCGTCGTCGGCGTCTTGACCGGGATGATCTCGCCGTTGCGCGGCTGGCTGGTGATCGTGCGGGTTTCTGATGCCATGGATGTTATGGCGCCGACGCGCTTCACCGGGCCGATCAGGTTGATCAGGTTGGCGATGTAGTAAGGGCCGAGGTCGAGGATCGGACCGCCGCCCGGCAGGAAGAAGAAGTCCGGGTTCGGATGCCACATTTCCATGCCTGGGCTCATGACGTAGCACGCGCCCGAAGTGATGCGGCCGATACCGCCCTCGTCCACATATTTGCGGGCAAGCTGGTGTGCGCCCCCGAGGAAGGTATCCGGCGCGCAGCCGACGGAGAGATTCTTCGCCTTGGCGATGCTACGAAGCTCCTCGCCCTGCTCCAGTGTGAGCACCAGCGGTTTTTCCGAATAGACGTGCTTGCCGGCTTCGAGGATCGCCTTCGAAACAGGGAAATGCGCATCCGGGATCGTCAGGTTGACGATGACATCGATCTCGTCATTGGCGAGAAGCTCGTCGATGGTCTGCGCCTTGACGCCGTACTCTTCCGCGCGGGCCTGGGCGGCCTGCACGTTGAGGTCGGCGCAAGCCAGAACCTTGAGCCCCTTGAAGAGAGGCGAAAGGGAGAAGTAAGTCGTGGAGATGTTGCCGCATCCAATGATGCCGACGCCAAGTTCCTTGGTCATAGTGTGCCTCAGTAGGTCTTGAAGGATGCGATCGAGCGGGTGATCAGACGATCGATATCGCTCGGGTTATCGTGTTCGACGACGTAGTGCTTGGCTTTGGTGCCCTTCAGCGCGGCCATCAGCTTCGACCATGCGACAGTGCCATGACCGACATCGGCCCAGCCGTCTTCGTTCTTGTTCTCGCCGGCCGGCGCGATGTCCTTGACGTGGACGGACGTGATGCGGCTCCCAAGCTTCTCGATCCAGGCGAAGGGATCGGCGCCGCCGCGGATGACCCAGGCGATATCCGCTTCCCAGGAAATATCCGGCGCGCCTTCGAAGATACGCTCGATCGGCAGCGAACCGTCGGCGAGCTTGACGAACTCGAAGTCGTGATTGTGCCATCCGAACTCATAGCCGGCGTCCTTGTAAGGCTTGCTCATCTCCTGCAGACGCTTGCCGAACGCAAGCCAGCCGGCACCGTCCGTCGGGCGCTCGTCAGCGGCCAGATGCGGTGCATAGATCGAATCCATGCCGAGCACCTTGGCAATGTTCAGCGACTTCTCGACTTCGCCATCGAGAAAGCTGGGGCTGAAGTGGCCGGTCGCCATGACGAGGCCGTTCGTGTCGAGATCGGCGCGCAGGCTCTTCAGCCCGGCGTTGTCCAGATCGGCGTAGATGCCACCGAAGCCTTCGACTTCCTGATAGCCGGCTTTGCCGAGCTTTTCGAAGATTGCCGAATAGGGCTGGAAATTGCGGGCGCTATACAGCTGAAAACTGAGTTTCGTCATATCATTCTCCTCGGGCCTCGTGCCCATTGCATTTTAATCAGCATCAATCCACGGACTGGCAGGATTGCAGGTCGTAGAAACGGAATTCCGGCAGAACGCCGCCCTCGAGCGGTTTTGCCGGGGTGAAGGTGATGCGGCGCGTTTCACCCGCCGCAAGATCGAAGGCATTGTCGGAATATTTGCCGTCGGTGTCAGTCTCGATCATCACGAAGAGTGCAAGTCCCTTGGCGGTGACGTTGAGGCAGACGGAGCCGTCCTCCTCGACATACTCGTGCGTGACCATCAGGCCCGCGGGCTCGAGTTCCAGTGCCTTGTAGGTGCCGTGCACGTAGTGCCCCTCGCCGCCCATGCCGTTCGACGCCGTGAAACGCCAGGCAAGCAGCGTACCCGCAGGCAAATCGGCGACCTCGACGGAAGCCGCCGTGACCGCTGCATCCGGACTGCAGACCGCCTGCACATCCTTCAGATGCTTGCGCTCGCCCTTCATATCGAGGATCGAGATCGAAAGATCGACGCTCACCTCGTCGAGCGTGTCGTTGACAAGCGAAAACTGGACCGTCATGCCGTCATCCGAAGGAATGGCCGCAACCGCCACCGGCTGGAAGAAGCGCTTCACCAGGTAGTGCATCGCCTTCCAGCGGCCGCCGTAATCGAGGCTCGACCAGGATGCGACCGGCCAGGTGTCGTTCAGCTGCCAGTAGATGGTGCCCATGCAATGCGGTTTCAGCGACCGCCAGTATTCGACCGCTGTCTTGATCGCCAGCCCTTGCTGGATCTGGGAGAGATAGACGAAGTTCGGGAAGTCCTTGGGAAAGCGGAAATAGCGGAACATCGTGCCGGCAATGCGTTCGTTGCCGCCGGCATTCTTCTGGTGCAGCTCCATGACGGGCGACGCGACATTCATGTCCTTGGCATCGGCATAGGTCTTGATGACGGGCAGCGACGTGTATGACTGGAAGCCGAATTCCGAGCAGAAGCGCGGGCGCACCGAGCGATAATTGTCGAACGACTTGTTCTCGTGCCAAACGGACCAGTAGTGCATATCGCCGGAACCGTCGGCATGCCAAGCATCGCCGAAATCCAGATAGCCGGAAGCCGGACTCGACGGCCACCAGATTGCGTCGGGAGCCGCCTTCTTCATCGCCTGTTCGATCGTCCGGTTGAGACGATCGTAGGAAACGAGGTAGCGGTCGCGATCCTTCTTCGATTCATCGAACCAGGTCAGCGCACCGACCAGCTCGTTGTCGCCGCACCAGAGCGCAATTGACGGATGCGAGGAAAGGCGGCGGACCTGATAGTCTACTTCGAGCGTGACGTTTTCTAGGAAGTCCTGGGTGGACGGGTAGAGATTGCAGGCGAACATGAAATCCTGCCACACCAGCAGGCCGAGCCGATCGCAAAGGTCGTAGAAGTAATCCTGCTCGTAGAAGCCGCCGCCCCAGACGCGGATCATGTTCATGTTCGCAGCCTTGGCAGACTGCAACAGATCCGCGGTCTTTTGGGGGCTCGAACGCGAAAACAGCGCATCCGCCGGGATCCAGTTGGCGCCGCGGCAGAAGATCTCCCGGCCGTTCACCTTGAGCGCGAAGCGGCTGCCGGTAGCATCCGGCGTGGTGATGAGTTCGACGGTCCGAAGCCCGATCTGCTTGGTCAGTGCATCCGACGGCAGATCCACCGTCAGAGCAAGGAGCGCCTGCTCGCCGCTCCCTGCGGGCCACCAGAGGCGGGGCTTGTCGATCTGGAAAACGTGGTTCACCACCGTTTCGCCGGCAGCGACACCAACGTCGAGGCGCACGCGCTCGCCGTCGAGCGAAAAATGCACGGGAACGATACCGGGGCTCTTGGCAAACAGCGTCGCACTGACCTGCAGATCCACGGAGCCGTCGAGATTGTGCACCTGTCGGGTCGTGACGTGTTCGATGCGTGCGGTTTCGAGCTTGCGCAACGCAATCGTGCCGTACAGGCCAAGCGGCGCTATCGCGATGTTCCAGTCCCAGCCGAAATGGCACTGCGGCTTGCGCAGCATGTTGCCGTTGGCGATCGGCGAATTGCCTGTCGAATATGGAATATAGAAGGGCTGCTTGGCCTGGCGGTCGGCGCCGGCCGCAATGCTTGAATGCAGCACGACACGGATGACGTTGTCGCCAGCCTTCAGCTGACTGCTGACATCGGGCCGGTAGCGACGGAAGCTGTTATCGGCCAACAGCACCGGAGAGCCGTTGACGAAAACCGCCGCAACGGTATCGAGATAGTCGATATCGAGGTACCAGTCGCCATCCAGCTCCGACAGCGTGAAGCTGCGTTCGATCGCCCAATCGCGATCAGCCACCCACTGCACCACGTCTTCGTTGCGGCCGAAATAAGGGTCGGGAATGAGCTTTGCGGCATGCAGCGCCGAGTGCACATCACCCGGCAGGGTGATCGGCGTGGTGATTTCGCCATCGGTGGAGGTGAGCTGCCACGATCCGGAAAGGTCGAGGTTGAACCGGTTGGTCGGCAAGGATGTCATAGCATTGTCCCGATCAGGCCGCTCTTGGGAGAACCCGGAACACCGGGCTGCGACCGAATTTGGCAGGCCAAGATGGCCGATTGTAAGAACGGGCGGAGTTTTCGGCTCCACCCGCATGCGACTTCTAGAGGCGGAGTTCGGTTTCGGCGTCGAAGATCGACGCCAGCGACATATCGAAGCCGAGCTTCACGCGTGAGCTGGGGCTGAAGCGGCGCGAACCGTTGATGCGCACTGACATTGTGTGGCCGGCATGCTTCAACCACAGCAGATTGTCGGCGCCCATGGGCTCCTCGATATCGACCGTCGCGTCGTGCACCTCCGCACCGAGGTTTTCGTTGACCTTCACATGTTCCGGACGGACACCAAGAATGACCTTGCGGCCGGCCTGCAGCCGCTCGGTCGTCTCATAAGCGTCGACCGAGAAACTCACGCCATTGGCGGTGAACACCGTCTGGTCGCCCTGCTTGGCGATTTCGCCGCGCAGGAAGTTCATCGACGGCGAACCGATGAAGCCTGCCACGAAGAGATTCCGCGGCTTGTTATAGATCGTTGTCGGATCGGCTAGCTGCTGGATGATGCCGCTCTTCATGATAGCGATACGGTCGGCAAGCGTCAGCGCCTCGATCTGGTCGTGGGTGACGTAGATCATGGTGTTTTTCAGCGACTGGTGCAGACGCTTGATTTCCACGCGCAGCTCCGAACGCAGCTTGGCGTCGAGATTGGACAGCGGTTCGTCGAAGAGGAACACGTCGACGTCGCGCACCAGCGCCCGACCGATCGCGACACGCTGCCGCTGGCCGCCGGAAAGCTCGGCCGGCTTGCGCTTCAGAAGCGCCTGGATCTGCAGGATCTCGGCAGCGCGGGCGACGCGCTTGTCGATCTCGGGCTGCGGGATCTTGGCGACCTGGAGCCCGAAGGACAGGTTCTTCTCGACCGTCATCTGCGGATAGAGCGCGTAGGACTGGAACACCATGCCGATGCCCCGGTCCTTGGGTTCTTCCCAAGTGACGTTCTTGCCCTTGATGAAGATCTGGCCGTCGGATGCATCCAGCAGACCGGCGATGCAGTTGAGCAAGGTCGACTTGCCACAGCCGGACGAGCCGAGCAGCACCAGGAACTCGCCGTCGTTGATCTCGAGATTGAGATCCTTGAGAACATTGACCGCGCCGAAGTTCAACGAAAGATCTTTGATGGAAACGCTCGAATTCATGGATCAGCCTTTCACTGCGCCGGCGGCGATGCCACGGACGAAAAGTCGTCCCGACACGAAATAGACAACCAGCGGCACCAGACCCGTGAGGATCGTTGCGGCCATGTTGACGTTGTATTCCTTCACGCCCTGGACAGAATTGACGATATTGTTGAGCTGCACGGTCATCGGATAGTACTCAGGCCTCGTGAAGACGACGCCGAAGAGGAAGTCGTTCCAGATGCCGGTGACCTGCAGGATCATTGCCACGACGAAGATCGGCAGCGACATCGGCACCATGATCTTCAGGAAGATCTGCCAGAAGCCCGCCCCATCGATGCGCGCCGCCTTGAAAAGCTCCTGCGGCAACGACGCGAAATAGTTGCGGAAGAGCAGCGTCAGGATCGGCATGCCGAAGATGCTGTGCACGATGATGAGACCAGTCAGCGTCCCGTATATTCCCAATTCACGCAGCACGATGACGATTGGATAGATCATCACCTGATAGGGAATGAACGCACCGATCACGAGGATCGAGAAGAACAGTTCGGATCCCTTGAAGCGCCAGTTGGCAAGCGCATAGCCGTTCACAGAAGCGATCGCGATCGAGACAATCACCGAGGGAACGGTGATCCGCACCGAGTTCCAGAAGCCCCGAGACAGGCCGTCGCAGTTAAGACCCGTGCAGGCCGTTGCCCAGGCCTTGACCCACGGCTCGAAGGTGATTTCGACAGGCGGCGAGAAGATGTTGCCGAGACGGATCTCGGGCATACCCTTCAGGGACGTAACGATCATCACGTAGAGCGGCAACAGGTAGTAGGCGGCGGCGACGAAAAGCGAGCCGTAGAGCATGATATTGCGCGGGGAGATCACCCGCTTCGGCTTCGGACCGCTCGGCCCGGAAAATGTCTTCTCCGTCACAACGCTGGTGTCCGTCTTCTTGAGAGCAATGGCATCAGGCACGCTTACGCCCTCCCCCGAATTCCAGATATGCCCAGGGCACGATGATGATGGCGACCGTCACGAGCATCATGGTCGAGGCCGCGAAGCCCTGTCCGAGGTTCTGCGCCTGGAACATGTAGTCGTAGACGTACTTCGCAGGAACTTCCGACGAAATGCCGGGACCGCCGCTGGTCTGCGCCACCACAAGGTCGTAGACCTTGACGATGCCGCTGGCGATAATGACGAGCGTGGTGATGAACACCGGACGCATCATTGGAATGACGATAAAGAGATAGGTCTTCCACATCGGTATGCCGTCGACGCGCGAGGCCTTCCAGATATCCTCGTCGATGCCGCGCAGTCCGGCGAGCATCAGGCACATTACGAGCCCGGTTCCCTGCCACAACGCCGCGATCAGCACCCCGTAGATGACGATTTCAGGCGTATAGAGCGGATCGAAGCTGAAGCTCGTCCAGCCGAGCGAGCGCACCACCGACTGGATGCCGAACTCCGGATTGAGCACCCACTGCCAAACCAGGCCGGTGACGATGAAGGAGAGTGCGAAGGGATATAGGAAAATCGTCCGGAACGCATTTTCGAAACGAATCTTCTGATCCATCAGGGCGGCCAGAACGAAGCCGATCACCAGGCTGAAGATCAGGGAAAGGATGCCGTAAAGGGCAAGATTCTCGATGGAAATGATCCACCGCGGCGCCGCCCACAGGCGCTTGTATTGGTCAAAGCCAACGAAGCTCAGCCGCGGCAGCAGCTTCGAGTTGGTAAAGGAATAGAACACCGTCCAGAGTGTGCCGCCGAGGAAAATAACGACGGCGGTCAGAATCATCGGGATGGATGCAATTTTAGAGTTCAGATTGCGCAGCAACTGATTTGGCCGGCCTGCTCTCGCTTGACCCGTCATTGTGACTCCTCCTGAAACGCAAATGCTTCTGTGATCGCGAGCGGCGGACCAAGTGGACGCCCCTCCTGTTTTCCACCTCCAGACCGCAGGTCGTGCGAGGCACGACGGAGCCGCCTGAAGAGCGCTGTCACAAGCCGGATCGCAAGCAGGAATTCCGGAAGATCCGGCTCCCTCAACGGGAGCCGGATCGCAACAGCAAGGATTTAGACGATCAATCGGCAGACGCGATGATCTCGGCGAAGCGCTTCTGTGCCGCCTCAGGCGTCATCGAAGGGTTCGCGAAGAACTCGGAGAAGAGGTCTTCCTTCTGCTTCTGGCTATCGGCAGACAGCAGCTGGTCGGTCCCCGCCACGACGTTGCCCGCCTTGAGGATCTCGAGACCCTTCTTCATGCAGTCGTTGGCGGCAGCAAGATCGACGTCACCGCGAACCGGCAGCGAGCCCTTCTTCAGGTTGAAGGCAACCTGCGTCTTGGGGTCGAGAAGCGTCTTGGCGAGCACTTCCTGCGCCTTGGACTTTTCGGCGTCCTTGAGCAGCGGGAAGTAGAAGGCGTCGCCGCCCGTCGAGATCACTTCGTTGACACCGAGGCCCGGAAGGCAGGTGTAGTCCGTGCCGGCCTTCTGGCCAGCCAGAGCGAATTCGCCCTGCGCCCAGTCGCCCATGATCTGTCCGCCGGCTTTGCCGGTGATGACGAGGTTCGTTGCCTGGTTCCAATCCTGCACGTTCGAGCCCTTGGCCATCTTGCGCGCATCGTCGGCAGCTTTGAAGACCCTGGCAATATCCGGGCCCGCAGCGGCTTCAGCATCCTTGTCGCCGAAAACCTTCTGGAAGACGTCCTTGCCGGCGATTGCGACCATCAGCACGTCGAAAGCACCAGCGGCCTGCCATGGCTGTCCACCAACGGCGAGCGGCACGATACCGGCCTTTTCAAGCGCCGGTGCAGCAGCAACGAATTCATCCCAGTTCTTCGGCACGGCGACGCCGGCCTTCTTGAAGGCCGCGTTCGAAAGCCAGAGCCACTGCCAGGAGTGAATGTTGACCGGAGCGCAATAGATCTTGCCGTCAATGGTGCAGGAATCGAGCAGGCTGGCCGGACGAATGATATCCTTCCAGTGTTCCTGTGTCGCGACGTCGGTCAGGTCGCGCATCAGGCCGGACTGAACCAGTTCTTCGGCCTGGCGGCCATGGTTGAACTGCGTAGCGCCCATCGGATCGCCGCCGGTGATACGGCTGACCATGATCGGACGCGCGGTGCCGCCGGAACCGGCAATGGCCCCGTCGACCCAGTGGTTGCCGGTGGCGTCGAACGCCTTGGCCAGTTCAGCCACGGCTGCAGCTTCGCCGCCGGACGTCCACCAATGGGTAACTTCGAGATCGGTCGCACTTGCCGCACCAAGCGGCAGCACGACGGAAGCGGCAAGCGCAGCCGCCATCAAACGGAAATTCATGAGTTTTCCTCCCTCACTGAAACGTTGCCGGAAAAACTTAGTTCAATCGATATTTTCGCGCAACAGTCCTCCCCGAAAATTTTGTTTTCCCGCGTCATTTGCTACCAATGCCTGTCATAAAGCCCGTTTCCATAGCAAGGCGAGATAAAGCCAAGCAGCGGTGTGTGCAACGCACACTACGTGTAATTATTTGATATAACTAGAATTTCTAGGGAGTCTTGGAGACTTTGAAACTGCCATCCTTTCGCAAGCGCAAAAAATACGGGCATAAATCGACGATTCAATCAATGCGAGCGATAGCTCCAGGCATGTTGGAAAAAGCGCTCGACATTTCTACTGTATCGTTACAGATTTTGCATCTTGCGGGATAAGCGGCTTGCGGCCTTCGTGCTTACAGCGCTTCCAAAAGCATCTATAAGCGGACCAAAATCGCACAGGACGGCCTAGCAGGATGGAAAACAAAGGGAGTTTTAGGGGAGCGGTGGCTGAGGCAACGCGCGAACGGCCAACACTGAAGACAATCGCCTTCATGACCGGCCTTGGCGTGACCACGGTGTCCCGCGCCCTCAAGGACGCGCCCGATATAGGCGCGGAGACCAAGGAGCGCGTCCGCATGGTCGCCCGTCAGCTCGGCTACCAGCCGAACAGGGCCGGCGTGCGCCTTAGAACAGGCAAGACCAACGTCATTGCCCTCGTGCTGAGCATCGACGAAGAGATCATGGGTTTCAGCAGCCAGATGGTGTTCGGCATTTCTGAAGTTCTGAGCGGCACGCCCTATCACATCGTCGTCACGCCGCATTCGCACAGCAAGGATCCAATGCTGCCGGTACGTTACATTCTAGATACCGGCTCGGCAGACGGTGTCATTATCTCCCGCATCGAGCCAGACGACCCCCGCGTCAGGCTGCTGACAGAGCGCAACATGCCCTTTGCCACGCATGGGCGAACGGATGCCGGGCAGGTTCATCCGTTTCACGATTTCGACAACGAGGCCTTTGCCTACCAGGCCGTGGCAAAACTGGTCGCCAGAGGGCGCAAGCACATCGCCCTCCTCCAGCCGCCAAGCAAGCTGACATACTACACGCACATGCGAATAGGCTTTCAGACCGGCCTGCACGACTACGGCGCCGAGGAAGTGCCGCTGCGGGTTACGATCGACACCCCCCTCGAAGAAATCCGCAATGCGGTCGAAACGATGATGCGCTCTCCAAACGCGCCCGATGGCATCGTGTGTTCCGCCGGAAGCGCCGCCATCGCCGTCAACGCCGGCATCGAGGCAGCCGGCAAGCGGCTCGGCCACGACGTGGACATGGTCTCGAAGGAATCCGCACCGATCCTCAACTGGATCCGGCCGGAGATCATCACCGTCTACGAAGACGTCCGCCATGCCGGCCGCGAGATGGCCAAGGCCGTCATCGCCCGGATCGACGGCGTCGAACCGGAACTGCTCCAGAGCATCAGCCAGCCGGTGTGGCGGCAGCGGGACAGATAAGGCGTGCGAGGCAGGGTGGGCCGGGTTCACAACCAACAGAGAAGTTGGCGGGATAAGTATCGGCTCGCTCTACCAGTATTTTCCGGATAAGCTCTCTTTGATCGAAGCTATTCGCCACCGCCACCTCGATGATTGTCTTTCGGTGATGCGGAAATCACGAACAAATCGACTGTCGCTGGAGCAATTGGCGCGAATTTGGTTCGGGCCATGGTGGCGGCGCATAGCATCTGCCCTGGGCTCCATAGAGTGCTGCTCGACGAGGGCCCCCAGCTTTGACAGCCACCGCAATCCCGATAGCGCATTTGAGGTTGAATACCTCGGCAACCATACAGCGGCCGTCGCGACCTATCTGAACAGCCAGCCAAACGCGACCGACCGAACCGCCGCTTTGATCATCTCCGATGGCCTTGACGAGGCAATCCACAACGACCGTCGGGTCCTTCAGCGTGCCACGGCGGGCAGCTGCAGAGCGAGCTTGTCCGCCTGATCAGCCTGTACCTCGCGGACGGAGTGGAAACAGCTTCGGCTTAAGCCGCTCAGACGATCCGCCTTTTCACCATCACCATCGCAAATCGTTTTGCGACAACCGCCTTGGGCAAACTCTTCCATTGAAGTATAGACAGTCGCTAAAACGCTCAGCGCACCGAAAACCACACGCCTCATGGCGACATCAATACCGATTGCGAAAGAAGACATGACGAAAGCCCTGCTCATCATCGACGTCCAGAATGCGATCCTTGCAGGAAAAGGAACGCCGCAACGTCAGCCGCTCATCGACATGGCGCTGAACGAGACCGTCGCACGTCTTCGCCGGCTCAAGGAACTGGCGCGGCAGCAGAGCGCACCTGTCGTGATCGTGCAACACGATGGTGAAGCCGATCATCGCCTGGCAATCGGCACCAACGGTTGGGAAATCCGTCATGAGCTCGCGCCCGCCGAAGACGACGTGGTCGTTCACAAGAAAAGCCCGGATTCGTTCTTCGGGACAGACCTTGAGGATCGGCTCAAGGAAAAGTCTGTTACCCACTTGGTGGTCGGCGGATGCATGACGCAGTTCTGCGTCGATACCACCGTGCGGCGTGCCGTGTCGCTCGGTTACGACGTAACGCTTGTGGCCGACGGGCACACGACCGCTGATTCCCAGACGCTGACGTTTGCCGACATCGTCGCTCATCACAACGAAACGCTGCACGACTTCGACGCCGGCTCCGCCACGATCATGGTGCGTCCGGTTGCCGACATCCAGTTCTGAACTGGCGCTATCCGGCTTTGGCCGCGGCAATCGTCAGGCGCGAAAGCTGGGTACTATTGACTGACAGCCGGGCCAATGGCCCGGCTGATTTCGTTTCGGCAGGCAGCCCTAGAAGGTCGATGCGCCGCTGCCCCATGGGCCGTGGTGGAAATCCTTGCCGTCGAGGCGGTCAAAGCCATGTGCGCCGAAGAAGTCGCGCTGCGCCTGGATCAGGTTGGCAGTGCCGCGGCCCTGGCGGTAGGCGTCGAAATAGGTCAGCGCCGAGGTCAGTGCCGGAACCGGCAGGCCGGCCTGCAGAGCAGCAGCAACCACACGGCGGAGTGCCGGAAGCGACTCCTTGACCATCTCGGAGAAGGCCGGCGTCACGATCAGGTTGGCCACATCAGGTGCCTTGGTGAAGGCGGACGTGATCTCGTCGAGGAACTGCGAGCGGATGATGCAGCCGTCACGCCAGATCTTGGCGATCGTGGGCATCGGCAGCGACCAGTTGAACTCGCGCGACGCCTCGGCCATGACCGCAAAGCCCTGCGCATAGGCACCGATCTTGGCGGCGAAGAGCGCGAGTTCCAGATCCTTGTTAAGTTCCGCGCCATAGGCGATCGGGAAGTCGTATTTCGGCGTGCCGAAGATCTTCTCGGCTGCTTCACGCTCGCTCTTCATGGAGGAGATGCTGCGGGCAGCCACGGCCGCTTCGATCGCGGTCGCCGGAATGCCCATGTTCTGCGCTTCGATCGCCGACCACTTGCCGGTGCCCTTCTGGCCTGCCTTGTCGAGGATCATGTCGACCATCGAACCGCCGGAGACCGGGTCGGTTGCAGCCAGTACCTTCTCGGAGATCTCGATCAGGTAGGAATTGAGGCGACCCTTGTTCCATTCGCCGAAGATGCCGCTGATGTCCTTGGAGCTCTTGCCGAGGCCGTCGCGCAGGATACCATAGATTTCAGCGATCATCTGCATATCGGCATATTCGATGCCGTTGTGGATCGTCTTGACGAAATGGCCGGCGCCGTCGTTGCCGAGCCAGGCGACGCAGGGATCGCCCTTGTACCTGGCGGCAATCGAGGTCAGCACCTTCTCGACGCGCTTCCAGCTATCTTCCGTGCCGCCGACCATGATCGAAGGACCGTGGCGCGCACCTTCCTCGCCGCCCGATACGCCCATGCCGATGAAGGTGAGGTCCGTATTCTTCAGACGGTCAAAGCGCGCGATCGTGTCGCGGAAGTTCGCATTGCCGGCATCGATCATGATGTCGCCCTTCGACAGGTGCGGACGCAGCAGTTCCATCTGCTGATCCACTGCCTCGCCGGCCTTGATCATGATGATGATCGGACGCGGCGGGCGGATCGCCTCGACAAATTCCTCGATGGTCTTGCAAGGAATGATCTGCTTCTTTAGATCGCCGGCGCTTTCGTAGAACTCATCCGTTTTCTCAGGCGTACGGTTGAACACCGCAATCTTGTTGCCTTTTTCCGCGATGTTAAGCGCCAGGTTGGAACCCATGACGGCAAGACCGATCAGCCCGATTTCTGCCTTTTCCACGATAAACCTCCGGTGAGTCATTTTGGATCGGTGTTGTGGCATTCAATTGTCAAAACGGCAAGTTCGATTAGGGCTACAATGGTCTCGTATTGCGCCCTCCGCGAATCCAACCATATTGCCTCACACGCGGACCGTTTCCTTCAGGACCTTGCCCGTCACAATGCTATCTCTCGCAACGAATACGAGGAACATCATGGTCACAATGCCTGCAAGGATCATCCATCGCTCCATCGATAGGAACTGGCGTGACGTCTACGCCTTCGCGGGGGCGCCACAAAATATGCCGCTCTGGGCATCGGGCTTGGCATCCGGGCTCGAGCGCAGCGGCGACGACTGGATCGCCGAGGGCGTCCTCGGCATTGTAAAGGTGAGCTTTGTTCCGCACAACGAATTCGGCGTCATCGATCACACGGTGACGATAGAAAGCGGCCTGCGCGTCTATAACGCCCTGCGCGTCGTGCCGAACGATGATGGCTGCGAGGTCATGTTTACGCTGTTGCGGATGCCAGGGATGTCCGACGAACAGTTCGAGGCCGATGCCGCGCATGTCGCCCGAGACCTTGATGCCTTGAAATCGCTGATGGAGGTATAGGAAATGCCCAAGACAAAGACTGAAGACGATCTCAGAATCGACTACGTCGAATTCAACGTGGCCAACATCGAGGCGACCAAAGCATTCTATGGAAGCGCCTTCGGTTGGCACTTCACCGATTACGGTCCGAACTACTGCGAGTTCGACGACGGTCGGCTCAAAGGCGGCTTCACGAACCTCGAGGCGCCTCGGCCCGGCGGACCGCTCGTTATCCTCTACGCGCACGATCTCGAAGCCGCCCTTGGTGCGGTCGAAAGGGCCGGCGGAAAAATTATTCGCCCGATCACCGGCTTTCCCGGCGGCCGCCGCTTTCATTTCAGCGATCCGGACGGATACGAGCTCGCGGTCTGGACGAAAGCCTGATCAGGCAGCAAGCGTACCCGACGCTGCCCTCACATCCTCAAGAACGATCAAGGCACCGATGATGCTTCCCGAGGAATCGCGCAACGGGGACATGCGGCAACGTATCGGCTGGACGAGAGCGCTTTCATGCTGATGATAGGTATCGTCGGAGTGCTGGCCAGAAAAACAGGCGTCCAGCCTCGCTTTGATATCCTCGCAGAAGAGACTCTCGCCAATGAATTCCGAGACATGACGTCCGATCATCTCCATAGGCTTCCTGCCGTGATGAGCAGAGTTAGCCGCGTTGGAATAGAGGTATCGGTAGTCCCTCGTAAGCACTGCAACGCGGTCCGGAAGTGCCTCCAAAATCGCCGCATTGAGGAAATTTCCGTTATCCGTGTTCGGGACATAGGCGGTCGGAGCCGACACAAGGTCAATCTCCAACGGCGGCATCTGCCAGCGCGGCGAGGATGAATCGAAATATTGCTGCATCAAATGCGACAACAGCTTCACATGCTCCCGCACGGCATCGCTGTCTTCGGAATACTGATCGATCAGGCAGCCGACGAACTGGAGCTGCATGTGCGCATAGAGCAAATTGGCAGGTCTGTAGCCAAGAATCGCTTCGACGAGCGCATCGACCGAACCATCAAGACTGCTGACGCGAGCATCGTCACCATTTCTTATTGCCTCTTCTATTTGCGCACAGCGCTGTGAGAACGCCTGAAAAAGACCGAGCACGACACCTCCAAATGCCGATTCCGTAAGGTAGTGCTCTCGATAGCGGCTGAACCTGGCAAGCCAGCTGATCCGGCCGAAACCGCGCAGTCTCTCGCACTCATAGAAATGGGTAACATGACACATCTTCACTTTCAATGAAGAAGGCCCATTGTTTTTCAATGAGGAGATGTAGGGGTATGCCCCTTCTAAATAACCTGACGTTTTATTTCCCAGCGATCATGGTACCAAAGCCATTGCTCCGGGTATTCCCGAACCCAGCTCTCGACTTTGTTATTCAGCATCTGAGCGGTCGCGGTCATATCGAGATTGCCGTCGGCATCGCGCGGGATTTCGAGCCTGGGCTCGATTTCAAGGCGATAGCGGTTGCCTGGAAGGCGGACGCAGCGGGCGGGATAGACGTCGCAATTGAACTGGCGGACCAGCTTTCCAAGCAGCGGGTTCGTCTTTACCGGACGATCGAAGAACGTGGTTTTCAGCCCCCTGCCGAATTTCTGATCAACCAGAACACCCACGCCTTTGCCGGCTTCCAGCTGCCGGGCGAGCGCGAAGGAAGAACCCGCATGCGACGGCACGAGCTTGCCCATGCGCGCACTTCGGAAATCGAAGACCTTTTGCGCCACATAGGGGTTGTTAGGAGGACGGAAGAGCACGCTGACGTAGAGACCGAACGCAGCTCCCGCGACCGGCAGCAGCTCGAAATTGCCGGTATGGCCGGTGAAGACCATGAACGGCCGCGGATTGGTCAGGAGGTCGATAAAAATCGGAATGCCCGAAACCTCCACCCTGCCCGGCTCGCTCCGCGCCGGATCGAAATCGAACAGACGATCGAGGAACACGTATTCGGCGGCAAGCCGGCCCATGTTGGCCCAGCTTCCCAGCGCAATGTCGTTGATCTCCTCATCGCTCTTGTCGGGAAAGGCGTTGCGCAGATTCGCGAGCATCAGCCTGTGACGCTTTGTGCGCGGGCCGATCTTGCGCATCAGCCAATCGATGAAGTTTATTGCACCATCAGCCGGAAACAGCTTGAGGAAGTTCAGGAACCCGAACATCACCTGCGCGATCAGCCACTGGCGGAGATGGTCCAGTTTGAGGACGATACGGGTGATGAAGAGCTTCAATGGCTCAATCCATCTTCAAGATGATCTTGCCGAAGATTTGGCGCGACTCCATGCGCTCCAGGGCCTTGTCGATGTCATCGAAGCTTACTTCGGTATCGATAACCGGATGAACCAGCCCGCGGCCCATCTTCTGCATGGCATCAGCCATGTTTTCCATGCGGCAGCCGAACGAACCGAGTAGCTTCAGCTGCTGCTGGAACAGCATCATCAAGTTCATCTCGGTCGACACGCCCGATGTCGAACCGCAGGTGACGAGCCGGCCACCACGCTTCAGGCAGAACATCGATGCTGCCCAGGTATCCTTGCCAACATGTTCAAAGACGACGTCGACACCCTTTTTCTTCGTCAGCTTGCGCACCACGCCTTCGAAACGGTCAGTGCGATAGTTGATGACGTGATCGGCGCCAAGCGCCTTGGCCTTCTCGATCTTGTCATCGGAGCCGACGGTGGTGATGACGGTGCAGCCGATCTTCTTGGCAAGCTGGATCGCCGCCGAGCCGATGCCCGATCCGCCGGCATGAATGAGGATCGTCTCGCCCGATTCGAGCTTGGCATTGTCGAACAGCATGTGTTCGACAGTGCCAAATGTCACAGGCGCCAGTGCGGCACCGATAGCGTCGACACCCGGAGGAGCCGGAACCAGCAGGCGGGCAGGAAGGTTGACCTTCTCCTGCGCGAAGCCGTCGAGATGGAAGCCGTGAACGCCGGAGACGTGTTCGCAGAGATTGTCGCGGCCCTCGCGGCAGGGACGGCAGAGACCGCAGGTGCGCGCGCCATAGATTGAGACGAGCTGGCCCGGCAACACATTGGCAACGCCTGGACCGATCGCTTCGACGACGCCTGACGCTTCAGCGCCGATCACCAGCGGCATCTTGCGCTTGGCGAAAGCCATGCCGCGCCAGCCCCACACGTCGATATGGTTGAGAGCGACCGCCTTGACGCGCAACGTCACCTCGCCCGCGGCCGGAGCATCCGGTTCGGGCAGGTCGGTGATCTCAAGCTTGCGGTCATCGATCAGTTGCAAAGCGCGCATGGCAAAGTCCTTCACGGGCGCACCCGCCCTGAGGCTAATGCGCAGTTTATGGATGTTACTGCGTCCCTATCGCACCCTATCGGGTTGCGGGCGCAGCAATGTTGGTCTTATCTCAACGTCGGTCGGGAACCGATTAAGCCGGTTCCAGCGCCATGACAAGGCTGGCGTTCTGCCCGCCGAAGCCGAAAGAGTTGGAGAGCACGGCATTCACCTGGCCTTCGCGCTTTTTGTTCGGCACGACGTCGAGAACGATCGAGGGATCGGGATTGTTGTAGTTGATCGTCGGCGGGAGCGTACCCGTCAGCATCGTCTGCAGCGAGAACACCGCCTCAACAGCGCCAGCCGCCGTCAGGGTATGGCCGATCATCGACTTGTTCGACGACAGCGGAATAGACGCCAGTCGCTCGCCGAAGACCGACAGCATAGAGCCATACTCCATCTTGTCGTTTTCAGGCGTCGAGGTGCCATGCGCATTGATATAGCCGATGCCGCTCTCATCCATGCCGGCGTCCGCCAGCGCTGCACGGATCGTCGCGATCGCCGGGCCACCGTCGGGGGACGAACGGGTGCGATGGAAGGAATCGGCCTTGTCGCCGGCACCCTTCATGATGCCGAGAACCTTGGCACCGCGGGCAATCGCCGATTCAAGCGACTCCAGAACAAGTGTCGCAGCGCCTTCGGCGATGACGAAGCCGTCGCGATCCTTGCTGAAGGGTTTCGATGCCTTGGTCGCGGGATCATTCTGCGTGGAAAGCGCCGAAAGCAGCGAGAAGCGGATCAGAGCTTCCGCACTGACGGATCCATCGGTGGCAACCGCCAGCGCGCGCGTCGTTCGGCCCTGACGGATAGCCTCGATGCCGAGCTGGATCGCAGTCGCGCCGGATGCGCAAGCCGTGGACAACGTCACCGGCAGGCCGCGCGTGCCGAAGCGGTCGGCAAGCCGCTCGGAAATCGAGCCGAACAGCGCCGCCTCATGGAAAGCCGCATCGGGCCGCTGGCGCATTGCCGCCAGGAAGCGGTCATAGGCGTCGCCCGGATGATCGGCCGGCGGCGAGCGATCCGCAAGTTCGAAGCGTGCGCTCCACTCAGGCTCGATCGGCGGCGCGGCAAGAAACAGAGGGCCGTTGAAATCCCCTGAAATATCGGCATCGGCGAGCGCTTCGATGGTCGTTTCGCGCGCGAAGGCATAGGAACGCTCGACCGCGTTGGCGACCGGAATGTCGATGAAGTCGACCGTCCCGGCGATGCGCGTCGAAAGACCGTCGGTCGGGAAACGGTTGATCTCGTGTATCCCGGACTTGCCGGCAGTCAGCGCTGCCCAGTTGTCTTTGAGCCCCTGGCCAAGAGACGTCAATATGCCGACACCAGTGACCGCGACGATGGGACGGCCGAGATGATCCTTGTAAGCCGAATCTGTCATGTGCCTACTCCTCATGCTTCCGCGGATAGAACTGCGACGCCTTCGCCGCGCTGATGGCCGACCGTCGTGACGATGGCCGCAGACGTACCGGTGACCATCGCCTTCTCATGCACAGCGTCAAACGGTGGAACCTTCGCCTTGCTGTCGACCGCCAGCGCCGCCAACGCGAGGCCAAGCGCAAAATGCGATTCAAGCCCATGGCCGGTGACGCCGCCGAAACCGCGGATCGCCGCTCCGGGGAACTGATGCTCCAGAACCGCTTTTTCGCGCTGTGCGAGATCCTTCATGCCAGTCGAGCCGGAGAAGATCGCCAAGCTCTGGGGTGGAAGGCCGGTGGCTGGTTCAAGAAGCCGCTCGAGACGCTTCTCCAGGTTGCCGGCATTGCGGCTGCCGCGATCGCCTTCGATCGATGAAATCGTTGCGTAGACATGTGCGCCGCGCGCCGTCGCATGGGCGCGCGATTCCAGCACGAGAAACACGCCGAGGGAACCGGTGATGATGCCGCCCTCGTCGCGCGACCAGAGAGGCTGCCATCCGCCGCGCGAATGGGCATTGATCGATTCGAACAGCAGGACCATGTCGAGCCGCTCGGCCGAGAAGGCGCCGCCGACGAGAGCATGCGAAGATTCCCCGGACTTGATACGATAAAACGCCGTCTCGACCGCCGAGATGCCGGCCGCCTCTTCACCCATGAAAGTGCGCGAGGAACCGGTTACCTTGTGTACGATGGAAATGTTGCCGGCGAGCAGGTTGGAAAGCTGGGCGAGGAAAAGCGTCGGGCGAAGCTCGGTCGTCAGCTTTTCGTTCAGCAGGACCTCGCGATCATTGCGCTTCAGGCCTTCGTCGACGATCAGTGTGTCCACATTGATGTCGCGCTCGCCGCCGCCGGCAGCAACGATCATGTCCATGCTGCCACACGCTTCCGCATCATCCTTGAAGCCGGCGTCATCGAGGGCGAGACCCGCCGCGAAAACGCCGATGCGCTGCCAGTTTTCCATCTGGCGCTGGTCGCCGCGCTTGACGATCTGCTGCGACCAGTCGATTTCCGGAAGCGGATGAACCGGATAGGGCTTGAACTTTTCGGTTTCGACGATTGTCTTCGGAGATCCATCGGCACTGAGCAGCGCAACATGCGGCTCCTTGCCCACCCCCTGACACGTCACAATGCCGATGCCAGTGATCACGACATCATTCTGAGCCTTGCTCATCCATTCACTCCCTGTGCGGCGATGGCATCCATCAGACCCACTTCACCTGCACGCCTCTTGACGATATCCCCGAGCGGAACCTCGCTGAAAGGCACGGTACGCAGCTTCAATTGCGCATCGCACACCTTCTTGCCATTGCTCGTGATCTTTGCCTTTGTGACCGCAAATCCCGAACCGTCGTGCTCCAGAAACGCCTCGATGTCGAGAACCGCTTCCGGTTCGACAAACGTGCGCATCTTGGCGCCATCGACCGACATCAGGAACGGCATCGCGGTAAAGTTGGTCGCAGCCAGCACGAGCATGCCTGAAGCCTGCGCCATGGTTTCGATGAGAAGCACGCCCGGAACAAGGGGCATGCCTGGAAAATGACCTTCGAAAACCGGGCTCTTTGCAGGCACGACAGAGCGCGCCTTCAGCGTACCGTTCTGAAGGTCGACCGCCTCGATGCGGTCAATCATCTGGAAGTATTCCAGGAGCATCGTATCCTCCGGCCGGAGGGGCAACATGCCCGTCGGCTAGGCCTACTTAATAACAAAACCGCCCGGCCGCCATGGTTAACGGCGGCAGGGCGGAGAAAAAAATGGCTATACAGATCAGGCCTTGGCGGCACGCAGCTCATCGATCTTCGCGCAAAGGTTCTTCAGCACGAAATACTCTTCCGTGGAGACCTTGCCCTCGTTGACTTCCTGCGTCCACTTTTCGAGCGGGATCTTGATGCCGAATTCCTTATCGATCGCAAAGACGATGTCGAGGAAGTCGAGGCTATCGATACCGAGGTCGTCGATCGTATGGCTTTCCGGCGTGATCGTGTCGCGATCGATCTCGCTCGTCTCTGCAATGATGTCGGCAACTTTATCGAATGTAGCGGTCACGCCTGTACCTCTTGTAATGACAATTTATCCCCCTCATAGGCAAATCCATTTCAAAAGCCAATGCCCTCACCTGCTGCAAGGCGCAATTTGCGACCGCACTGTTGCTTAAACAGCATGGAGCTTATGGCCGGGTGTGCGCGCCACACTTGCCTGGAGCGAGACCGGCAATTGGCAGTGGTGCAGGCTAGCTGCAGCTCGGCCTGAAGCGCCAGGTCGCGCAATTGTTGACCACCTACAGCAGAAAAACGAAGAACAACAGGACGATGAATGTCAGCATCGAGCAGCTGGCATAAAAAACGGAAACTGCATCGTCTATATCTGCTGCGCTTGCAGTCTCTCGTCCGGCCGCGTTGATCATCGGCTCCATGACAACGACGCCGGAATAGACCCGCGGACCGGCGAGCTGGACATTGAGCGCGCCCGCCATGGCTGCTTCCGGCCGACCCGAATTCGGCGAGCGGTGCAGGCCACCATCGCGCATGGCGGTACGGAATGCCTCGCGGGAAGCGGCACGTCCACGACGCAGCCATGCACCCGCTGCGATCAGCACGATTGAGAGCCTTGCCGCAGGCCAGTTGGCAAAGTCGTCGAGACGCGCCGCAGCCCTTCCGAAATCCACATAGCGCTCGGACTTGTGGCCGATCATCGAGTCTGCCGTGTTCAACATCTTGTAGGCCAGAAGCCCCGGCAGACCGAAGACGGCATACCACAGAGCCGGCGCAACCACGCCATCGGAGAAATTCTCGGCAAGACTTTCGATAGCCGCGCGGCACACCGCAGGCTCATCCAACGTTTCCGGATCGCGCCCGACAATCATGGACACGGCAGTGCGCCCGCCGCGAATGCCGCCATCCTTGAGCCCGGTTGCAACCGCCCCGACATGGTCGGCAAGGCTCTTTTGCGCCAGGAAAATGGTGACGCAGACGACCTCCAGCAGAATGCCCGCAAGACCGAATAGACTAAAGAACCAATGCAACGCGAGCCCTGCAAGAGCGCTTAAGGCAAGCAGGCATGCAATCGACCACACGCCATTGCGCCGCCGTTTCGGCTTTGTCAGGTCGCCGTGATTGAACCACGCGTCCGCTCTTGAAATCGCCTTGCCGAAGAGGACGACGGGATGCGGCAAGCGCGCCCACAGAATGTCCGGATCTCCGACTATCCTGTCGAGCAGAAGGGCCAGCACCAGCACGAGAAGATTAAGCTCGATTATCATCCGTCGTAACTCTGAAGGGCTGCCGCCAGCCGCTTGTCGCTGGCGGCATGGGCAGTGATCCCGAAACGTAGCCAATGCGGGGCATAGTCGAATTTGCGGACCAATATACGGTGGCGGCACAAATGCGCATGCAGAGCACTCGCAGATGAATGATCCACGAGCGAGAAAAGTGCGGTGCCGCCTTCGATGCGAAGTCCGCCGCTCTCCAGTACCACACGCAGTGCGGCGCTGCTCTCCGCAATGGCCCGGCGGATCGGCGCGGTGTCCGAACGCAGCAACGACGAGGCGATCGACAGGGCGGGACCGGATACTGCCCATGGTCCCAGCCAGTTCTCGAAGCGATCAAGAATCGGTCCGGCGGCAACCACGAAGCCCAGCCGCAGTCCGGCAAGCCCGAAGAATTTGCCGAAAGAGCGGAAAACGATGAGATTGGGCAGCTCCGCCACCCGCGGCACCACGCTGGCGCGCGGGACGGTATCGCCAAAGGCCTCATCGACGACGACGAGACCTCCGCTCGCGGCCATGGTCTTGCAGAGCGCGACAAGCCGATCCGGCTCGTAGGTGTGGCCATCGGGATTGTTGGGATTGACGATGACAACCAAGGCATGGGCGTCGCAGATCTGTTCTAGGTCACCGATCAGATCGACGGCACAGCCCGCCGATTTCATCGCACGCTCGTACTCTCCATAGGTCGGCCCGAGAATGGCAACCCTCCCCGCCCCCACCAGCAATCGCGGCACGAGCTGAATGGCCGACTGCGTACCCGGAACGGGCAAGGGCAGAATATCGCCGCTACCATAATAATCGCGTGCGGCCTTGCGTGCTTCATCCGTCAGATAGCCGTCGGGAAGCCGTTGCCAGGCACGCGTCGAGATTTCGGGCAATGCCGCCGCGAAAGGACTGATGCCGGTGGACAGGTCCAGCCACTCCTCCGGCTTGCCACCATAAAGCGCTGCAGCTGCCGTGATGCCCCCGCCGTGGACGATCGGCGCATTCATGCTGTTTCCCCGGCAAGGTCGATCAGGTGCATATAGGATCCGGCAACCTGTCCCCGTTGGAGCCCGGCGCTGCCGAGGTCGTTGTTCAGGGCATCGGTCACGCCGAAGAGGCGGTCTGCATCACCCTCGGAAACGACGGCCGAATAGTGAAACTCATGCGCCGTCATGGATTGCTCGAAGAACGAGCCGCGGAGTGGTGACACGCGCCGATAGCCGAGGTGGCGCTTTCGATCCACATAGGTCGTCACCAACGGCAGCAGACCGAGCATGGAATGTTGCTCGCCGCCGGCATCGACCAGTCCCTCGCCCAGAACCATGTACCCGCCGCACTCGCCGTAGATCCGCACGCCACCATCGGCGGCTTGACGCATCGCGGCCCTGAAGGTCTGCGCCGCTGCAATCTCGCCAGCGTGCAACTCGGGATATCCGCCGGGAAGGTAAATGGCGTCCGCCGTTCTCTCAGGTGCCTCGTCGGCAAGCGGCGAGAAGAACGAGATATCGGCACCACGGCGGCGCCAGCCGAGCAGCATATGCTCGTAGGAAAAAGCAAAAGCGATATCGCGGGCAACGGCAATACGGCTGCCAAGCGGCGGCAAGCGCGCAATGTTTGCGGTCGATGGCTTGTTCAGCCCCTGGCGCGCGACGCGCAGCAGGAACTCGAAATTGCACTCTTCCGACACGGCCTCGGCCGCATGCTCGATAAAGTTCTCCAGAGCCTGATGTTCTCCAGCCTGCACGAGACCGAGATGACGTTCAGGCAGGGCGATTTGATTGTCGCGGCGGACGACGGCGATCACGGGCATGCGGATCGCATCCAGCGCCTGACGAAGCATCATTTCATGGCGCTCGCCCCCGACCTTGTTGAGGATCACGCCGGCGATGCGGACATCTGCCCGAAATCCGGCAAATCCGGCCACGAGCGCCGCAACCGATTGCGACATATGCGAGGCATCGACCACGAGGATGACGGAGAGGCCGAGCATGGCCGCCAGATCAGCCGCGGTTCCCTTTCCGTCTGCAGCGCCATCGAACAGCCCCATCATCGCCTCGATGACGAGCAGCCGGTCGCCGGTGCGGTGCAGCGTCGCGTTTGCCGCAATCAGCTCCGGCCGCATTGCCCATGGGTCGAAGTTGAGGCAGGCAACTCCGCTCGCGGCTGCGTGAAAGGCGGGATCGATATAGTCCGGGCCCGCTTTGCCCGGTGCGATCTCCACACCTCTCTTACGCAGCGCCCTGAGGAGCCCAAGGGTTACCGTCGTCTTACCCGACCCGGAGGACGGAGCCGCAATCAACAGACCACTCATACCGTCTCCTTGCTGCTGGAATGCCGGAATGGATCGGGGCGCAACCGCCGTCCGGCGAGCGCGCCCAACCAATCGAGAGACTGCCTTAACCGTACCACTTCGCCCACCACCACGATGGCGGGCGGCTCGAGGCCCGACGCCAGAGCCGCAGCAGGTGCCTCACCGAGCGTCGTTTCCAGAACCTGTTGACCACTCGTCGTCGCGTTGCAGACGAACGCCACCGGCTCCGAGCGAGACCGCCCTGCCGCGATCAGGTTCGTGCTGATCTCGGCGATATGCTTCATCGCCATGTACATGACAATGACAGGCGAGCCCTTGCCGACCGCGTCCCAGTTTATGCCATCCGGCACGAGACCGGAAGAGTTATGGCCGGTCAGAAACGTGACCGCATGATTGATGTCGCGATGGGTAACCGGAATACCGGCATAGGCAAGGCCACCGATCCCGGCACTGATACCAGGCACGATGCGAAAAGGGATATTGTATTCGACCAGCGTCAGGGCTTCCTCGCCGCCACGCCCGAAAACGAACGGATCGCCCCCTTTGAGACGCAACACGCGCTTGCCGGCCTGTGCCAGTTCGATGAGGCGAAGCGAAATGTCGCGCTGCTTGGCCGAAGGCTTGCCTCCACGCTTGCCTGCATATTCCAGCAGCGCATCGGGCCGCGCCAGCTTGAGACAGTCGGCATCGACCAGCGCGTCGTGAACGACGACATCGGCGTCCATCAGCCCCCTGACAGCAAGAAGCGTCAGCAAGCCGGGCGCGCCCGGGCCTGCGCCCACAAGCCAGACGCTGCCGGGTTCCAGAGCCGGAAGATGTGAAAGCGCAGCTTCGATCATGGGGATGATCTATGCCGGAGGGGTGACAAGGTCAACGCCAGTTGGAGCGATGAATCCGATCTGTCGAAATAGCATTGTAGCAGATGTTCAACGATCGGATTCAAGACGCGAAGATTGCGGCGCAAGCGACTGAATGGACTCATCCATTGCCGTTGCGCCGAAATCCGCAGGGACAGCCGGCGACTAAGCCCTGAGCAGCGTATCTCGGATGAGGTCGATCACCTTTCCCGATTCGATACCGGTGCAAACGACCTGGCTCGGCAGGCCGTCCCAATCGCCTGGCGGAAAGCGGCGGCCATCCGGCTTCACGATCGTCTGCCCGTCGGCAATGCCGCCGCAGACGACGCGCACCGCACCGGATATCGTGGTGAACAGCTCGGGCGCCACGACGTAGACGCAGGCACAGCTGTCGTGAACCATCATTCCGTCATCGACTGCATGCTTGTAAAAGTCGATGTAAAACTGCGACAGGTCGTTCAACAGCTTCACCGCGTTGTCGCCCCTGGCGGCGGCATCGGCAAGATAGCTGCGGCTCATCGTCGTAATCGCGGTGACATCGAGACCGATGACCACCACCTTCCAGGGCGCAGTCATGACGATATCGGCGGCCTCGGGATCGCCATGGATGTTCGCCTCGGCGACCGGCGACATATTGCCCGGCACATAGAAATTGCCGCCCATGATGACCACACTCTTTACCAGCCTGGCAATCTCGGGATCTTCCTTCAGGGCTAGCGCGAGATTGGTCATGCGGCCAACCGCAACCAGCGTTACCTCGCCTGGATTGGCGCGAACCGTTTCGATGATGAACTTGTAGGCCGGGCGCGGATCGAGCGGCACGTCAACGGTGGCCGGCACGTTGATGTTGCCAAGGCCGTCGTCGCCATGCACGAAGGTCGGCCACGCGCCCTCCCTGCGGGAGGGATCGATCGTCACGTTGGCACCCTTAGCGACGGGGGCCGGAATATTCCATTCTTTCTTCAGGAACAGCGCGTTGCGGGTGGTCGTCTCGATCGAGGCATTGCCGAAGACGGTCGTGATGCCGATAAGGTCGATCTCCGGATGGCGGTGCAGGAATAGCAGCGCCATTGCATCGTCGACGCCCGGATCCGTGTCATAAATGACCTTGTGCATGAGTGTTCCTTCTATCGTTATTTCCGCAGGCCGCCCGACGGCGCCGCGAGATCGGCGGCAACCATAGCGCCCGTTATTGTTTCTGCAACAGGATGCGCGCGATCGCCGCAGTGGCGTGTTCCGATTTGAGTTTCGGCAAGATCAATTCCGCCGCCGGTCCGATTGCCGCCAGCGCCGCAGCTTCGGCGACGCCGTGGCAGCCCGTGTGCGCGAAGACTATTGTCGAGGGATTCTTGATACGAGGCGTCTCCCGCTCGAGCGAGGCTGCATCGAAAAAGATGCTCGGCACGGCGAATTTCACCGCCACCGCCAAAATCGCCGCCTCCTGCCTGCGCGTATCGATTGATGCAACGGCAGCCAGCTCTTTTGCTGCAACGCCTGCTTTCGCCAACGCAGCCACGGCTAGGCTATGCACTTCTTCAAACGATGTGCCGCGCTCGCAACCGAGCCCGAGCACATGGCGGCGTGTCATATCGAATTCGATCTTGCTCATAGGCGTTTCGAATACCAGTCCCCCTGTGTCACGCAAGCCATTGCAGCAGAGGGCCGGAAATGCAACATGCGCGCCATTACAGCCCATCTCAGAGCCCGCCTTGTCCGATCTTGCCCCCAATCTGCTTCTCTTCCTCGCCGCCGCGGGATTTCTTGCCGGCTTTGTCGATTCGATCGCTGGCGGCGGTGGGCTGATCACGGTTCCGGCCATGCTGATTGCCGGCATCCCGCCGCTGCAGACGCTCGGCACCAACAAGGTGCAATCGGTTTTCGGGGCAGCGTCTGCGACGTTTGCCTACGCCCGCAAGGGACATGTCGATTTGCGCAAGCAATTGCCGATGGCGCTGATGGCGGTCATGGGCGGCGCCCTCGGTGCAGCGCTAGCGACGATTGTACCCGGCGGTGTACTGCGCGCGATCATGCCGGTTCTGCTCGTGGCAATCGCCCTCTATTTCGCGCTGAAGCCCAACCTCAACGATATCGACAAACACCGCCGCATCACGCCGTTTGCTTTCGGACTCACGCTGGTTCCGGCAATCGGCTTCTACGACGGCCTCTTCGGACCCGGAACCGGCTCGTTCCTGATGCTGGCCTTCGTTTCCCTGGCAGGCTTCGGAATGCTCAAGGCCACCGCGCACACCAAGCTGCTCAACTTCGGTTCGAACGTCGGCGCCCTCGTCGTCTTCATCTCCTATGGCGCGATATTGTGGAAGATCGGCCTGATTATGGGTGCCTGCCAGTTTCTGGGTGCGCAGCTCGGCTCCCGGCTCGCGATGCGCACCGGCGCGCGGCTGATCAAGCCACTCCTGGTCATCGTGTGCATCGCCTTTACGATCAAGCTGCTGGCTGATCCGCTGAACCCTATCCGCCTCTGGCTGGAGATCTGAGGCCGGCGTCCGATTACCTCCGGCGTAATTGATGAGGCGTTGGCGCTACTCCATGATCGCAATGCCTGGACGAGCCGGGCGCCAAACAGGAGACGATCTGATGACAGACGCAAACAGCAGCGCCGAACGCTACATCGCAATCTGGAACGAGACGGACGCCGCCCGCCGCAGCGCGCTGATTGCCGAAACCTGGCATGAAGAGGCAAGCTATATCGACCCGCTGATGCGCGGCGAAGGCCACGCGCAGATCAACGCTCTGGTCGATGCGGTCCAGACCCGCTTCCCCGGCTTCCGGTTCGAACTCCTCGGCCCTGCCGACGGCTACGGCAACAACCTGCGGTTTTCCTGGGGCCTTGGACCGCAGGACGGCGAACATCTGATCAAGGGCACCGACTTTGCCGTGCTCGAAAGCGGACGCCTGAAGACCGTGCACGGCTTCATCGACCAGCTGCCGGACGCCGCGTGATGATGGCGCCCGCCCGCTCCCTTGGAGACTACCTCAGAGATTGGCGGCAGAGACGTCGGATGAGTCAGCTCGACCTCGCGCTGGAAGCCGAGATATCGCAAAGGCACCTGAGCTTCATCGAGAGCGGCCGGTCGGTTCCGAGCCGCGACATGCTGCTGCACCTGGCCGAACGGCTCGACGTGCCGTTGCGCCAACGCAATCCGATGCTGCTTGCCGCAGGTTTTGCGCCGCTGTTTTCCGAGCGCTCTCTCGACGATCCTGCCCTGCGTCCGGCACGCCAAGCAATCGACATGGTGCTAAAGGGGCACGAGCCCTACCCGGCCCTCGCCGTCGATCGCCACTGGACGCTGGTAGCAGCCAACGCGGCAGTTGCCCCGCTTCTTGCTGGGGTCACCGACCCGTCGCTGCTGGCAGGGCCGGTCAACGTCCTGCGCGTCAGCATGCACCCGATGGGCCTTGCGCCACACATCGCAAACCTGCCAGAATGGAGGGTTCACCTATTGGAGCGCCTGCACCAGCAGATATCGGCAACGGCAGACCCCGTCCTCGGTGAATTGCTCAAGGAACTGTCCGCCTACCCGGCACCGTCCGAAAAACAGGATCATGCCGGCGGGCACGACTATGCCGGCATCGCCGTACCATTCGAGTTGCAGACGGAGGCAGGCTTGCTTTCCTTCATTTCCACGACAACGGTATTCGGGGCCCCGGTGGACGTCACGCTCTCGGAACTGGCGATCGAGTCCTTCTTTCCAGCCAACAGAGAAACGGTGGAAATCCTCGCTCAAATGGCGCCGGCTGCGAAACGGCCCTAGAACAGCGCGAGCAACAAGGCCCCGCCGGCAATAAGGCTCACGCCGAGCCAGTTTATCGTGTTGAGCTTTTCGCCGAGAAACACGACGCCAAACACCGCCACAAGCACGATCGACAGCTTGTCGATCGGCGCCACGCGCGCCGCGTCGCCGATTTTCAGCGCCCGGAAGTACGCAAGCCAGGAGGCACCCGTCGCTGCCCCGGACAGACAGAGAAACAGCCACGTCTTCCCGGAGATGCTGGAGAACGGCTGCCACTGATCGGTCGCAGCCACGATCACTGTGATGATGATGACGATAACGATCGTCCGGATAAGCGTTGCGAGATCGGAATTCACACCGGCGACGCCGATCTTCGCAAAGATCGCCGTCAGCGCGGCAAAGGCCGCAGATAGTATGGCCCAGAAAATCCAGCTCTGCGTCATCAAAACTCCACGCCCGGCTGCCCCTTGATGCCCGATCGGAACGGATGTTTGATGAGTTCCATCTCGGTTACCAGATCGGCGGCCTCGATCAGCTCGTCCTTTGCATTGCGCCCGGTGAGCACGACGTGAGTCATATAGGGCTTCTCGTTCTTGAGAAACGCCACCACCTCGTTGACGTCGAGATAGTCGTAGCGAAGCGCGATGTTGATCTCGTCAAGCAGCACCATCGAGTTGCGCTCGTCTCGGATCAGCTCCTTTGCCTTTTCCCATGCGGCACCGGCCGCGGCGACATCGCGGGCGCGGTCCTGCGTTTCCCAGGTGAAGCCCTCGCCCATCGTGTGAAACTGGCAGATATCGGAGAAGTGCTTCTCGATGAGGTCACGCTCACCCGTCCACATCGCACCCTTGATGAACTGCACGACAGCGCAGGGCTTTCCATGCGCGATATGCCGGAAGATCATGCCGAAGGCGGCTGACGACTTGCCCTTGCCTTTGCCTGTATGAACGATGACAAGGCCTTTCTCGTCCGTCTTCGTCGCCATGATCTTGTCGCGCGCGGCCTTCTTCTTGGCCATCTTGTCAGCATGGCGCGCGTCGTCGTGGGCCACCATATCCGTCGTTTCGTCAGTCATCTCATTTTTCCCCGGATGCAATCTTGAATGTCTCTGTGGTCTTGAAAGTGTCGTGGACGGCGCGCGCAAGATCGAATTGCGCCGAATTGCTGCGTGGCGTCCAGAGTTGGCGGTCGACCGCTTCCAGCAGCCGCTCCTTCATCTCTTCAAACGCTGCTGGGTTCTTCTCGATCATGAAGTCGCGCACCTTGGGATCGGCGACGAAGGCCTGGTAGACGGCTTCGAAATGATGATTGCCGACGGCACCCGTCGTTGCCGCGAAGGCAAAGAGATAGTCCACCGTCGCAGCAATCTCGAAGGCGCCCTTGTAGCCATGCCGCATAACACCGTCGATCCACTTCGGATTGACGACACGGCCGCGCACGACCCGGCCGATTTCCTCTTCCAGCGAGCGGATCACCGGCTTTTCGGGCATCGAGTGGTCATTGTGGTAGATAGACGGCCGTGCGCCGGCCAACTGCTCGGCCGCCGCCGCCATGCCGCCCTCGAACTGATAGTATTCGTCGCTGTCGAGAAGATCGTGCTCGCGATTGTCCTGGTTCTGCACCACGGCCTGGATCGACCGCAGCCGCTCCTCGAAGACGCCGCGCTCCGCGCACCCCTCGTCGCCGGCACCGTAGGCATAACTGCCCCAGACCAGGTAGGCTTCGGCCAGATCGGCACGCCGCTCCCATCCCTTCTCGTCGATCAGCGCCTGCAGCCCCGCGCCGTAAGCCCCCGGCTTCGAGCCGAAAATGCGAAAGCCCGCACGGCGGCGCGCCTGCGCTTCGTCGAGCCCGGCTGTGACAAGCCTCGCCGCCTCGCCGCGCATGCGATCGGCGACCGGATTGTCCGCGACATCTTCGTCCAGCGCACCGACCGCGCGGATCGCCTTGTCGAAAAGCGCAATCTGCTCGGGAAACGCATCGCGAAAGAAGCCTGATATGCGCAAGGTGACGTCCACACGCGGACGGCGCAGCATGGCAGGCGGGATGATCTCGTAGCCGGTGACACGCCGTGACGTCATATCCCAGATCGGCCTCACGCCGATCAGCGCCATTGCCTGGGCGATATCGTCGCCACCGGTGCGCATGTTGGATGTGCCCCATGCCGTCAGTCCGAAGGAAACCGGCCATTCGCCGTGATCCTGCACATAGCGACGGACCAGGAGCTCGGCAGACTTCTTGCCGAGTTCATATGCCGCCGGTGTCGGCACCGCGCGGCTGTCCACCGAGTAGAAATTGCGCCCCGTCGGCAGCACGTCCGGACGCCCTCGCGTCGGCGCTCCGGAAGGACCGGGCGGCACGAATCGACCGTCAAGACCGCGCAGCAATCCATCGATCTCGGCGGCGCCACAGGCGAGGATCGCGGGCTTCAGGCGGGCGTCGATCTCGGCAAGGACTGCATTGGTCGCATGCCAATCGCTCGGGCAGGCGATCTCGGCAGACACCAACTTCGCCGCGAGCAGTTCGATCCGTTCAACCGTGTCACCCTGTGTCCGCCATGGATCGGCGGAGACCTCGGTGAGCATCGCCGGGCGCGGTCCGAGCCAATCGCCGGCCATGTCGCAATCGAGCGGGTCGAAACAAGCCCCCTCCCCAACCCCTCCCCACAAGGGGGAAGGACTTACCTGTTTTACCGCCTCTCCTAGCAGCTGGTTGAGGATCTTTTTGCGTGGTTGAGAGGTCTGCCGCAGATTGAGCCCCTCCGCCTTATGGGGAGGGGTTGGGGAGGGGTTTCCAAACGCATCGCTTGCGATCGCCCTCTGCAAGCTCCGATCTCCACCCTCGCCAAGCCCACGTGGCACGCGCGCCAGCGCCACCGTCAGATCGGTCAGCAACCGCCCCTGCGGTGAAACGCCGAAGATGTGCAGGCCGTCGCGGATCTGCATTTCCTTGAGGTCGCAGAGATATGCGTCCAGCTTCTTAAGCGCCTCGGTCTCGCTCTCGCCTTTCGCAATGCCGGCATCCCGGTCGAGGCCGATATCGGCGACGAGGTCGAGGATCTGCTTGCTGAGCAAACGAATACGGCGCGGATCGCCCCCCGAGGCCTCGTAGTACTCATCGACCAGCGCTTCCAGGTCCTTCAGCGGCCCATAGCTCTCGGCGCGCGTCAGCGGCGGCGTCAGATGATCGATGATTACAGCGGCGGTGCGGCGCTTGGCCTGCGTTCCCTCGCCAGGATCGTTGACGATGAAGGGATAAAGGTGCGGAAGAGGCCCGAGGATGGCCTCGGGGTAGCACTCCTGCGACAGTGCCAGCGCCTTGCCCGGCAGCCATTCGAGATTGCCGTGCTTGCCCATGTGAATGACGGCATGGGCACCGAACTCATGACGGAGAAAGGCATAGAAAGCGAGATATCCGTGCGGCGGCACCAGATCCGGCGAATGGTAGCTTTCCTTCGGATCAATATTGTAGCCGCGCGCCGGCTGGATACCGACCAGCACGTCGCCGAAACGGGTGAACGACAGTGCAAACGCCCCATCCCTGACATACGGATCAGTCTCCGGGGCACCCCAGCGACGGCCGATTTCATCCTGAATCTTTTTCGGAAGACCTTCGAGGAACTCCCTGTAGCGACTCAAGGAAAGCGTCTCGCGGACAACCTTGCCATCGTTGCCGGAATTCGTCGGCCCCGCCATCAGATGCCGCATCAGCGCATCACCATCCCCGGGAAAGTTGGAAACCGCGTAGCCGGCCGACCGCATCGCGCCAAGCACCTCGATGGTGCCTGCCGGCGTGTCCAGGCCAACACCATTTCCAAGACGGCCATCGCGGTTGGGATAGTTCGCCATGACAAGCGCCACACGTCGGTCCTGCGGACGCGTCTTGCGCAATCGCGCCCAACTGGCGGCGAGCCGCGCGGTGTATTGCATGCGGCCGGCATCCGGCTCGCTGGCGACGATGTTCGCCTCGACCAGCGCATCGTAGCGCGCTGCCGACTTGAACGAGACAGCCCGCGCAAGTATCCGCCCATCGACCTCCGGCAGGGCCACATTCATGCCGAGATCGCGCGCCGAAAGGCCCTGCGACGATGCGGCCCATGCCTCTTGAGACGACGCGGAAAAGATTGCTTGCAGCACGACGGCGTCGCTAGCCTCCAGCACGGTCGGCTGTCGTGCAGCGCCGGGTGCGGAGACTGCAAATCCCGTGGTGTTAATCACCACATCGGGCTTCACCGCATGAAAGACAGCCTCGACGATACCCTTCGAGACCGCGTCCTTGAGGCTGTAGGCAAATAACGGCAGCGGCCGCATTCCCTCCGCCGCAAGCGCTTCGATCAGCGCTTCAACGGGGCGCGTTTCGCCGCTCTGGACAAGTGCGCGATAAAAGGAGATGGCGACAGTCGGGCGCTCTCCCGTCTCCCCATCGGCAGTGCCGCAACCATCGGCGTGACGATCGACTTGCTCACTCCCAGCATCACTCCTGCGCCACATCTGCCCTGAAGGGCCACTTCTCCCTGGGTAGCAGAAGCGATCAACCGCTTCCTTCCACTCCTCGACGCCGATAACACCGCGCCCCGGCCACCAGATCCCCGCCTTCATCAAAGGGCTGGCCGCTTCCGGCTTCTCACCACCCGAAAGCATGGTTTGCGCATACGCAAGGAATGCCGCAGAATTCGTGTCCCCGCCTTCGATCAGGTAGGCCCAAAGCGCATTCAGATCCTCAAGCGGCACATTCGAAAACGGCGCCAAACCCGCATCAGGCTTGGAATCGCCCGGCAAGACGGCAATCAGCGCGCCATACCGCGCGGCGGCGGCGTGCAGGGCTTCGAGCGCATAGTGGAAATAGCTTGCGCCACCGAGCGCCCGCACAATGATGAGCTTGGCATGTCGTGCCGTTCGCTCGATATACGCATCCACCGACATCGGATGCTTGAGGCTCATCAGGCTCGCAATGCGCAGCGTGCGCGCCTGATGCCTGTGGCCATGCGCGGCGGCGATTGCCGAAAGCTCGGTGTCGGCGGCGGACAGGAACAGGATGTCGCCGGGAGACTGACCGAGATCGATCGCCTCCTCGCCGTCATTGATCGTTCCCTGCTGTGCCAGAAGCAGATGCATCGGTTTGCCTTATGCCAGGACTTCTATCGCCTTGCGCACCAAAGTCTCGTCCATCTCGTGCAGCCCGATCACCACCAGACGCGTGCCGCGCGCTTCATCGGGTGCCCAGGCTCGGTCGAAATAGTGATCGATACGGGTGCCAACGGCCTGCAGCTGCAGTCGCATCGGCCTCCCCGGGACATCGACGAAACCCTTGAGACGCAGTACGTCATGCTCCGCGATGATGCCCTTCAGCTTTTCAGCGAAAGCCGAGGGATCGGCAACGGGGCCGAGTTCGACGACGAAGCTGTCGAATTCGTCGTGGTCGTGCGGCGTGCCGTCCTCGTGCTCGAGTTCGTGATGGGACTTGCGGTTGACGATGTCGCCTTCGGTGCCGATGCCGAGACCAAGCAATATGCTTGCCGGCACCTCGCCGTTCTTTGCCTCGATCATGACGGGCTTGCGGGAAATGCGAGAGGCGACCTCGTCACGAACGCGGCTGAGGCTCGCGCTGTCAAGAAGATCGGTCTTGTTGAGAACGATCAGGTCGGCGCAGGTCAGCTGATCCTCGAAAAGCTCCTCGATTGGGCTCTCGTGATCGAGCGATTCGTCCTCGACGCGACGTGCTTCGACGGCATCGTGGTCGTCGGCAAAGCGACCGGCGGCAACAGCGGCGCTGTCGACCACCGTGATCACGCCGTCGACCGTGACCTGCGTGCGGATATCCGGCCAGTTGAAGGCGGCGATGAGCGGCTGCGGCAAGGCCAGGCCGGAGGTTTCGATGACAATATGGTCGGGGCGGTTTTCACGCTCCAGAAGCTTCGTCATCGTCGGGACGAAGTCGTCGGCGACCGTGCAGCAAATGCAGCCGTTGGTCAGCTCAATGATATCGTCCTCGGTGCAGTTCTCCGCGCCGCAGCCCTTCAGAACCTCGCCGTCGACGCCAAGATCGCCGAACTCGTTGATGATGAGCGCAATCCTCTTGCCGCCCGTATTGGAGAGCAGGTTGCGGATCATCGTCGTCTTGCCCGCGCCGAGAAAGCCCGTGATCACGGTCGCGGGGATCTTCTGCTGGTTCATGGAATTCAACCCTTCATTTTCAGCGGCAATCCAGCCGCGATAAAATATACACTCGCAGCTTCCGCCGCGATCATTTGGTGCAGCCGGCCGGCATAGTCGCGAAAATCCCGCGCCATGCGGTTTTCCGGCACGATGCCGAGCCCGACTTCATTGGAGACGAAGACGAGCTGGGCGCGCGCCGTCGGCAAATAGGCGGCAAGGGCGGCAAACTCCGCCGCTATGCCGCGCTCCGCCATCATCAGATTGGTAACCCACAGCGTCAGGCAATCCACCAGGATCGCCCGCTTCTCGCCATCGACAGCCTCAAGGCATCCGACCAGATCGAGCGGCTCTTCGTGGGTGGTCCAGATGTCGCCGCGATCTGCCTTGTGCTGGTCGATCCGCGCACGCATCTCGTCGTCCCAGGCGCGGCCGGTCGCGACGTAGTGGCGCTCCAGACCGCTTGCCGCAACCAGGTGCTCGGCAAAGCGGGATTTTCCAGACCGCGCACCACCGAGAACGAAGGTGGCGCCCGAAGATGAGGTGTTCATGGGAAATGCAATCCGATCTGCGGACCATGCCCGCAAGCGACCGGCAAGACGACCGCGCCATGCGATCGATAAATCTGTCTTTCAGCCATGACAACCTCCGTGCTGGCAGCGGGGACGTCGCCCCATGGGTGGGCTCTGCGCCCGGCACGATATGGCAGGTCTCCTGGCTCGCGGGTTCAGGCCGCGATCGGGGCGGGCCGGTAAACCGGTCGCCCTGATCGTGCCAGCGGATCTTCCTCGCCTTCCCGGCGGCAATCATGAAAAGGCGGACGATTCGTAGACTGAGAGGCGTCCAGCCCCGGCTAATCATGCTTGCACTACCAGTGGCTTTTCCGTCGTCTTCCCCGCCTCACCCGTCTGCACCATGCAGACAACCGGTAATGCGCATCCGACGCCGGACGGAAGACCCTGACCGCTCTACAGTCGCGGGGTCGGCTGTGATGAAAGCGCCCTGATTGGGTCCACCGCGTCACATTCCCTTTTCATCCGAAACGCTTTAGGCGATCCAGAACCATCCGTTATGGATTCATGGTTAGGCAAGCGCCAGTGCGAAGTCAATTGGCTAACCCACTTCGCATTGGATGGGAAAACCATGTCGACCACGCGCAAAGACGACTATCTCTACCGTATTTATGGTATTTTATCAGTGACTTACGCCAGAAGAAATCTGTTGCCATCGCCGGGCTTTTGTTTCAATTGCACCGCAAGCGGATGCCGTCGCCGCCGTCGCACCTCTCCCTCGCCCTTGACCGGGCTTTTGCCCGCCTAGTTTCCTTGCCATGCTCCTCAAAATCGATATGCGCCGGTTCGGCCTGCTTCACACTCTGTTGGATGTAGGACGCATGCGTGCGCTCCTGCGCCGCAGCGAAATGGGCATGGTCATCGCCGGTGCGATCGTCGGCGTCACCTCCGGCCTCGCGGTCACGGGCATGAGTCTTGTTTCCCGCGAGATGCACAGCCTGATCTTCGGCATCAGCGATGTCGAAAGGCTGAGCTCCTCCGAAATCGACAACAAGTTCCTCTTGCTTGCTGCACCCGTGTTCGGCGGCATGCTGCTCGGCCTGCTGATGTTCATCCTGGCAAAGACACGCAAGAAGCCGATGGTCGACCCGATCGAGGCGAATGCGCTCCACGGCGGACGGCTGTCGTTGACGGACAGCATCCTTGTGGCCGTCCAGAACCTGATCTCCAATGGTTTCGGCGCCTCCGTGGGGCTTGAAGCCGGCTATACGCAGCTGGCGTCGGGCATTGCCTCGAAGCTTGGGCTCAAGCTGCAGCTGCGCCGCTCGGACCTGCGTGTCCTCGTGGGCTGCGGCGCGGCAGGCGCGATCGCCGCTGCCTTCAACGCACCGCTGACGGGCGCCTTCTATGCGTTCGAACTGATCATTGGCACATATACCATCGTATCGCTGACGCCGGTCGTCGTGTCCGCTCTCGTTTCGACGCTCGTGGCGCGCCTTCTTGCCGGGAGCGATTTCGTCATCGACGTCGGCTCGTTCGGAGCCGTCATGCCCGCCGACTACGTTCCGGCGGTCCTGCTCGGCGCGTTTTGCGCAGGCGTCGGCATCCTGATCATGCAGGGCGTTGCCTTTATCGAAGAGCTCGCCCGCAGGAGCGCGATCGCCTCGCCGCTGCGGCCCGCGCTTGGCGGCGTCGTCGTTGGCCTGCTTGCTCTCGTCACGCCGCAGGTGCTGTCGGCTGGCCATGGCGCGTTGCATCTGAACCTCGACCGTGAGGTCGCCATCCCCGTGCTKGTCGGCCTTTTCCTGCTGAAGTCGTTTGCATCCGCCATATCCATCGGCTCCGGCTTCCGAGGCGGCCTGTTTTTCGCTTCCCTGTTCATGGGAGCGCTGCTGGGCAAACTGTTTGCCTACTCTGCCCCCTATTTTGCTCACGCAACTTTAACACCTGTCGTCTACGCCGTGGTGGGCATGAGTTCGCTTGCGGTCGCCGTCATCGGCGGGCCACTCACGATGACGTTTCTTGCGCTGGAAATCACCGGTGACTTCCCGATAACCGCGCTCGTGCTCGCTGCCGTACTCACCTCGTCGCTGGTGGTCCGCAGCACGTTCGGCTATTCTTTCGCAACCTGGCGTTTCCATCTGCGTGGCGAGAGCATCCGGAGTGCCCATGATGTCGGCTGGATCCGCAATCTGACCGTCGACAAGCTGATGCGCGCCGACGTGAAGACCGCCAAGGCAGGCATTTCCATGGAGGAGTTCAAGGACCGCTTTCCGATCGGCTCCGCACAGCGCGTCATTCTTGTAGAAGACAGCGGCAAATATGCCGGCTTGGTGCTGGTGCCGGAGATCTATGCAAGCCTGACCGACAGCGATGACGACAGCAACGGCCTTGACCAGTTCGTCCGCTATCACAACGACCTCCTGCAGCCGCAGATGAACGCCAAGCAGGCCGCCGCCATCTTCGACAAGACCGAAAGCGAAGCACTCGCTGTCGTCAACAATTTGGTGGAACGAACGGTGGTCGGCCAGTTGAGCGAGGCCCACACGCTGCGCCGTTACAGCGAAGAGCTCGACCGCCGCAGGCGGGAAGTGTCGGGCGAGCTCTAGCTGAGCAAGGCGCCGAGCCAACGTTCGTCAAGATAGGTTTCAAGCTCGGCGGCGATCTCGTCGAGTGCAAGCTCCACGCCTGCACGGTAGTTCCGTCTCTCGCCGACAAGGCCGAAGCTCTGCAGCAGCCTGGAACGGTAGGCGTCGCTGGAAAAAACACCGTGCAGGTAAGTCCCCGCGACCCGCCCATCGCCCGAAATAGCGCCATCAGGCCTACCGTCCACGATCGCGAACGGCCGGCCGCAATCCTCACCACGGGTTGCGCCGAGGTGGATCTGATAGCCTGAAAGCGGATCGCCGTACTCGACCGATGTCGCGGTGCTGTTGCGCACCGTCTTTTCCGGCGCCATCACGGTTTCGACAGCGAGCAGCCCGAGCCCCCGCGTTTCCAGAGCGTTTCCCTCTATTCCCCTGGGATCGTGCACCTTCAGGCCGAGCATCTGATAGCCGCCGCAAATGCCTATGACGCGCCCTCCGCGCCGCACATGGTCCGTCAGATCGGCGTCCCAGCCCTCCGCCCTCAGATCGGCAAGGTCGGCGATGGTCGATTTGGAACCGGGCAGGATGACCAACTGCGCATCGACGGGTATACGCTCGCCCGGTCGCACGAACACCAGATCGACATCCGGCTCGGCATTGAGAGGATCGAGATCGTCGAAATTCGCAATCCTGGGCAAAACCGGAACTGCTATCTTCAGTGCTCCGCCCCGGTTGCGAGCCAGCCGTTCCAGCGCCACGGAATCTTCGGCCGGCAGACGCGAGGCGGCCTTCAGCCACGGCACGACACCGAAACTGGACCAGCCCGTGAAGCGCTCGATTGCCGCGATACCATCATCGAAAAGCGATACGTCGCCGCGAAACTTGTTAATCAGGTAACCGGAAATCATCGTACGGTCTTCATCGGACAGGATCGCGTGCGTGCCCACCAGAGAGGCAATGACGCCGCCGCGATCGATGTCGCCGACGAGCACGACCGGCACCTTGGCGCGCGTCGCAAACCCCATGTTGGCGATGTCGCCCGCCCTGAGGTTGATCTCGGCCGGCGACCCCGCTCCTTCGACGATAACCAGATCGGCACCGGTGGAAACGTTGGAAAAGCTCTGCATGACGTATTCGAGCAGTTGCGGCTTGAGCCTCTGGTAATCGCGCCCCTTCGCCTGCCCCCAGACCTTGCCCTGAACGACGATCTGGCTGCCGTTTTCCGATTGCGGCTTTAGCAGTACCGGGTTCATGTGCACCGAGGATGGCACCCGTGCCGCCATCGACTGCAGCCATTGCGCCCGGCCGATCTCGCCGCCGTCATCGGCCACGGCCGCATTGTTCGACATGTTCTGCGGCTTGAACGGACGCACGTTGATACCGCGATTGGCCGCGAGCCGGCAGAGCCCGGCCACCAGCACGGTCTTGCCGACATCGGATCCGGTTCCCTGCAGCATGATGGCTTTTGTCATTGTCGCGAGCTCCCGAAACGGTCGCACCGGCCTACAACGGCCCTTCCGCATCGGTCAATCGTAACCGTTGAAAATGCGAAAGCCGCGCCGACCCGTTCGAGGTCGCGCGGCTTGCCGAAATACTCTGGCGCATTCGCCCATACATGACGAAACTCGCTTTCTCCGGGACGCACTACCTGATCCGGAGAAGCAGCGGTTGTCCCCCGCCACGCAACAACTCATAGCGTCACATCCTTACCGGAGAGTTAGTAAGCCATTAAGCAAAGATGAATTTCGCGCCTTTTTCGATTTTTGGTGATACCAAGACTGCGAAAGCGACGATTGTGGCAGAGTCACAGCGCCAACCACTTTGAAATTAACTATTTTAAATCAGCCGCTTAAAATTGCCTCCCTCGTTTCAGAAGAGCGTTGATTTCCCGATGCGAAGGGGTAGGCTCCGCTTCAAGGCGCCAGCATCGGCGTCAAAGCGACTGCAAAGAGACACGCTGCAAATGGTCCCCTGCAATCTGCGGAGCGTGTAGTCTGCCGGTGCTTGTACAAAAGCGGGAACAGAAAAATGAGAGTTTTTTGCACGTCGATCATAGTCGCGACGGGACTGTTGGGGGCAGTTGGCACAGCTGCTGCGGAAGAATGCGGCAATGTTTCCATTGCCGGGATGAATTGGCCCTCGGCCAGCATTGCCGCGAATTTCGACAAGATTATTCTGGAGACCGGTTACGCCTGCAAGGTCACGATCGTCTCCGGCGATACGAAGCCGACGCTCTTCACCATGAACGAAAAGAGCGAGCCCGACGTCGCGTCCGAATTCTGGGTGAACGGGGTGCGCGTGGAACTCGACGCGGCAGTCAAACAAAATCGCATTGTTCAGGCAGCGGAGATTCTGTCCGACGGGGCCGTTGAGGGCTGGTGGATCCCGAAATTCATCGCCGATGCAAATCCTGACATCCGCACCGCGCAGGACGCACTGAAGCATCCCGAACTCTTTCCCGCACCGGACGGCTCCAAAGGCGGAGTCTACAATTGCCCGGCCGGGTGGAGCTGCCAGATATCGACGGCGAACCTCTTCCGTGCCCTTGGCGCAGAAAACAGTGGCTTCAGTCTGATCGATACCGGTACCCCACAAGGGCTCGACGATTCGATTGCTGCTGCCTTCGACAAGAAAGTCGGCTGGCTCGGCTACTACTGGGCGCCCACGGCAATTCTAGGAAAATACGACATGACACGGCTGAGCTTCGGCGTCAGCCACGATAAGGCGGAATGGGACACTTGCACGATCGTACCGGGCTGCGCCAGGCCACAGGTCAATTCCTATCCGGTATCGCGCGCTTTCACGATTATGACGAGGGCCTTCGCCGATCGCGCAGGACCAGCCGCGAACTACCTGAAGAAGCGATCGTGGGACAACAGCACGATCAACGACGTGCTGGCCTGGCAGGACGAGCACAAGGAAAGCAACAGGGAGGCGGCGCTCTATTTCCTGCGGAACTACGCCGATCTATGGACCAAATGGGTCCCGGCAAATGTCGCGGAAAAGGTGAAGGCTGAACTGTAGCACATTCAAATCGGCCGCCTCGCGCCAGTCACGTCTGACCTTTTTGACATGGTTGTTTCCGCGCAAGCCCCGCTGGCCTATAAGCCGCACAAGCTTCGTTGGCCGACTCGCCAGTCGCGCCGTACTGACCCCAGGGAGATCTCGATGACGTCCGCCCCGTTCCCAGATCGCGAGACGATCGCTGCCAAGTTCTCAACGCTCGGAGAGCAGGAGAAGTCCTACGTTGCGCTTCTGCTTGAAAACCCCGCGCAGGACGACAATGTGATCGAAGGCTTGCACCGTCATCTGGACAACGCTGCCGGCGCTTCATTCCTGAATTCGTTGAAGCTGGAAAATCTGGGAAGGTGGGTTGGAGACGTGGCACCGCCGCGCCTCCAGATTCGCCTGATGGAAGCTGCAAAATCCAGCCAGCATCCAGCCTATGCTGCATTCCGAGCAGGGTTGACTGTCTCCGGAGGCCTCGTCAAGGCGTACCCACCGGCACAAATCTGAGGCACTCCTACCTTGCGGCGCGACCAACCGAACGCCCGGCGTCTTGCGTGGCATTCACGACGTTGGCCGTATCGCGGCCAACGCCGCGGATGGTGTTGCCGCAGGAGGTCAGCGCAAGCAGAAGCATGATGGCGGCACCGATTCTAACCGTGGTCGTCATTTTGGAAATCCTTTATTTGAAATGGCTCCCTGAGGCAGTAGCAAAGACTGCTGCGGTCTCTCAACGCACTGGGAAGCAAAAGGTTTCACACCTTCCGGATTCCTCAAGCGGCAATCGCCTTTGCCTTCTCCGCGAAGGCGAACCGGATGCTGTCAGCCACGGCCAGGACCGGCCCGGACATCTGCGAGGCAGTCAATAGACGGATGTCGAAGGAGCCGAGTTCAGGCAATCCCTCCTGCGCGCCCAGTATCGCCATATCCTCACCGACATAGGAGCGCGGCAGCGGCGCGATCGCAAGGTCGGAAACGACAGCGGCGCGCTGGGCCATGGTATGACCACTGAGAAAGGCGATACGATAGTCACGCTTCATGCGCTCCAGCTGCGAAAGCGCTTCGGAGCGCCAGATGCAACCCTCTTCCCAGATAGAGATTGGCAAAGGGTCGCGGCGATGCGCCGTGCCACATTTCGCCCCCGCCCAGACAAGCCTCTCGCGAAACACGATCTCGCCGTCAGTCGGCAGCGGACGCGTTGCGCAGTTGATCAGCGCAAGATCCAGCCTCTGCTCCTCCATGCGCTTCCTGATACCTATGCTCATGTCGATCGTCACGTCGACCATGATCCCTGGAAAACTATCGGCAAAGCTCCTGAGGATGCTTGGCAGCAGCCGCTCGCCGATATCCTCGGGTGCGCCGAGGCGGACGACACCGCTGAGCTCAGGCATGATGAAGCGCGAAACCGCCTCGTTCGACAATGCGAGGATATTGCGCGCGTAAGACAGAAGAACCTCTCCATGCTGCGTCAGCGACACCGAACGGGCATCACGCAGGAAAAGCGTCGCGCCGAGTTGCTCCTCGAGCTTCTTGATCTGCATGGAAACCGCCGACGGGGTGCGGAAAACCGCTTCGGCGGCAGTCGAAAAATTACCCGTTTCGGCGATTGCGACGAACGTGCGCAACACATCGTTGTCAAGCAAAGGAATGGGACGGCGAAGAGAAAGTGTCATCGTCTCATCTTTCAATTTTTCTGATTTATGACACCATATCATTTTGTTTGTCTGAAAGTCAACCAATGGCTAGGCTTTCATCAGGATCGCACGATCCCGAGGAAGGAGGCAAGGCGATGACACTTCGGACAATCATAGAGAAGCTGCAGGAACTCAGGTCGCGCCAGCGCACCTGTGCGACCAGAAAGTGGGTGCAGAAACACCTGGCGCGACTGCCAGCCCATCTGGCGGACGATCTCGGCGTCCAGATATCGGCCATGAGCTGGCGCCTCGATTGACCAGCCAGCTTCAACGCGCGACGATCGAGAAAGCTTCTGTCGATTTAGGAGGGTGACAATGCGGGTGGATTGCTGTAGCAAGCTCGCATGTCATCTGCTTGTGCATATGTTTCCCGATTTTATTACTTCCGCGCTGTTGTGCGGAGGTGGGAAAACGCGTGAGTAGATAGACGCAAACCGATCCCGACCAACCGCTAGTCAACCTGGCGGTTTTTTTATGCGCCCGGTATGACCTCCTGGAGACCAATACCGTGTCGAACTCGACAGACGACCTGCGCATCGCCAACATCATCGAACTCTCCTCGCCCGCACAAATCATCGCGGAGCAACCGCGAGACGAAATCGTCAGCCAGACGATCTCGGAGGCGCGGAAGGACATCCATAATATCCTCACGAACGAGGACGACCGGCTCCTGATCGTCGTCGGCCCATGCTCCATTCACGACCCGATCGCGGCCATCGACTACGCCTCCAGGCTCGCCGACCAGCGACAGAGGCTGAGTGATGACCTCGAGATTGTCATGCGCGTCTACTTCGAAAAGCCACGCACGACAGTCGGCTGGAAGGGACTGATCAACGATCCCAACCTGGATGGCAGCTTCCGGATCGAGGATGGACTCCGCATCGCGCGAAAGCTCTTGCTCGACATCAACAAGATGGAGCTGCCGGCGGGATGCGAGTTTCTCGACACCATCACGCCGCAGTACATCGCTGACCTGGTAAGCTGGGGCGCGATCGGTGCCCGCACGACCGAGAGTCAGGTGCATCGGGAACTTGCCTCCGGCCTCTCCAGCGCGATCGGCTTCAAGAATGGAACGAGTGGCGATGTTCGGATCGCACTCGACGCGATCATGGCCGCGTCGCAACCGCATCATTTCCCGGCGGTGACAAAGGACGGCCGCGCGGCCATCGCGTCGACGCGCGGCAACGAGGACTGCCATCTCATCCTGCGCGGCGGCAAGCAACCGAACTACGATCACGACAACGTCGAGGCAGCCGCGGCCGCGTCCGTCGCAGTCGGACTACAGCCACGCATCATGATCGATGCGAGCCATGCCAACAGCCGGAAGAACCCCGAAAATCAGCCAGCGGTGCTCCAGGACATTTCGCACCAGGTCGCCGCTGGGGACACACGCATCATCGGAGCCATGCTCGAAAGCAACATCGTCGGCGGTCGCCAAGATCTGCTTCCAGGCAAAGCCCTCACCTACGGTCAAAGCATCACCGACGGATGCATCGACTGGCCGACGACTGTTGCGGCTCTGGAGGACCTGGCAGCCGGCGTAAGGGCAAGGCGCGCCCTGAAACAGACAAGACAATAGACGTTGCGGATCGGTCGGAGCGCTTCCATACCTGCGCTCCGACCATTTCAGGTCGCTTCCGGGGACTGGCGAAAACCGTCAGAAACCAAAGTCGCTCAGTCCCGGATGATCGTCAGGCCGACGTCCAAGCGGCCAGCGAAATTTGCGCTCCGCTTCGGCGATCGGATGCTCGTTGATGCTGGCATGACGGTATCGCATCAGCCCATCGCCATCGAACTCCCAATTCTCGTTGCCGTAGGCTCGATACCAGTTCTGGCTGTCGTCGTGGTACTCGTAGGCGAACCGCACCGCGATCCTGTTGCCGGTCGATGTCCAAAGCTCCTTGATCAGTCGATAATCGAGCTCACGTGCCCATTTTCTCGCAAGGAACGCTTCAATTTGCACTCTGCCGTTGATGAACTCAGCACGATTTCGCCAGCGGCTGTCTTCGGTATACGCCAACGCAACCTTGGACGGATTTCGACTGTTCCATCCATCCTCGGCAAGTCGAACTTTCTCGACGGCGCTCTCGAGCGTGAATGGCGGCAATGGCGGCCGGGACATGTTGAACTCCTCTATCGAGCTTGCACCGTGCGATGGACGGACTGCGTAACCTCGCGCATCTTGAGCGAAACGAACTCAATCTTCAACTCGTCACCACGGATGCCAGGCGCTGGCGGCCATTGTCGAGCAGGGTCTGCGCCCTTACATTCCGATGACGTCCACAGCCTCCCCAAGTTCCTGCCTTGCAAGATCCACCACGCTCGATTGATGGGTAAAGAGGATCGTCTGGAAAGACTGCGATGTCGACGCAAGCGTCCGCAAGCCGGACCGGGTACGATCATCGTCAAAGGTTTGGAAAATATCATCGATCACCAACGGAGCTGGTTCGTTGCGCGAGGAGTAGTCTTCGAGGAACGCAAGCCTTAGCGCGAGATAGAGCTGATCACCGGTGCCCTCGCTCAGGCCGGAAAGCTGGGTTCGCTCGCCGCTCGCTCGCATGGCATGAAGATGAAGCGTATCATCGTCACCATAGTCCTGGACCAGGCCGAGGAAAGCACCTCCCGTCAAAGCGGAAAACAGCGTGCCGGCGCGGATGATCACCGGATCCGACTGTGCCTCGCGATAGGCCTCCATCGAGCTTGCCAGCATCCTCGCGGCCAGCTTCAGGACAACCCACTGCCGCGCCAGATCCTTTGTCTCCTGCTCGGCGGAAAGCCTCTCGAAAACCGCATACTCGACGCTCTTGCCGGTCTCCAGTTCCTGCCTCCTGCGTTGGTTCTCGGCCAGCCGCGCGGCCACGTCGCCAAGACGGTCGACGAGCTCCGCGTCCTCGCGCTCCAGTTCCTCGACAGCGAGTGCCGCCGCGGTTCGATCGAAATCAGCAAGCTCGGAGCGGACATCTTCCTCACGCCGACCGTTCGCCTGTTCGACGAAGCGTCGCCGGCTGGCATGAAGCCTTGCCTTCGCATTGCGACGCTCCCGTAGCCTTTGCAGGAGAGATGACGGCTCGACAAGCAAGGAAAGGGAACTGGTCAAAACGGACAAGGCATCTTGGCAGCTCGTGGCTTCGCCTTCGCACCTTGCAAGAGTGAGCTCAGCAAGTTCCAGATCGGTCACCAGCCTGGCGCGCCGCTGATGCTCGGCGTTCGCCCCAACGGCGCGGTGATGCAGGATGTCGATCGCCGCGTCGGCCGACAGTTGCGAAAGATCGGCCCCAGTCTCACTGGCCAGTATCTTGACGCTTTCCTCGAAGACGCCGATGTCGCGTGTCATCCCCCTCACCCGTCGATCTCGGTTCTCCCGCTCGGACAGCACCTGAGGCACCTGGCTCCAGACGTCCATGGTAGCTTCCGCCATCTCGACGGTGGCCGTCTCACCGAGGTGGACCATCGAGGCTGTCTCCGCGAACTCGGCCTGCCAGCGCTCGGTCCGGCCCCTTAGGTCGTCCGCCTCGGCCTCGATATCGCGGATGCTGTCGAGGCTGGAAGCGCGTTTTCCCTCAGTGGCGCGGCTTTCGCTCCAACGCTGTTCCATGACGTCGATCTGCCGAACGAGCGCACGCCCGAGAACCGAGCAGGGCAACGTGCTAGCCTCTGGCAGGGCCGTCTCTCGTGCGATCTCGGCGAGCAGAGGGAATATGCGGTCATGGCTTATCTGCAGGACCGAAAGTTCGTCCGACATCGCATTCAAGGACGCCCGCTGGATGGCGAGAGCCTCCACGGCTCGGCGCCACTCGATCATCGGCTCCGCGCCGAGCGGTATGACGCCCGACTGTGCGAACAGGCAGAGATAGTCGGCTTCCAGTCCGGCAAGAGCCGCCCTTGCCTCTCGCTGTTCCATCGCCAGCCTCTCCCCGGCCTTGATCAGGTCCGCACAACGCATTTGCAACTGGGTGTGACGCGCCACCCGCTCGGCATCCGACAATGCCAGGTCTGCGAGACGGTCCGTTCGCGAAATCGCCGCCTCCACTCCCGTGAATCCCCCCGGCGTCGGACGATCGGCGAAGTCGCGCCACAATTGGTCCCGGAGCTCCCGCTCGGTGGCAATCTCCTCGCGCGTGACGATCACATCGCCGCGTCCCAGCTGCCTCATTTCGTCGGCGACAGCTTGCGCCTCCGCGTCGACGTTCGCATTCTTGCCCGATATCTCGCGCACGGAAGCCGCCGCTGCCTCGATGAGGCGCCGATGCCCCAGGAGCGTCGATACGTCGGGCAACGGCACCGCCAGAAGCCTGTCCAGGCTATCGATGGACGGTTTCAACCGACCGATCCCATCTTCAAGTTCCAACCGTGCACGTTCGACGCGGACCTGAAGGCCGTCGATGCGGGCGATATCGCTGAGGTCGCCCAGGAGAGCTGCGAGCCGGTCCGAATACTGCCGTGGATCGACCGGTTGCGGGCCGTCGCGGATGTTGTCCAGATCCTGAAGATAGGCTCGCTCCTTCGAGAGGTTCCTCTCGACGTCCGTGTATGATCGACGCAACTCACGCCCGATCTCTGTCAGCCGATGGAGCCGCGCCAGCACGGCATCGGTCGGCTGCATATCCGCCAACTGGTGAATATCGCCATCCAGACCGAGCTTGCGCGTGAACTGACGGATCCTCTGGTCGAACTCGTCGACTTCGCCCCGAACGCGGCCAATGTCCGATTTCGCGGCAAGATAGGCGGACTTGCCGGCGTAGATCTCGATAATCCTGCCTGCGGCCTTGTAGAGCGCTTCATCAACTTGGGCGACGCTCAGCTCGTCGCGTAGTCGAAGGACATCCGCGCGCGCCGTGTCCGTCTTCTCGACAGTGCGCCGATGCGTATCGATTGCCGTATTGAGACGTTCCTCTGCGTCGGCAAGGCCGTCTATGTCGCAGAACGTCGAGACCGCGATTGCATCGGCGTCGATTTCGCGGATCAACGGCTCCAGACTTCGCAGAAGGGTAAGGCGGCTATGCTCGCGTCGTTTCTCGAGCCGGCGCCCTTGCAGCTCCGCAAGCTCGGCGTCGCTGCGTTCCACTTCGTCTACAAGCTTTTTCCAATCCCCGGACTTCAACTCGTGCTCGCGTTCGGCTTTTCGAGCTTCCTCGTGACGTTCCAGAGCCTGATAGAATAGCCTGTCCTTTGACCGGCGTTGCGCGAAAATCCCTTCGGCATCGCTGTCCAAGGTTCGCCTCAGGCTTGTCAGGCCCGTCAGTCCTGATGCGGCGGAGAACAGAAGGCTGCCGATTTCGCCGCCGCTTTGGAGCATGGCAGCAGCGCCGTCACGCAGACGGCGTGTATCGAGCCCGAAGGCTCGTTCGAACACCGGCCGACCCAACGCGCCGAGAAACGGTGCAAGCGCATCGTCCGGAAGCGGCGTCTCCTGATCCGAGTGCGAGACAATCGTGTTCTTCCGTCCGCGACGGCGCCGGAAGCGAATGTCGTTGCCACCGCGCGCCGTTATAGCCGCGCCGATCCTCAATGTTGAGGCTTCATGCAGGAAGTTCTGCTCGATCTCATGAGGAAAACCGAAGAGCAGATCCGAGAACGCCTTTAGCGCGGACGACTTACCCGCTTCGTTCCGACCATAGACGACATGCAGTGTCGCATCTGCGCGAAACTCCAAGGGGCGGTCTGTCAGCGCTCCGTAGCGTAGAATATCAAGACGGTCGAACCGCATCCTAGTCAGCCCCTTCGCCACGGGCGAGCAGGAGTTGTCGAGCCTCTTCGATAAGTGCGTCCACGGAAATCTCAAGGGGAAGGTGGCCGGCACCGATACCGGCAGGCAAGCGCGGCACGATCGAAGAGATCAGAATTTCCGCTTCAGTCTGCAAGTCCGCATCCTTGCCATGCTCGGCTACGAGCCTCCCGAGGTCAAGAATCGCACCATCCCGTTCAACCAATAAAGGAGGTTCGATGATCTGCAGCTCAAGCTTTTCCAGCCAGATGTCTTCATGGGCGCGATGGCAGGCTGCCTGCACCTCATCGATCCATTGCAGCCGGTTTGCGGTGAAGTTCCGGTGGAGGCGGGAGGCCCCCTTCAATCGAACGCGCAGGGCGGTCGTGCGGCCGTCGGCGCCCGCGCGGATCGCACGCGCTGCTGCCTCGACACGTTGCAGTACTTCGAACGAACCGTGATCGACGTCGATGCCGACCTCCACAGTGGCAAATCGGGCTTCGTCGACGATGAGCCGCTCCAGCGCGACACGACCGTCGTCAACGGTCACCAGCAATGCCCCCTTGGCACCCACCTCCCTGACGCTGCGACCTTGGAGATTGCCGGGAAACACGATCGGTGGATCGCTCGCCACCTCCTCGAATTCATGCACGTGGCCCAGAGCCCAATAATCGTAGCCGCGCGAGCGTAGGTCATCGAGCGAACAGGGAGCATAGGAAGCGTGCGGCTCCCTGCCCGTCAATGACGTGTGCAATACCCCGATATTGAAGACCCCCTTCACGGGAGCCGGATAGGAGAGAGCGAGATTGTCATTGGCGGATCGCTCCGCAAAGCCTTGCCCGTGAAGGACCACCTTGAGCCCTTCGACAAACATCGATCCAGGCTTGGATGTCGGGAACTCGTGGACGTTCGACGGCAAGGTTATTGTTTTGGTGATCACGCTCAACGCGTCGTGATTGCCGCGCAGCAGGTAGACCGGTATCGCGGCCCGCTCGAGTCGCGCCATTTCGCGGTTGAAGAAGAGACCAATCTTGTTGTCCTTCCAGTCGCCATCGTAAACGTCGCCCGCGATGATGAAGAAATCCACGCCAAGCTCGATCGCACGGCTGATCAGCGTTGAAAAAGCCTTTCGGCTCGCCTCGACGAAGGTCGCCGCGATGTCCGGATCCTTGAGAGCAAGACCCTGGAACGGGCTTCCGAGATGGAGGTCGGCTGCGTGGATGAACCTGAAGGACGACATGCACTCGCTCTGCGTTCACGAAGACAGCGCGACTCTATGGAACCGCGCAGCGGATTGATACGATTCGTGAGCAGAAACACCGGTCCCCCATGCGATAACCACATGTTTTTGTCCTATCGAGCACGGCGTGCCCGCAAGCTCTACCGCGCGGCAGATCGAGACTGGCGTTACGACCTCCCCCCGCATTTTTTGCAGAGGCGGGGTCACGCCGCCTCTGCAAGCTCCGGATCGATCTATAACAGGACCGCCCTGGGCTCCAGGTGGGCCTCGAGCCCGAAGACGCCGTATTCGCGGCCGATACCGGATTGCTTGAAACCGCCGAACGGCGCGAGCGGTTCGTGCGGGGCGCCGTTTATCACCACTCGGCCGGATTGAAGCCGGTCTGCGATGCGCCGGGCGCGCTCCTCGTCTGACCCGTGAATATAAGCCTGAAGGCCATAGCTCGTATCATTGGCGATGGCGACCGCCTGCTCCTCGTCCCGATAGGCAATGACGCAAAGGACCGGGCCAAAGATTTCCTCCCGCGCGATGCGCATCTCATTGGTGACGCCGGCAAAGACCGTCGGGCGGACGAACCAGCCGCGATCAAGGCCCTCGGGACGCCCCTCGCCTCCGGCCAGTAATTCCGCGCCCTCCGCTGAACCAAGCCGAATATAGGATTGGACGCGGTCGTACTGTTTCTGGCAGACCATGGGACCGACACGCACGTCGCAATCCGTGGGATCACCGGTCTTGATCGCCTCGACAGCGCTTTTCAACCGGGGCAGGATTTCCGCAAGACGGCTTTCCGGCGCAAGGATGCGGGTCCCGGCAACGCAGGCCTGGCCGCTATTGGCAAGCCCCATCATAAGGACGGTCGGGACGACCTTGTCGAGATCCGCATAGTCGAGAATGATGTTCGGACCCTTGCCGCCGAGTTCCAGGGTAACGCGTTTCAGGGTCTCGGCACTGGTACGGACAATCTGCTTTCCGATTGCGGTTGAGCCGGTAAAGCTCACCTTGGCAACATCGGGATGCCCGCTGAGGGCCGCGCCAACGACATCGCCGCGCCCGGTGACGATGTTGAAAACACCCGGCGCCAATCCGGCTTCATGCAAGCATTCGGTAAGGAGATCTGTCTGGATTGCGCTCATCTCGCTCGGCTTGACGACGATGGTGCAGCCCGCGGCGATCGCCGTGGCGAGCTTGCTGCAAATGAACCCATAGTTGCTGTTCCAGGGGGTAATCGCTGCTATGACGCCGAGCGGCTGCATTGTCACCTCGGCCCGTCCGATCTGCCGGGTAAAGTCGTATGTCTCGAGAGTCTCGGCCATGTCGAGGAAGACGGACGACGCGTGAGGCACCGAGAACCCGACGAAATACTGCGGAGCCCCGTATTCCAGGGCCATCGCTCCGCTCAATTCTTCTGCGCGGGATGCGACGGCGGCACTCAGCCGCTTTAGCATGCCTATGCGCTCCGACTTTGTCGTGCAGGAAAAACTCTGGAAGGCACGCTTTGCCGCGGCGACCGCTAGCAGAGCATCCGCATGATCACCCAGCCGCACAGTGCCGATCTCCTCCTCGGTCGAGGGATTGTAGAGGCTGGCGGTTTCTTCGCCGTGAGGCATGACAAATGCTCCATCGATGTAAATCCGGTCGATATTGTGCATGAAAGTTCTCCGTGTTCGATGAACATCATGTGGCATATCGCCATTGCCCTGATAAGCTGACCAAATATACGCGATCTGATAAGGAAACAGGGACAATGATCCGTGGCAACATTCTGGAGCTGGAAGCGGCGGTGGCCGTTGCGGCAAACGGTGGCTTCCGCGCAGCCGCGCGCCAACTCGGCATTTCCTCCTCCGCGGTGAGCCAGGCCATTGCTGCCCTGGAGGCAAGGCTCGGCGTTCGCCTTTTCAACCGCACGACGCGCAGCGTGTCTCTCTCGGCGGCGGGCGAGCAATTCGTGGCTGAGGTGACACCAGCGCTCGCTGGGATCCGCAATGCCATCGACGTCGTGGACGAGCACCGCGCGGAGCCTGCGGGCACACTGCGGATCAATACGTCACTTGGCGCAGCACGCATGATCTTGACGCCGCTCGTCCTCGCCTACCTCAACAAGTTTCCAGCGGTGAACGTCGAGATCGCCACCGAAGGGGCGCTCGTGGATATCAACGCCAAGGGCTTCGATGCCGGCATCCGCATCGCCGAGGCCGTTCCGCCTGACATGATCGCCATATCGATCAGCCGAACCATCCGCTCGGTGATCGTCGGATCACCGGCTTACTTCAAGGAACGGAAAAAACCCTCGCTGCCCTCAGATCTCAGAGACCACGAGTGCATCAGAGCACGCATGGCAAGCGGCACGATCTACGCATGGGAATTCGAACGACGTGGAGAAAGCCTCGTTCTTGACGTTCCCGGACGATTGATCCTCGACGAAAGCGAGCTGATGCTGCGGGCCGTCCGCAGCGGTGCAGGTCTAGCCTACCTGACGGAATCACTGGTTGCCGAGGATCTTGCCGCCGGCCGGCTCGTGCAGGTCCTCGATGACTGGACGCCCTCCTACCCCGGTCTCAGCCTCTATTATCCAGGACGCCGGCACCTCCCCGCCAAACTTCGCGCTTTTGTCGATCTTATCAGAGAAAGCCAAACCGCCGGATCCCCCACGCCGTAGCATTGCCCCCCATCGGATGGCAACGGCATCCGTCGTCCCCCGACGCTGGGCGATTAGCCATTGCAGCAGTCAACTGGCTGCAAATAGACCCGCGGTTGATCGTCGTTATCTCTCGGCCTTCGACGCGATCGCCAGATCGGCACCAAAGGCTTCGCGCAGCTCGCTTTCCTGTCCCTCCTGCCGGTCGGCCGCACGATGAAGCAGGATCGACGTGTAGCCCTTCGAGCGAGTGCCCTCGATCAGTGTGACGTCGGCATTGCCCGGATTGTCGGAGCGCTCGAACCAGTCGACGGAATGCTGCAGGAAGTTCATCTCAAACGCTCTGTTGGTGACGCCATGGCCGACGACGACGATATTGTCCCTGCCATTTCTAGCGTCGTGCATGACAGTTTGCAGGAAAAGGCGAACCCGCTGCGCCACATCTGCCCGGCTCTCGCCATCCGGCGGCCGCGCGTAGAACTTGCCGCTGCTGCTGCGCAGTCTCGCCCACTTTTCGAATTCATCGGGAAACTTCTGTTTTCGTTCGGCGTGGTCATAGATTTCGGTAAAGAGACCAAAATCCTGCTCCCGCAGAAGATAATCCTCCCGGACGTCGCCGACAAACCTGGCTGGCAGGGCTTCAAGGAGGGCATCCTTGCTCTGCCTCGTCCTCAAAAAGGGCGAGTACCAGATGCGCAGCTTCTGGAACCCGGTGCTCGGAACGCCCTCCAGATAGGACGCGATGATCCGGCCCGCTTCCACCGCCTGCCGATGACCCCACCCGGTCAACGGAACATTGTGATCGCCGAATTGGCCGTAGGCCTGTTCGTTGATGTTACCAAGGGATTCGCCGTGGCGAACGAGAAAGATGCGCATCGGCCGTCCCGCATTGTCCGTAATGGAATCGCCGGCATCATGAGCGTCCCGGAACCGCTGCGCAACGTGGTCCGCAAGGCCGGCGCAGGCCACTGCCAGTGTTGCGAAGCGCCCTACCTCCCGTTGTCCAATAGGACATGGTCACACGAGGAACATAGCCGGACCTCCACGATGATCCGCAAGAAGATCAAGGATGCATTCTCCTGAACTCGATCCGCAATGAGAGCGCGGAACGGACCAAAGTAAGCTTCCCGGAGCTCTTTTTTGCGCCCCCTTCGTGATCCTCTGCCTGGGGAAACAATCCTGACGACCGGCCGCAACGCTGCCGAGCACATGCAGTCGAGCACGCCCTTTGCTGTCTTCTGCAGCGCTTTCCTGATGACCGGTTCATGTGGTGGATCTATTGTCATTACGGACAGCAAAAAGCAGCCGACAAGCCCGAGGCGACATCGGCGCCCGAAACCGTCGCCCATAGTCTCTTCACCTATGGGCACCTCCCGATCGCCGCGGGCATTATCCTGACGGCTGTCGGCGAGGATTTCAGCCTGTCCCATCCTGCCAAGCAAAGCAGCATGAAGCATGCCCTCGCAATCCTCGGGGCCCGGCCCTTTACCTTCTCGGAAATCTATGGCTCAAGCTCGCGGCCGCACAGAAACTGCCCCTCTCTCATCTTGCTGCCTGGTTATCTGCTATCGACGCGGGCGGTCGCGCCGGTCGCAGACCAATTTTACCATTCAAATTGTGAGCGCTGCCACATTGCTGATGGTGGCTTCGTGGGAATATTTCGCCTTGCGACGAACAGGCGCGGCAACTGCATGACGCCTCTCGCATTCATCATCGCAGCGATCTCGTTTCGGTGCCGCCGCCAAGGGCGAAGGTTCGCGGCCATACATAGACAATAAATTCTATTTAGATCAGCGATCGCGATTTAGTTGTCGCAAGGCCGTTCGAATACGCGGATAAAGTTCCATGGATGCCGTCACCAGCATATCGAATATATCTCGGTGCGGGCGGCAGAAAAGAATTTCTTCTTATAAGATCAAATAGATATTGCTGGACTTACGACGTCGGCCGTCGAACCATCGACGCATCGGTGACCCGCCAACCGGGATCACGACAGCGTGGGCCAAAGATGTCTTTTCAACCAGACCTGACCGATCCGTTCGTCGCCAAGGCGGTCGAACTCAGAACACTCTTCGACAGGGATGCCGTCGAGCGAGACAAGCGCGGCGGGCGCCCGACCGAACAGATACGACTGCTCAAGGAGAGCGGCCTGCCCTCGGCGCAGATCCCCGTTCGGTATGGCGGAAGGGGTGCATCCTGGCTCTCGATCATGCGGGTCGTGCGTGAATTTGCCCGCACCGACGGATCGCTCGCGCATCTCTTCGGCTACCATCACCTGCCCCTCAATTTGGTGCTCTTCCGGGCATCGGAGGCGCAGAAGGATCGCTGGCTGGGCGTGTCTGCCGCGCAGAACTGGGTATGGGGGAACTCCGGCAACGCGATGTCCAAGACTTCGTCCGGCCGGCGGACGACCGACGGCTGGATCGTCAGCGGCAAGCGGCCCTTCTCATCGGGGTCCCACATTGCCGACTACATCCAGATCTCCTGGGAGAATGCGCAGGGACAACGCCTGACCGCCGCCTTGCCGGCTGCGCGCGAGGGGGTCGTCATCGAGGACGACTGGGATGGTCTCGGCCAACGCCAGACGGGCAGCGGGACCGTCACCTTCCGCGACGTGCATGTTTCCGACGACGAACTGATCAGCTCGCCCGAAGTAGCGATCACGCCATACACATCGTTGACGTCTCTCCTGCAGCAAAGCGTTTTGCTCAATGTCTTCGTCGGCAGTGCGCAGGGGGCGCTGGAGGAAGGACGGGCCTACACGACGACCGCTTCACGACCCTGGATCTACTCCGGCGTGGAAAAGCACACCGACGATCCATGGATCCAGCGCCAGTATGGCGATCTCTACATCCGCACGCTGGCTGCAACCGAGCTGGCAGACAAGGCTGCGCGCAGCCTGGAGGCCGCTTTCGGCAAGGGGCCGGCGCTGAGCTACGAGGAGCGTGGCGCGGCATCCATCGATATTGCCACGGCCAACGTCTATGCCGGCGAGGTGGCGCTCGCCGTGTCGAGCGAAATCTTCGAGGTCATGGGCGCGCGCTCGGCCACCAATGCCAACGGCTTCGATCGCTTCTGGCGCAATGTGCGCACCCACACCCTCCACAATCCCGCCGAATACAAGAAGCGCACGATCGGCACATGGTTGCTGACCGGCGAGTTTCCCGTTCCGGCCATCTACCGCTGAAAGGAATACCCGTGGCAAAGCGCAAGGATCAGATAAAGCTGGGCGCCTTCCTGTTGTTTACCGGCCATCATGTCGCCGCCTGGAGACATCCTGACGCGTCGGTCGGCGTCGAATTCGAGAACTATCTCGAACTTGCCAAGCTCGCCGAAGCGGCCAAGTTCGACACCATCTTCTTTGCAGACGGCGTCGCGGCGCGGCTGAAGGATATCGAGGCGGCAAGCCGCAAGGCTCACAGCGGCGTCTATCCCTTCGAGCCGATCACATTGCTCTCGGCCCTGTCGGCGGTCACAAAGAACATCGGCCTCATCGCCACCGCTTCTACCAGCTATTCCGACCCTTACAATCTGGCGCGCCAGTTCGGCTCGCTCGACCGGCTAAGTGCAGGCCGAGCCGGATGGAACCTCGTCACCTCCTCCGACCCCGATGCAGCCTACAACTTCGGCCATGACGCTCAGATCCTGCATGAAGACCGCTATGGCCGCGCCGAGGAATTCGCCGACGTCGTCCTCGGCCTCTGGGATAGCTGGGAGGACAACGCCTTCGTACGCGACCGGGCAAGCGGACGCTATTTCGATTCGGAAAAGCTCCACAGGCTCGATCACAAGGGTCGGCATTTCAAGGTGCGCGGACCACTGAATATTCCGCGCTCGCCGCAGGGCCGGCCGGTGGTGGTGCAGGCCGGCGCTTCGGAGCCGGGCAAGGAGCTTGCAGCCCGCACGGCCGAGGCGATCTTTGCAGCCCAGATCACGCTCGATGAAGCCAAGGCCTTTTATGCCGATGTCAAAGGACGGCTTGGCAAATATGGCCGGTCACCCGACGATCTGAAGATATTGCCGGGCATTTTCCCGGTGGTCGGCCTCACGCAAAGCGAGGCAGAAGAGAAGTTCGAAGCGCTGCAGGAGCTGATCCAGCCGGAGGTTGGGCTCAATCTGCTGTCGCAGCTGAGCGGCATCGACCTCCGTTCCTATCCGCTCGACGGGCCGATCCCCGACGATCTTCCGGTCACCAATGCCGGCAAAAGCCGGCAGGAACTGGTGCTTGATCTCGCCCGCCGCGAGAAGCTCACGATCCGCCAGCTCTATTTGCGCGTTGCCGGCGCGCGCGGCCATTGGCAGGTGGTCGGCACGCCGTCACAGATCGCCGATGTGATGGAGGAGCGGTTCGAGAATTACGGCGCCGACGGCTTCAACATCATGGCCCCGATCATGCCGGGTGGCCTTGTCGATTTCATCGAACTGGTGGTGCCCGAACTGCGCCGACGCGACCTTTTCCGCCACGAATACGAGGGAACGACGCTGCGCGAAAACCTCGGCCTGAAGCGTCCCACAAACCGTTTCACCACCAAAAGCGCCTTTGCGGCCGAATAGGAAAAGCCGACATGAGCCGTGACAAACTGTTTCTGATTTCGCCGGGATTTTCCGACCCGAAGCACCCGGGCACCGTGTTCGTCTGCCCGTACTGCAACGCGATCGAGGGCTTGCTCGCCAGCTTTCCCGATCTCGCCGCTGCGATCGACGTGGAGCGCGTGCCCTTTGCCCGCCCGCGCCAGCCCGTGATCGACGCGGTTGGCGGGGAGAACCAGTCACTGCCTGTCCTGCTGCTTGCAGGCGACGCACCATCCGATGCTTCCGAGGCGAACGGCATACGCTTCGTCAGCGCCACCAGCCGCATTCTGGAGCTGCTTGCCGAACGGCACGGCTTTCCGCGACTTCACAGTTAGAGGGATCATGGACATGACGGTAAAGCCTTCATGAACGGCGGCACCGGACATCGCACCATCGTCGGCACACCTGAAAGCATCGCCGACGATATCGAAAAGTGGTTCCTTGCCGGCGCTGCAGACGGCTTCAACCTGATGCCGGACGTGTTGCCCTCCGGGCTCGAGATCTTTGTTGATGAAGTGGTCCCAATCCTGCGCCGGCGCGGCCTTTTCAGACATGAATACGCCGGCAAAACGTTGCGCGACCACCTTGGTCTCTCCCGCCCGGCCAACCCCTATGCCATTGCTGCCGAATAAGGAACGCAATGATGACGTTGTCGACCTATAGAAAAGCGAATGATGACGACCGCCTGAAAGCGCTTGCCGGTGAACGCTATAGAGCTGCCCAGGCTCTGACTGGCGACTGGAACGAGACGTTGGACACGATCCTCTCTCATCGCAGTGTTCGCAGCTACCTCCCCGCACGGGTCCCGCACAACGCGATAGAGCTTGCCGTTGCCGCGGCGCAGTCGGCGCCGAGCTCTTCGAACCTGCAGGCCTGGAGTGTCGTCACGGTCGAGGATCCGGCGCGCAAGGACAGGCTGAACACGGTTTCAGGCATGCAGCGGCAGATATCCCAGGCCCCGCTTCTGCTGATCTGGCTTGCCGACCTCTGTCGCCCCCGCAGCATCGCGACGAGGGGAGGCACGAGCGCCGAGGGCCTCGACTACCTCGAGAGCTTTCTTCTCGGGGTCATCGACGCTGCGCTGGCAGCGCAGAACGCCGTGGTCGCTCTGGAATCGCTTGGTCTCGGCACATGCTATATCGGAGCAATCCGCAACGATCCGGAAACGGTTGCCCGCGAGCTCGGTTTGCCTGTTGGCGTCTTTCCTGTCTTTGGGCTGACGGTTGGTTATCCTGATCCGGCGCTCCCCGCTGCCGTAAAGCCAAGACTGCCACAGGCAAATGTCCTGCATCGCGAGCGCTACGACGTTGAGACAGCCGCGGGCGGCCTTGGCGATTACAACGCGGCCCTGGGGTCATTCCAGAGCGAGCAGTCGCTGCCGCCCATCGACTGGACAGAACAGGTCAGCTGCAGGATTGGCACCGTCGAGGCGCTGAAGGGCCGGCATCTTCTCGCCGCAACTGCCCGCAGGATCGGCTTCGCGCTCAAGTAGCTCGGGCGCGCCCGACGCCGCTATTCCGCCGCAATAATGGTCAGGCCGGCGCGCGCGATCCGGCCTGGAAGCGCCTCGATCGCACTCAGCGCCCTCGCCTCGGCCTGTAGCCAGTTGCGGAAGAGATCGACGCGCATCAGCCGCGCCTTATGCGGTGTGCTTGCAAAGAAATAGGAAAAGCGTACGGGCTGCGGATTGCCGAACGGGCTGACCAGCCGCCCGGATTTGAGTTCGGCCTCAGCCAGACGCACCTTGCCAAGGCCGAGACCATGGCCGGCCAAGGCAGCATCGAGTACCAGAGACGATTGGTTGAGCCGGAACCCGCCCTGCGGCAACCGGTATGGGAGCCCCTCCGTGCGCAGCCACGCATTCCAGTCCGGACAGGAATGATCGTGTTCGGCACCGTCCTCATGCAGCAGCGGCACGCCTTCGATCGCCTGCGCCCCCGACCAGAGCGAATGTCTGTCGGCAAACTCGGGACTGCAGACTGGCAGCACGGCCTCGGAGAATAAATGGTCGACGACAAGACCCGTATAGGTGCCGCTGCCATAGCGGATCACGCAGTCGGCATCCCCGGTGTCGAGATCGGTCAGCTGGGCTGAGGCATCGACCAGAACCTGCAAGGCAGGCGCGGCGCGGCTGAGCGCATCAAGCCGCGGTATCAACCATTTGCTGGCAAACGATGGAGCAACGGAAACGCGGATGGGCAGGTCATGGTCGCTTGCGGCAAACTGCGTCATTGCCGACAGCACCGCATCGAAGGCGTCAGTGAGGCCGGGCATCAGCGCCTGCCCCGCCGGCGTCAGCTGCAGCTGTCCGCGCATCCGGTGAAAGAGCGGCTTGCCGAGGTACTCCTCCAGCAACCGGATCTGCTGCCCGACGGCGGCAGAAGTGACGTGAAGCTCATCGGCGGCGCGAATGAAATTCAAATGCCGCGCCGTCGCAACGAAGGCCCTGAGCGACGTCAAAGGCGGCAGGCGCGCTAGCGTCGGCTGAATGGTTTTTTTGCGGGACTCGGCCACTGTGTTCATGGGGTGATTGCACCACAATCATGGCGGCCAAGACGAGAACCCGCTTTGCGCTCACCATCTCGGTGGAAACATTTCCTTCTCCGTTTGATGGGACGCGGAGAACCAAAAACTAAAACCGAGAAATTGTCTATATTTTTACTAGACTATGCGCCTGGAAAGCCGCMGCAGAATAAACGCCTAGACAAAGCTTTTCTTTCCGGGTGACGTAGAAAAACATTCTTCCCAATTGCCATTTCCCGACGTGATGATGCGCGTTGAAGGCTGTCCCCACGCTGGGCGCAAGCCGGTTTTCAGGGGGCATTCATGGACATCAAGAGACGTCGGCTCAATCAAATTCTCGCTCTGACCGCGGTCAGCGCCATTGTCCCTATCGGCGGTTTCTCGGAGGCGGCCGAGCCGCTTGCGGGCGCAACGCTGAACCTGCTTGTTCAGCCTGAACCGCCAACCCTTGTGACCCTCGCCCACACAGCCGGGCCGACGACGCGCGTCAGCGGCAAGATTACCGAGGGCCTGCTCGCCTACGGCCTGGATTTCAAGCCCATACCGCAGCTCGCGACGGCATGGCACGTCAGTGACGACGGCCTTCAATACACGTTCAACCTGCGCCAAGGCGTGAAATGGCATGACGGACGTGAATTCACCTCGGACGATGTGGCATTTTCGATTCTGGCGCTGAAGGAGGTTCACCCACGCGGTCGCGCTACGTTTTCCAGCGTCACCGACGTTGCGACGCCGGATGCTCATACCGCTGTCATCAAGCTCTCGAAACCGGCACCCTACCTCCTCGGCGCGCTTCAGGCGAGCGAATCGCCGATCGTGCCGAAACATGTCTACGAGGGAAGCGCGGATCTGCCTGGCAATCTGAACGGCCGCGCACCAATCGGCACCGGGCCGTTCATCTTTCGCAAATGGGTGGCCGGCAGCCACATCATTCTCGAACGCAACCCGAACTACTGGGATCAGGGCCGGCCGTTTCTCGACCGCATCGTCATCAAGTTCATTCCCGACGCGAGCGCGCGGCTTGCCGCCCTTGAGACCGGCGAGGTCGATATCGCGCCGGATACTCCGGTGTCGCTCAGCCAGATCGACCGCATAAAATCCCTGCCGACGCTTGCTGTCGATGATCGCGGCAACGACTATTCGCCGACCGTCTACCGGATCGAGTTCAACCTTTCGAACGAGTACTTCAAACACGACAAGGTACGCCAGGCCGTCGCTCACGCGATCGACCGGCAGAAGGTCGCCGACATCGCCTTCTACGGCTATGCCATTCCGGCGCCCGGCCCGATCAGCCCCTACCTCAAGACATTCTACAATCCGGATGTGCCAATCTACGCCTTTGATCTTGCCAAGGCGGAACAACTGCTCGACGAAGCGGGCTATCCGCGCGGCGAAAACGGCATCCGCTTTGAAGTCCCGCACGACGTCATGCCCTATGGTGACACCTACACCCGCATCGGTGACTACCTTCGCGATACGCTCGCCAAGATCGGCATCAAGGTCGATCTGCGCGGTCAGGACGTGCCGACCTGGCTGAAGCGTGTCTATACCGATCGCGACTTCGCCTTCGTCACCGGCGGCATGGGCAACACCTTCGACCCGACGATCGGCGTGCAGCGGCTCTATTGGTCCAAGAACTTCAAGAAGGGCGTCCCCTTCTCCAATGGCTCCGGCTACAGCAATCCCGAGATCGACCAGATCTTCGAGCAGGCAGCCGTCGAAAACGATCACGCCAAGCGGGTCGAGCTTTTCAACAAGATGCAGCTGATCATCGCCAGGGACCTGCCCGACATCACGCTCGTCTCCTTCAGGCAGCTGACGATCCTCAACAGAAAGGTCCAGGACCACACTGTTGTCGCCGATGGTTTGTCCGGCAGTCTGTCATCCGCCTACCTCCTCAAAAACTCCTGACGCTTGGCTCTCCAAAGGACAATCGCAATGACCATCAACCGCCGCCACTTCAACCAGCTCCTGCTGCTCTCGACCGCAGCGACACTGCTGCCCTCGATCAAGGCTTTCGCAGCCGAGGAAAAGCCGCAGGCGGGAGGCACGCTGAACTTTATCGTCGAACCCGAGCCGCCGACCATTCTCGCCCTTGCCCACACCGCCGGCGGCACGCAGAAGGTCAGCCCGAAGATCACCGAGGGCCTGCTTACCTATGACTTCGACCTGAAGCCCAAGCCGCAGCTTGCGACCGAATGGTCGATCAGCGACGACGGGCTGAACTACACCTTCAAGCTTCGCCCCAACGTCAAGTGGCACGACGGCAAGGAYTTCACCGCCGAAGACGTCGCCTATTCGATCGAGCTGTTGAAGCAAGTTCACCCGCGCGGCCGCGGCACCTTCGCCAATGTCACGAAGGTCGAAACGCCGGATCCGCTGACGGCCATCATCCGCCTGTCCAAGCCTGCGCCCTACCTTCTGACGGCCCTCTACGCGGCGGAATCGCCGATCGTGCCGAAGCATGTTTATGAAAACACCAAGATTGCCGACGTGCCGACCAGCCCCAACGGCAGTGCACCGATCGGCACCGGACCTTTCATGTTCAAGGAGTGGGTGCGCGGCTCCCATATCATCCTCGAGCGCAACCCCAACTACTGGGATGCAGGCAAGCCCTACCTCGACCAGGTCGTGGTGCGGTTCGTGCCGGATGGCGCTGCGCGCGCTGCAGGCTTCGAAACCGGCGAGTTCGACATCGGCGGCGACAATCCGATCCCGCTCAGCGATCTCGAACGTATCAAGGCACTGCCGAACATCGGAACCGATTCACGTGGCTACCAGACGAAGGGGGACCAGACCCAGCTCATCTTCAATCTCGACAACCAGTATCTGAAGGATGTGCGCGTACGGCGCGCGATCGCCCACGCGATCGACCTGAATGTCATCCTGAACACCGTCTGGTACGGCTACGGCCACGTGTCGCCAACCCCGATCAGCACCTTCCTGCCGCACTATCAGGATCCCTCGATCAAACCCTATGCCTTCGATCTGAAAGCCGCCGAGCAGCTTCTGGACGAGGCGGGATACAAACCGGATGCAGCGGGCGTTCGCTTCCAGTTGCGTCTGACGCACAACTCCTACAATGAAGGCTTCAAGCGAGTTGCAGAGTATCTGAAGCAGAATCTGGCACGCATCGGCATCACCGCAACGATCGATTCCTACGATTTCTCGACCTATATCAAGAAAGTCTATACCGACCGCGCCTTCGACCTGACGGCGGAATATCTCGGCAGCCAGTTCGACCCGACGCTCGGCGTACAGCGCATCTACTGGTCGAAGAACTTCAAGATCGGCCTGCCGTTCTCCAACGCCAGCCACTACGCAAATCCGGAAGTGGACCGACTTTTGGAAGCCGCATCGGTCGAGATCGATGAGGAGAAGCGCAAGCAGGAGTTCAACGCTTTCCAGAAGATCATCGCCGAGGAGGTTCCAGTCGTGAACCTGATTTCGCTCGAGAATGTGACGGTGTTCAACAAGCGCGTGAAGAACCACACGACCGGCGCCGAAGGCGTGCAGTCGAACTTCGCCGACGTCTATATCAAGGACGGCGAAGGCTGATAGCTGGAAGAGCGGTGCGAAATCGGGGCGCGTTTCGAACCGGGACGCGCCCCTTTTATCGTCCTTAGGATGCGACGCGCTCGGCCGGCGTGAACTTTGCCAGGAGACGGTCGGCCAGTGCAATCGCCTGTGCGCGCTGCTCGGTGATCGAGCTCGATTCCCACGCGATACCGCGCAAGGGATGACCGATGGCGCTGAGATTGCGGTGAACTTGCCCGTCTCTCGAAATCAGCGCGCCATCAATCGTGGCGTCGATCCCGAAGCCGGTGCTGTGAGGCCGGACTTCGCCGCTTGCGAGCAGGTCCTGGACGAAAGGATCGGCTATCCGGCCCCAGTCGTGCAGCTGGTGACCACGGCAGTCGATCACCCCATCGAACACCGTTTTCTCCACACCGAGACGGGTGCGGACAGTTGCAACGATACGATCACCCTCCGGAGCAAGTTCGACGAGCCGAGCCGCGCGATGCGAGAGCCGCTTCTGGCCGACCGCCCCTTCGATCGCAGCATGGGTGTCCGGAGCGGAGCGATGCGCGGTTACGTCCCAGAAAGCTCTCAGGTGGCGGGCAAAGCGCAGTCGCTCCCGGTCGTTGGCGTTCTGCCAGAGCGGCAGGATGTAGGGGCGGATCGCAAGCGGCAGCCCCTGCCAGTCTCCTCCGGCCTGCGCTATCGCTCGGCGTTCGGCCTTCACCAGGGACAGCAGGGACCGCGCGGTCGCCGGCAGGGGACGATCTGCCAGAAAGTCGCGGGCGGGCTCGGTGTTTCTGCGGCTTTCCACGAATTGGCCGCGCCGCGATATGACCTGATAGCTGCCGCGATAGCCGCGGGCCTCCATGCTGGCCACGGCGTCGACCATCGACAGGCTTGAGCCGATCACCAGGATGTCCTTGCCGTCCGCCAGCCTGTCGAGGGCTGCGGGATCCCATGGATTGGCGGCAAATGCCGGATGGCCCGCCACCGCTGCCTCTTGTCCGGATGGTCCGGCCTGGAAAACGCCGAGGGCCAGAATCACCTCGTCGGCCTCGATTGCATTGCCATTTGCGAGGGTCACGCGCACATCGTTTGGCGTTGATCGCAGGTGTGTCGCCAAAGAACAAACATGGCAGAACGTGCTTCGTCCCCCGGCATCGGCAATCGCGCGCCTCAGCTCGTCACGAACGTAGGTTCCAAAGAGATAGCGCGGCGGCGTGCTGGCGACGACGTCCTGCGGCGGTTCCCAGCCGTTGGCCGCGCCGTTTTCGCTGAGCCAGCGGGCGAGATGTTCGGGATCCTCGGGATGGAGGGAGAAGATGTTCGCAGGGCCGTTCACCAGATGAACGGCCTCCGTGGTGCTGTAGGCCACACCGCGCCCGAGTTCGGCGCGGCGCTCGACGACTGTGATGTGCAATGGCTCCGTGGCTGCATCCAGCAGCTTGATCGCGGTCAGTGCGCCGGCAAAGCCGCCGCCGATGATCGCTATGGAATGGCGGTGAGTATGGTCAATGCGCATGGTCTCTCCTTCCTCCGCATCTTGCAGCGCAGGTCAATGGATACCGGTCGGTGGTGATGGCCGCCGCGGCTAAGCCGAACGCAGCGCTCTCTGGCCGCTGCGGTTCAACAGCAGACCGAGCGCATTCTGGCCCGCGATCTGCCGTTGCTCTTCCGGACTGAGCCCAGCCGCGTCGAATGCCTTGGAAAGGATGTCCTGCGTTGGATCGTGCCCGAGGATCGGCCAATCGCTGCCCGTCAGAACATGGTCTGCGCCGACAAGGCTCGTGACAAACCGTATGAAGTGTGCTTCGGCGGGCATGATGTCGATATAGAGATGGCGGCGCTTGCCGGGCGGAGCATCGGCGAAGATCGAGGGCAATTCGCCGAATGGACCGGTCAGCGCCAGCGCCGAGACGCCAAGCGCGGTGATCACCACCCGCAGCGCCGGCAGCTCCTCGAAAACGCCGGAGGTGACGAGCGCAATCGCGGCGGCCGCATTGATCGTGCCGCGGCTCAGCCGCGTTCCCAACCGGCCCAGTCCGGCAAGCTGGGTCGCGAGCGGTTCCGGACTGATCGGATGAACGAAGACAGGAACGCCGAGTTCGGCCGCAACTCTGAGGACCGGCCTTGCCTCCGGCGCGTCCAGCAGCTTGTCGCCCTTGGCGCTATCGACAAACAGCCCGGACAGGCCGAGCTCGAGAATGGCGCGCCGCGCTTCGTTCGCCGCTTCCTCGCCGTCGTATGCGTCCACGGTCGCGAGGGCGAAAAGCCTGTCGGGATGCCTGGCGACGGTTGCCGCCAGATCGTCGTTCAGACGCCGGCTGACAGCGCGAAGATCGGCATCCGGGGCTGCAACCATGGAAAGTGCCACGCCGATCACGCGCTGCGCAATGCCGGCCGCATCGCTGTCGGCGATCAGCGCATCGAGATCGGAAATCCTCGTGCCGATCCGTTGCCAGAGGAGATCGACGGGGCGCCCAGGCGCCCGGTAGACCTCCCAGCCCGCAGGCAGGAAGTGCGCGTGGAAGTCGACGATGTTGAGTCTGCTCATGATCTACTCCGCTGCCACGCTTCTGGCCTTGCGCGCCGCGATCCCGGCCTTGACGAGCGGTGCAACGTCGCGGCCGAAAGCCACCGTGTCTTCCGTCGGATAGAAGCCGCGCATCAGGAAATTCGAAACCCCGGCGCCGTAATAGTCGAGGATTGCCTCGGCGACCTGGTCGGGCGTTCCGACCAGCGCCGTCGAGTTGCCGCCGGCGCCGCTAGCTGCTGCGACCTCCGTCCACAGGCGCTTGTCGAGCACCTTGCCTCGGCTCGCCGCCTCCCGCAGCCGCACCGAGCCGATGTTCGACGGTAGCTTTTCGCCATTGCCGCCGACACGCGCGGTGGCCTTCACCTTCTGCAGGATCTCGTCTGCCTTCTCCCACGCTTTGTCTTCCGTCTCAGCGACGACGATGCGGAAGGCGATGGTAAAGCGGATGTCGTCGGCGCGATGATAGGGCTTGGCTGCGGCACGCACCTTGCCGATGGTTTCACGCACGCCGTCGAGCGGCTCGCCCCAGAGCGCGTATATGTCCGCGTGCTTGCCGGCGACGCGGAAGGCGGCGTCCGACGAGCCGCCGAATGAGATCGGGATGCGCGGCTGCTGAAAGGGCTTCACCTGGGAGATCGCGCCCTTGACCCGGTAGAACTCCCCCTCGTGATCGAACGGTCCGCTGCTCTCCCAGGTCTTCCTCAGCACATCAAGGTATTCATCCGTGCGGTCGTAGCGCCGGTCGTGCTCCAGAAAGTCGCCGTCGCGTTGCTGGTCGGCATCCGAGCCGCCGGTGATCACATGGATCCACAGGCGCCCCTCGGAAAACTGGTCAAGCGTCGCCAGTTGGCGTGCCGCAAGCGTCGGCGCAATGAAGCCCGGGCGATGTGCAAGAAGCGCACCGATGCGATCCGTCTTGGAAAACACATGCGCCGCGATCTGGTTGTTGTCGGGCCAGGTCGAGAAGGCACCGATCAGCAATCGGTCGATACCGGCTTGCTCGGCCGCCTGCGCGTGGTTGACGATGTAGTCCTTGTCGACGACAGGACCCTTTGGCGGCACGATATCCGAACCTTCGCGGTTCGAAACGTGCCCGATAAACTCCGAACTCATGAATTCAACCTTCCCTGGAATCGGCCGGCTCAGAACACCTTGCCCTCTTCGAGATGCGTGGTCGTGCCGTTGATGTAGTAGTCGCCGATCACCCGCGCCTTGTGCAGCAGCGGATTGTGATTGAGGACGGTGCGGATGTTGCGCCAATGGCGATCGAGATTGAGATGGCGGGATGTCGCCGAGCCGCCGCCGAGTTCAAAGACGTTCGTCGCGGCAGCAAGTGCGAGCTGTGAGGCGACGACCTGCGTTCTTGCCGTCGCCAGTGCGCTTTCGATCAGCGCCGCCTCCAGCTTGTCCGCGTCGCCGGCGCCGAAGGCTTCGACCGTGCGGTCGAGCGCACGCGCGCTCTCGCGGATCAGCGTGTCGACCGCAAACGAGCCGGCGGCAATCTCGCCCAGTATCTTCTGCACGAAGGGATCGGCATTCGCCGTCTCCGCAGCACTATGCGCGGCCGAACGCGCTTGCCTGCGCACATATTCGGTGCCCTCTGCAAGAGCGCCGCGAACAGCACCCGCCATCGAGGCCGCGAGGTGCAGTTGCCGCAACGTCGAAGTATGGCGGCCGACCAGCGTATTCAGGCCGCGGGTCGAGATTTCGTGTGGAAGGACCTCGACGTCCTCGAGAAGCACGCCACCGCTTGCGGTCAGCCGCTGCCCCATGCCGTCCCAGTCGTCGAGGATGGAGATCCCCCTGCGATCGACAGGCAGCAGAACGCTGACAAGCTGGTCTTCGTCATTCTTTGCGCTGAAGGATGCAAAATCCGAAAAGGCCGTGCCAGTTGCATACCACTTGCGGCCGTTCAGACGGTAGCTATCGCCGGATTTCGTGAGCCGTGTCGTCACGTCGCCCGGCCGCTTGGTCCCCTGCTCCGTGTGCGCGCCGCCGAAGAGCTTGCCGGAGAGGACGCGGCTGAGCTGGGTACGGTCGATCGCCATGTTCGGATTGAGCAGAAGTCCCTCGGTAAAATTGAAGTGGCTTCGAAGCGCATGTGCGACATTGGAGTCGGCTGCTCCGATCGCCATGACGGTCTCGATGTAATCCAGCACGGAACCGCCCGGACCGCCCAGCGCCACTGGCACGCGCAGCGTTCCAAGCCCCGCCTCCTTGAACAGCCGAAAGGCCTCGAAAGGAAGCGCGCGCTCCAGGTCACGCTTCACGGCGCCCTTGGCGATCTCCCCGGCGATTTCCGGAACCTTCGCAAGCAAAGCCGACAGGTCTCCGACCCGGGACTTTCTGTCAGCCGCGGTGAGCTGGTCGTGGACTGGTAAGGGGGAGGAAGCGGTATTTGCCATGTGAAGGCCTTCTCGTCGCCGGAACGGGTGATTGCAGGGCCCGCGCATGGCGGACCCTGCCTGTCTTTTGGTTCAGGCGACTGCGCGTGCGAGCGGCACGACATTGTCTGCACCCGACGCGTCACTGTGCGGCACGCGACCTTCCACTGGATGGCTCGGATCGTTGAACCCCGGCGTCGAGGGATGGCCCGTCGTGACGAGACGATCGACCAGCGCTTCGTCCTCGGCATCGAGCCTGACGTCAAGCGCGCGGATATAGCTGTCCCAATGGTCTTCGGTGCGCGGACCGGTGATGGCAGCGGAAACGAGCTTGTTGTTCAGCACCCAGGCAAGCGCAAACTCTGTCGGGTTGATCCCCTTGCGGGTCGCATGCGCCGCGATCTCCTTGGCAATCGAGATCGATTCCGGCCGCCATTCCGTCTCCAGAATGCGCTTGTCGCCGCGCCCGGCGCGCGTATCGACACCAGGCTCCTGGCCAGGTTCGTATTTGCCGGTCAGCACACCGCGTGCCAGCGGCGAATAGGAAACGACACCGAGCCCGTAGTGATGGGCGGCCGGCAGCTGCTCGGCTTCGGCCGTGCGGTTGACGATGTTGTAGAGCGGCTGGCTGGCAACCGGCCGATCGATACCGAGCTGGTCGGCGAGGTGCGAAACCTCGGCAATGCGCCAGCCGCGGAAATTGGAGACGCCGAAATAGCGCAGCTTGCCGGCGCGGATCAGATCGGCGATGGCGCGCAACGGCTCTTCCAGCGGCGCGTCGAAGACGGCGCGGTGGAAATAGAGGATATCGATGTAGTCGGTGTTCAGCCGGCGAAGCGAGTTTTCGACGGTCTCGATCACCCACTTGCGCGAGTGGCCGCCAAGGTTCGGACCCTTCTTGTGCGAATTGACGAACTTGGTAGCAAGTACCCAGTCGTCGCGATGAGCCTTGATGCCGCGACCGACGACTTCTTCCGACTTGCCGTCGTGGTAGACGTCTGCCGTATCGATGAAATTGATGCCCTGCTCGCGGGCCTTGTCGATGATGCGGAAGGCGACTTCATCCGGCGTCGGCCCCCCGAACATCATGGTTCCAAGGCTGAGCGGCGACACTTTCAGTGCGCTGCGTCCGAGATAGCGATAGTCAACCATTTTCATTCTCCATTTCTATTGGGCGTGGTGGCAGGCAACGGCATGGCCATGGCCGAACTGACGCAAGGCGGGGTCCTCGGCCCGGCAGATATCGGTGGCGAGCGGACATCGTGTATGGAAGCGGCAGCCGGCTGGCGGATTGTGCGGGCTCGGCAGATCGCCGGTGATCGGGGCTGCCTGCTTGCGCCGCGACGGATCGGGCACGGCTGCGAGCAGAGCCTGCGTGTAGGGATGCTTGGCGTCCGACCACAGCGCGCTGGTCGGCGCACTCTCGACGATGCGGCCAAGGTACATGACAAGAACCCGGTCGGCGAAATAGCGCACGACCGATAAATCATGCGAGATGAAGAGATAGGAGAGCGACAGCTCGGTCTTCATCTCGACGAGCAGATTGAGGATCTGCGCCTGGATCGATAGATCGAGCGCCGAAACAGGCTCGTCGCAAATGACGAGTTCGGGCTGAAGGATGAGCGCGCGAGCGATCCCGATCCTCTGCCGCTGGCCGCCTGAGAACTCGTGCGGGTAACGGTCGAGCGCATCGGCTGAAAGCCCGACGTGCTCGATCATGGAGGCAGCGATCGCATTGCGCCGCCCGGCGTCGCCGATGCCGTGAGCGACAAGAGGCGCGGTCAGGATCGTTCTGATCGTCTGGCGCGGGTTGAGCGAGGCGAAAGGATCCTGGAAGATCATTTGGATGTTGCGGCGGATCGACCGCAACTCCTTCGACGACATAGCAGAGATGTCGCGCCCCTTGAAGGACACGTTGCCGGAGGACGGCGTCACCAACCGCATCAGCGACTTGCCGAGGGTAGACTTGCCGCAGCCGGATTCGCCGACAAGCGCGACGGTCTCGCCCTCGCCGATCTCAAGCGAGACTTCATCAACGGCACGAACGGTGCCTGCCGCCGCTGGGTAGTGTGTCGAGAGTCTATCGACCGACAGGAGCGGCATGGGCTGCCTCCGCAATGGCTGGAACATAAGGGCACGCGACTTCCCGCCCTGAAGAGAGGCTGAGAAGCGGCGGAACGGAAGAACCGCAGGCGGGACGGGCAACGGGACAACGCGGGCGGAACGAACAGCCCTTCTCGCCTGCCGCCGATACGATCGAGCCCGGAATTTCCGACAACGGTCCGTCGCGGTAGTGATAATCGGCCTTCAGCCGTGGTGATGCCGAAAGCAGGCCCTGCGTATAGGGATGATAGGGCGTCTCGAACACCGCCTCCGGCAGCCCCTCCTCGATCTTGCGCCCGGCATACATGACGACCACGCGGTCGGCCCATTGGGCGACGATGCCGAGATCATGCGTGATCAGGATGACGGCCATGTTCAGCTTGCTGCGCAGATTATCTAGCAATTGCAGCACCTGAGCCTGAATGGTCACGTCGAGAGCGGTGGTCGCCTCGTCGGCGACAAGAAGCGTCGGGTTGCAGGCAACCGCAATGGCGATCATCACCCGCTGCCGCATGCCGCCCGAAAGCTGGTGCGGGTAGTCGTCCACCCGCCGGCCTGGCTCCGGGATGCTGACCAGGTCGAGCAGTTCGATGGCGCGTACCCGCGCCTGCCTGCGGCTCAGGCTTTCATGGATGCGCAGCACTTCGATGATCTGGTCGCCGATCGTCAGCACCGGATTGAGCGAGGTCATCGGCTCCTGGAAGATCATCGCAATATCGCGACCGCGGATACGCCGAAGCTGTCGTTCGGGAAGCGTCAAGAGGTCCTGCCCTCTGAAGAAGATCTGGCCGCCTGCCTTCGCCTGCCGTGGAAGCAGCCCCATGAGACCGAGCGCCGTCAGCGACTTTCCCGACCCGGACTCGCCGACAATAGCCAACATCTCTCCGGGCTCGGCGGTAAAGCTCACGCCCTTGACCGGCTCGGCAGACGCAAAGCGAACCGAAAAGTCGCGCACATCGAGAAGACTGGCCATCAACGCTCCTCCGAAAAACGGGGATTGAGCGCATCGTTTAACCCGTCGCCGATCAGATTGAGGGCAAGCACTGTGAAGACGATCGCAAGCCCGGGCAGCGCCGTGAGATACCAGGCTGTGCGGATCACGTCGCGACCGGCTCCGATCATCGAGCCCCACGACACCCGGTTCGGGTCACCGAGCCCCATGAAGGACAACGCCGATTCCATCAGGATAGCGCTGGCAACCATGACGGAAGAGGTGACGATCAACGGCGGCAGCGCATTCGGCAGGATCTCGCGAAAAATGATACGGGTGTGTCCGAAGCCGAGGCCACGGGCTGCGAGAACATAGTCCTTTTCGCGGATCGCCCGGAACTCGGCCCGTGTCAGACGCGCAATGGTCGGCCAGCTGACGATGGCAATCGCCACCGTCACTGTCGAGGTCGTCGGCTGTGCGATCGCCACCAGTACGACGAGCAGCACGAAGCTCGGAAGCGTCTGGAAGATCTCGATGAACTTGACGAGCAGGTCGTCGACCAGACCGCCGAAATAGCCTGCGGACGCACCGATGGCGATTCCGGCTGTCAGTCCGAGCGCGGTTGCCGCAATGCCGACCGTCAGCGAAATACGCGCCCCGTGGAGAATGCCCGCAAGCACGTCTCTGCCCATCGAATCCGTTCCCAGCGGGTAGGCGCCGTCCTGCCCCGGCCAGAGGAAGGGCCGGGCGACCATCTCCATCGGATCGCCGGGATAGACGACGGATGCCAAAAGTGCCGCCAGAGCAACGGCGGCCAGGAAGGCAACGCCGAACAACGCGTTGGGGTTGGAGAGGAAGATCTTCAGCTCCCGCCGCGCGCCGCGCCATGCGGTACCCGGCACGGAGGCGCGCACATCCGGTGCGTGGATATGGGCCCAGCGCGGCTCCGGCTTTGCACTTTCAGGTGCGCGGTCCACTTCCGCTGCGCCCTTGGCAGTGAACTCGATTGCCTCGCCTGTATAGGGTCCAAGCTTGTAGGTGTTCATCGACTTGCTCCAATTCTGGGGTCGAGCCATGCCTGCAGTAAATCGACGGCAGCGTTTGCGACGATCACAAGGACGGACGAGAGCAGCAAAATGCCGAGCAGAACGCTGAAGTCGCGCGCCATCACAGCTTCGAAAGCGAGACGACCCAGACCCGGCCAGCTGTAAACGGTCTCCACCACAACAGCGCCGCCGAGCATGCCGCCGAAGTGCATGCCGGCCATGGTCGTGATCGGGATCAGCGCGTTGCGCAGCACATGGCGCGTCGTCAGGAAGAATGGCGAAACGCCCTTGGCACGCGCCGTGCGGACAAAGTCCTGCGACTTCACCTCCAGCATCGAAGCCCTTGTCAAACGCGCATAGATGGCGAGGTAGAAGAGCGCCAGCGAGGTGGCCGGCAGCACCATATAGCGAGCGCGATCGAGGATGGCCGGAATGCCGGTCAGGCGCGACCCGATGGTGCTGTCGCCGCCGCTCGGCAGCCAGCCGAGCTTGACGGAGAAGAGGAGGATCAGCATCAGGCCGATCCAGAAGCCGGGTATCGAATAGAACAGCAACGACACGATCGAGATCAATCGATCAGGTAAGCGTCCCGAAAAAGTCGCCATCAGCGATCCGAGGAACAATCCGACCGCAATCGCGATGAACAGGGCGACAAGCATCAGCATCAGGGTGCCCGGCAGGCGTTGGCCGATCAGGTCAGCCACCGGCATGCCATAGCGCGGCGAGAAGCCCAAACTGAAGTGCGCGAGGTTGTTCAGGTAGTTGCCCAACTGCACGAGGATCGGATTGTCCAGCCCGAACCGCTCCCTGAGTGCTGCCATCGTCTCGACTGTGGCCGAGCCCGATTCGGCCGCCATGACGTCGGCAGCATCGCCCGGGGCGAGCTTCAGCAGGAAGAAATTGAAAATGACGATCCCGAGCATGGTGGGCACCGCCTGGACGATCGTCTTGCGAACCGTTCGCCACACGCGCTTGTAAGCCGACATTGCCATTCACCTCGCGACGTTCGCAGATTTTGTTTTCGCTGTCTTGTAATAATAGTTGACTAAATCGGTGTGTTTTGTCAAATCAATATTGGCAAATAATTCTACAAATGACCTAAAAATAGGTCAGTTGAAAAATTAAATGTTACAAAATCTAATTTTGTGGGTTTTTGTACCCAATCATCACTCTGCTGAGGTAAAAAGCCCTACGGCGCTGCACCTCGACAGAAAGACAGATCAGGAAGGGCCGATCCAATGGAATGCGGCTCGCAGTCTTTGAGGGACGACAATGACCGTTTTTTCGGCTCCGACGCGCCGCAGCTTTCTTCTCTCCTCAGTCGCGCTCGGCGTGACGATGGCAACCCACCTGCCCGCCCTTGCCGAGCCGGTACTTGGCGGCACGGCGGTTCTGCTGCTGTCCGCCGAACCGCCGGTTCTGACGACGATCGCGCACACGGCCTTCAATTCGGTCTATGTCTCGCCGAAGACGACGGAGGGGCTGCTGACCTATGATTTCGAACTCAACCCGCGGCCGCTTCTGGCCAAGGAATGGGCAATCAGCGACGATGGGCTTCGCTATACGTTCAAGCTGCGCGACGGCGTAAAGTGGCACGACGGCCAGCCCTTCACCTCGGCTGACGTCGCCTTCTCGATCAAGACGATCAAGGATGTGCATCCGCGCGGCCGAAACACGTTCCTCAATCTCGTCGATGTCGAAACGCCAGATCAGCTGACGACAATCCTGACGCTCTCAAAGCCGGCGCCCTACCTGATCACGGCGCTCGCCTCCTCCGAAACGCCGATCGTTCCCCGCCATATCTACGAAGGCACGAAGGTCGCCGAGAACCCGGCAAACCTCGCTCCAATCGGCACCGGACCCTTCAAGTTCAAGGAGTGGGTGCGTGGAAGCCACATCGTTTACGAACGCAATACAGAGTATTGGGACCAGCCGCGGCCCTATCTCGATCAGCTGATCGTCCGCTTCATTCCCGATGCGGCGGCGCGCTCGATCGCGATCGAGACCGGCGAGATCGACCTCGCTCCGTCAACGCCGGTGCCGCTGAGCGACCTCGAGCGCTTCAAGACGCTGCCAAGCATCGCCTTCGACACACGCGGCTATCAGTATTCCAATGGCGTCAGCCGCATCGAGTTCAATCTGGAGCGTCCGTTCTTCAAGGATGTGCGCGTCCGACAGGCGTTTGCGCATGTCATAGACAGGAAAGTGATCCGCAACACCATCAACTACGGCTACGGCCAAGCCATCTCCGGGCCGATCAATCCGAACCTCGCAAAATGGTACGTCGCCAACCTCAAGACCTATCCGATCGATCTGGCCGCTGCCGAAAAGCTGCTTGACGAGGCGGGCTATCCGCGGGGTTCCGACGGCATCCGCGCACGTATAAACCTCGACTACGTGCCGAGTGGCGAAAGTTACCCACGCGGCTCCGAGTACATCCGCCAGGCGCTCGCCAAGGTCGGTATCGACGCCACCGTCCGCAGCCAGGATTTTGCGACCTACACCAAGCGTATCTACACCGACCGAGACTTCGATTTCGCCTTCGAGGGCATGAGCAACCTCTTCGATCCGACGGTCGGCGTGCAGCGCCTCTACTGGAGCAAGAACTTCAAGCCGGGCGTGCCCTTCTCCAACGGGTCGGCCTACTCCAACCCCAAGGTCGACGCGCTGCTGGAAGCGGCTGCTGTCGAAGTCGATGCCGCGAAACGTGTCGCGCAATGGCGCGAGATCCAGCAGATTCTGGTCGAGGATCTACCGGCGATCGACATCGTCAGCCAACCGGAACTCACGATCTACAACAAGCGCATCACCGACCACACAGTTGGCGGCGAAGGCGTGTCCGGCAGCCTTGCCTATGCCTATGTCGCAGCCTCCTGAGGCAGGCCGCGATTCCGATAGAAACCGAGAAGCAAGGGGACGCCATGTCCATCCAACACCTGCCTGGCTCGTTCGTGGGCCTGCCGAAATTCGCCGCGCCGACGGATTTTCCAGACAGCCCGCTGTCAAAGGCGCTTGAGCAGCCCGTGCTGCTCGGGCTCTTCCTGCCGATCCAGGCCGGCGGCTGGACGCAATCGACGCTGGAACGATCGACCGACTGGCGCTTCGATTATAACAAGGCGCTGACGCTGAAGGCCGAGGAACTGGGTTTCGACCTCGTCTTCGCCCTGTCGCAGTGGCTGCCGAAGGGCGGCTACGGCGGCGTCTTCGACGGTCAGGCGCTCGACAGCTTCGTCTCGACGGCGGCCCTTGCCGGCCTGACGAAGAAGATCATCCTGATCTCCACCATGCACGTACTCTACGGCCCATGGCACCCGTTGCATCTTGCCAAGTTCGGCGCCACGCTCGACCACATCACCGGCGGGCGCTGGGGTATCAACGTCGTCACCGGCCACCGTGCCGTCGAGCACGAAATGTTCGGCTGGCCACGCATTGAGCACGACAAGCGCTATGTGCTGGCCGCCGAATTCCTGGAGGTCGTGCAGCGGCTCTGGAGCGACACGGAGAACTTCTCCTACGAGGGCGAAAGCAGCTGGAAGCTCGGCGGCGGGTTCGTCACGCCGAAGCCGAACTACGGACGCCCGATCCTGGTGAACGCGACCGGGTCGGACGCCGGCATCGCCTTTGCCGGCCGCTACTCCGATATCGTCTTCATCACCAGCCCGACGGGTGCCGATATCGACAGCGCGCTTCAATCCCTGCCCGCTCATACAAAACGGGTCAAGGACGCAGCCACCGATGTCGGCCGATCGGTGAAAACCCTGCTCAATCCAATGGTCATCTGCCGGCCAACGGAAAAGGAAGCCTGGGCGCTTGCCGACAAGATCGTCGCTCACGCCGACCAGCGTTCGCCGCAGGGCTTCCAGTCGCTCAACTCGGACGCCCAGGCCTGGAAGGGGCGTGACCCGGACGACCCCTATCGCGCCATCGGCGGCAACATCCGCGTCATCGGCTCGCCGGAGCAGGTGGTCGATCAATTCGTCAAACTGAAAGCCGCCGGCGTAGATGGCCTTCAACTCAGCTTCTTCGATTTCCGCGACGACCTGGAATTCTTCGGTAGCGAGGTTCTGCCGCTGATGAAGCAGGCGGGCCTGCGCAACTGAAAGGAACGATCATGACAAGCAATGCCATTTCCGAAATCTGGTACACGCGCTGCCCCGTTCCGACGCCCGTCGGCCTTGCAGCGCAGCTCGGCTATCTCGAAGAAGGCTTCAGCAAGGACGGCGTGACGCTGAAATCGATCATCGACTCGCCGGATCGCAATATCCGCCAGAGCCATTTCAACCACACGCTCGACTGGTCGTTCCGCCACGGCGGCAACGTGCCGCCGATCCGTGCCCGGTCGGAAGGCCGCAAGACGCGGCTCGTCGGCATCACCTGGACAGACGAATTCCAGGCGATCATCACGCTGCCGGGAACCGGGATCAAGACGACGAAGGACCTGAAAGGCCGTCGCTTCGGCATCGCGCGCCGACCGGAAGGCATCGTCGACTTCATGCGGGCCACAGCGCTCAAGGGCCTGGTCTCGGCGCTGTCGCTCGAAGGCCTCTCTCCGTCCGATGTGGAGATCGTCGACATCGGACTTGCCGATTCAGTCCTTGCCAGCCAGGAAGGGCCATCGCTTTTCGGCCTGAAGCGCCGGCAGGCCTATGGCGAGGAAGTTGCAGCGCTGCTCCGCGGCGAGGTCGACGCGATTTACGTCAAGGGAACGGCCGGCATCAATGTCGCCAACCTTATCGGCGCCGTGGAGGTCGTCGAGTTCGGCTTCCACCCCGATCCGAAGATCCGCATCAATTCGGGGTCGCCTCGCGTGCTGACGGTCGATGAACTGCTTGCAGAGGATCGCCCTGACCTCGTTCGCCGGCTGCTCGACGCGATTTTCAAGGCGAGCGCATGGGCCGAGGCTCATCCTGAGGAAACACGACGCTTTGTCGCACGCGAAGCGGGTGCGACGGAAGAGCAGGTCCTCGCGGCCAATGGCCCTGATATCCACCGACATCTCGGCCTTGGCCTGCAGGCCGAACTCGTCGATGCAATCGGACACTACAAGGATTTCCTGCGCGACTGGGGTTTCCTCGCAAACGACTTCTCCATCACCGACTGGGTCGACCGCCGTCACATCGACGCTTTCGACACCCGCGCCGTCGCGTGAAGCAGAAAGCATCCCGATCATCATGACACAGGACTTCAACGAGCTGATCGACAAGGCGAAAAGCCTTGCCGATGGATTCTCGGCCAACGCCGCCCATCACGACGCCACGGGAGACTTTCCCTTCGCCAACTTCGACAAGCTCTTTGCATCGGGTCTCCTCGGCCTTGTGACCGCGCGCGAGCATGGCGGATTGGGCAGTGGCCTCAAGGAGGCCCAGGCAATCATCAGCGAAATCGCCCGCGGCGAACCGTCGACGGCGCTTGTGCTTGCCATGCACTACAACACGCATTACTCGATCCGCCGCTTCGGCAAATGGGCGCCTGACCTAGCTGAACGGGTCGTGTCGGCAAACCGTCTCGGTCCGGCCTTGATCAACGCAGCTCAGGCCGAGCCGCGCATCGGCTCACCGGCTCACGGCGCACTGCCCGAAACAATCGCCCGACGCGATGGCGATACCTGGCGTATCACCGGGCGCAAGAGCTACGTCACTGGCATTCCGATCCTGAAATGGGTCGCTCTGCTGGCGCTGACGGACGAAGAGACGCCTCGCCTTGCCTCCTTCCTCGTGCCGACCGATGCACCCGGCCTCCGCATCGAAAAGACATGGAACGCCGCCGGCATGCATGCGACGGCGAGCGACGACATCATTTTGGACGATGTCGTCATCGCCGCGGACGACATCATCGAAGCGCAACTCGCCTCCGAGCCAATCGCGCGCCACGAGCATGCGACCGCCTTCTTCTTCTCGCTGATCGGCGCCGTGTACCACGGCGTGGCCAGGTCGGCCCGCGATCGGGTTCTGCGCTTTGCCGCGCACCACGCGCCGGCGAGCCTCGGCGCGCCGATCGCATCGGTTCCACGTGTCCAGGATGGCCTCGGCGAGATCGAAATCCGGCTGGCTACCAATGAGAGATTGCTGCGGTCGCTGGGAGAAGACGTCGATGCAGGGCGGTCGGTCGGAATGGACGGTATGAGCGTTCGTCATGTCGTGATCGACAATGCCGTCGCCATCACCAATCTCGCGCTGGAGCTTGCCGGCAACCCAGGCCTCAACCGGGATTTCCAGCTCGAACGGCATCACCGCGATGCGATCACGGCGCGCTCGCACGCGCCGCAAAGCCATATGATCCGCACCATTGCGGCAAAGGGAGCTCTGGCACGGGCCGGCGCTTCGCAATGAGCCGATGCCGCGATCGAAGCGCAGCGTCCGTCCCCCTGGATCGCTTGCCTTCGCGGTCGATATATCACTGGTTGCGCCTGGGAAGGTCACCCAAGGCGAAACCTCCTTCATTGCAGCGGCAAACGGGCAGACATCAAGACCAATCGGCGAAAGATGTGACATTGATGGAGTATTAATCAGAGTAATCCTATGAACAACCTTCAGTCGGTGCTACCGGAACACCAGAGGTTTGATGATCGTGAAGAATCGAATTTTCCCGCTGATCTTCGATACGCGTTCATTGCCGCAGGAACACCAGTTCGAGGCCTGGCGTGCCTATAATTCAGCTGTCATCGATGTGTCATTGTCTCCGAACAATCGTGACGCCTTTGCCTTCGAGCAGAAGGTGTGGGACTTGGGTGCCGTCGCGTTCACTTCAGCCCGCCTGCCCGGCCCGCAAGTACCCCGCAGCTGGGAGCATCTCAGCAAGGATCCGCTCGATCACTGGTGTTTTGTGCTGCCCGAAAGCGCACGGCACACCGAGGAGGCGTTGGAGGGCTCGCCTCAGGTCTATTTTCGATCCCTCGGGCGGCAGTTTTGCGGCGCTGCAGCGGACTCAAGCGTATCGACACTATTCATTCCACGCGACCTCCTGCGCCCGGTTGCAGGCTTGCTTGATACACACTCTGAAACGCTCCCTAACGACGGGCTTGGTGCGCTCCTGTCCGATTTTTTCATTTCCGTAGAGCGGCGGCTCCCCACAATGGCAACCGAAGACGTTCCGCGCCTGGTCGAATCCATTGCGGCGATGATCATCGCCTGCGTCGCGCCAACGCCCGACAGGTTGGCCGAGGCCAGCAAACCGATCGCATCGACGCGTCTAGAGCGAGCGCGTCAGCGGATCCATATGAGCCTGTTGTCCCCGACGCTCAGTCCGGCAACGCTCTGCCGGGACATCGGGGTGTCTCGTTCGACGCTCTATTCCCTGTTCGAGCCCTTGCAAGGGGTGTCGCACTACATACAGAGGCAACGCTTGCTTGCGGCCTATCGCATGCTGCGGGATCCCACGAACCGTTTCACGACCGCCGAGCTTGCCGAAATGTTTTGCTTCTCCGACGCCAGCACATTCACGCGCGCCTTTCGGCAGGTGCTGGGATGCTCGCCGCGGGACGTACAAGGGACGATCCTCCCGCCGGCCCCCGCTCCAGCGTCAACCCCGCTGCAAACAGTAGCGGAGTTGGGTAGCATACTTCGACGCCTTCAGCCGTGAGCACACAATCCGAAAGTGCCGCCCTTCCCACCGCCTCTGAAAGTCGTCCTTGGGATGACCGGCCGCGCGACGCCTGCGGCTGGTTCGCTTGCGTCGCCCGGGAAATCAGGCGTCCGGGCTCAGCCAGATCTGCCCAAAGCTGTTGTTGATGCCCTGAGCGCCCGGCGCGAAATTCCGGACCTTCTTGTTCGCGACAATCTGCGCGCCCGCAGCGACCAGGTCGACGGACACGACGTCGTCATGGATGAGATGCTGGAACTGGTACCAGAGGTCGCGGCGCTTGCTCTCGTCCGGCTCGACCGCCGCGGCTTCGAGGAGGCGATCCACCTGCGGATTGGAGTAGTGGCTGGCGTTCGAGAAGACGAGACCGATCTTGAAGTTCTTCGACCAATAGGCGCGCTGCACACCGAGCGTCGGATCGAAAGTGTTCGAGAGAGATTCAACGACCAGATCCCACGTGCGGTCCGTGTAGACGGTCTTGAGGAAGGTCGCGAGATCGAGCTTCTGGATTTCGGCATCGATGCCGACGACCGCAAGCGACTGCTTGATGAAGTCTGCATAAGACGGCGGCAGGAACGAATTGTAGGCGAGACGCAGCTTGAAGCGCGTTCCGTCTGCCCCGCGGGGATAGCCCGCTTCGTCCAGCAGTTTTTCCGCGAGCTTCGGGTCCGGCTCCCTCGCCTTGATGCTTGGATCGTACCATTTCGGCAATGCCTTGCTGATGGGGCTCGGCGAGACCTGCGCATACCCATAGAGCGCGATATCGACGAGCTTTTGCAGGTCGATGGCATGCGCGATCGCCAGCCGCACGTCGCGCTTCGTCAAGATCTCATTTTCATAGTTGAAGAACAGCTGCTGTTGCGGCCCCGAATAGGCATAGGTCGTGGTATCGACGACAAGGCTCGAATTGGCCTTCAGGCGCTCGATATCGGACAGCGGCACAGGGTTGGCGCCGATATCGATCTCGCCCGTTTCGAGTGCGGCGGCGCGTGCAGCCGGATCGAGAATGACGCGCAGCACCACCCGGTCGAGATAGGGCTTCGGCGCATCCCAATAGTCCGGGTTGCGATCGAAGATCAGATGGCTGCCGGGTATCCATTCCTTGAGGACGAACGGGCCGGTGCCGATCGTTTGCTCCAGTTTCGGCTGCTCCTGCGGCTTGAAGGTCTCGTACACGTGCTTGGGAACGATCGGCGATTCCGAGCTGCCCAGCGCCGAGATCAGGTAGGGAGCAGGTTTGGACAGGACGATGACCGCGGTGTGGGCGTCCGGCGTTTCGACGGCCGTGACATTCTGGTAGGTTATGCGGCCGCGCGGATGCGCCTCCTTCAACCGGAAGATCGTGAAATTGACATCGTCAGAGGTGAAATCCTTGCCGTCGTGCCATTTGACCCCCTGCCGCAGCTTGAACGTATAGCGTAGGCCATCCTCGCTGACCGACCAATCGGTCGCCAAGAGGGGAATGGGGTTGAGGTCGTAGTCGAAGTCAAGAAGCCCTTCGTTCACCTTCGGCCCAATCGCCTGGCCAGTGCCGGACGACGTGTTGATGGCAATCAGCGATGTCGGGTCGGGATAGTAGGCCCAATTAAGCGTGCCGCCACGAACAGGTGTTTCTCCGGCTGCAAATGAAGGACGGGCAAGAGCAAGACTTGCGCTGCTGAGCAGCAGCAGCTGGTTGAATTGGCGGCGGTTGATGGACATCACATCTGCTCCGGAAATATCGATACGGCAGAGCCGGCGGCACACCCCTTGCACCGCCCATGGATGATCTCTGCAGGTCCGCAAAATCCGAAGGCAGAAATTCTATCGCCTTGCGAAAGCAGCCCTTTCACGGCGTCGCGCATTGCTGCGGTGAACACCCCGTCAGAAATGGGTCGAACACGGGTTGCGTGAGGCTTTCGGCTCTGTCCTCGCCGGTTTCGACAACCGCCGACGTCGCCGGTTATCAAAAGGCGAGCTCAGCGAATTCATTCAAAAAGATTGATGATAGCCATAAACTCTATTCGTTTGATTGATGGGCACGACAGGCCCATATCAGTAGGCATGAAGAAGATGTCGTTCGAGAGAAAAGGAAATCGAAATGACCACGATCAGTTACAGAGACAGCAAGCCGTCTTCCTCAGGCGACCTCTATCCGTCCGTGTCAGGTTATGCCCGCAAGATCGTTCATGCATGGCATCAGTGGCAGGCAGCACGCGAAATCGAATCCATGCCGTTTGATATGCGCAAGGATATCGGTTGGCCGTCGGCAGATGACGCAGACGAACGTAAGGCCATGTAATGAATGCGACATACCGACCCTCTTGGAGGCGGCGCTCTGCTCCCGGCAGCGCCGCCTTCGCTATTTTTCGGCGACCCAGAATTTAATCTTGAATTTCAGACACATGTATTTTCCGGCGCGTCGCGACTGAACATTTGTCGCTGCCAATCGTCAATTGACAAAGATCAACTCGAGCAATGTCGCAATTTGCTCTTTGCGGCCGCATTTTTTCATGCCAATGTCGTTTTCAGGATATCAAAACGACGCATTCCAAGCAACCAATAGACGATCGTCCTCGAGCACGGAATGGTCTCATGAACAAGATGCAGCATAAGAAACGCTCCCTGGTCTTTTTCATGGTCCCCCAGTTCACCATGCTGCCGTTTTCGGCAGCGATCGACACACTGCGCATCGCCAACCGCATGCTCGGCTATCAGGCCTACAACTGGCGCCTGACCTCGGTCGATGGCGAGAAGGTCTATTCCTCCTGCGGCATCGGTATCGAGGCCAACACCTCGCTGGCCGACGAGCGTCGTAACCTCGGCGGCGAGAACCGCCCGAGCATGGTGCTGGTCTGTTCCGGCATCGATGTCGAGGAGTTCAACAACAAGTCGGTCAACGCCTGGCTGCGCGAAACCTACAATCGCGGCGTAGCGGTGGGCAGCCTCTGTACCGGCGCGCATGTGCTTGCACAGGCGGGTCTGCTGAACGGCAAACGCTGCGCGATCCACTGGGAAAACCTGCCGGGCTTCTCTGAAGCCTTCCCGCAGGCTGAGGTCTATGCCGATCTCTACGAAGTGGACAGCAATCTCTACACCTGCGCAGGCGGCACCGCATCGCTGGACATGATGCTGAACCTGATCGGTGAGGATTTCGGTGAAACACTTGTCAACCGCGTCTGTGAGCAACACCTGACCGATCGCGTGCGCAGCCCGCATGATCGTCAGCGCCTGCCGCTACGCGCCCGTCTTGGCGTGCAAAACGGCAAGGTGCTCTCGATTATCGAGCTGATGGAAGGCAATCTTGCGGAGCCGCTGTCGCTTCTGGAGATTGCCGACGGTGCCGGCCTATCACGGCGGCAGATCGAGCGCCTGTTCCGACAGGAAATGGGACGCTCGCCCGCACGCTACTATCTCGAGATAAGGCTCGACCGCGCGCGCCACCTCCTCGTCCAATCCTCCATGCCGGTTGTCGAGGTTGCCGTCGCTTGTGGCTTCGTCTCCGCATCGCATTTCTCGAAGTGTTATCGCGAACTCTATCACCGCTCGCCGCAGCAGGAGCGCGCCGATCGCAAGATGACCATGGCAACGGCTCGCCAGGCAATCGCAGCCTGAGGGGCCGTGGGGCGCGACTACTGGGCCGCCTCGCCCGTCAGCTTCGCGTCGGAGTAGACGAGATTGCGGCCTTTGTGCTTGGCCATATAGAGAAATTGGTCGGCAGCGTTCAGATAGTTGTCGAACGTCTCGTAGTCTGAGATTTCGGCCACGCCGATCGATATCGTCACCGACAGATCCTCGTCGTCCGCCGTCACCTTCAGCCGCGAAATATCCGACCGTATCTCGTCGCACAATTTCGTCGCAGCGATGGAATCCGTCATCGGAAACAGAATAGCGAATTCTTCGCCGCCGAGACGGGAGAGCAGGTTGTCGCTGCCTTCGAAAATAGTCGCCAATCTGTCTGCGACAGCCTTCAGCACGGTATCGCCGATTTCATGACCGTAGGTGTCGTTGAGCCGCTTGAAGTGGTCGATATCCAATATGGCGACAGAGCTTACTGCCTTCTGCCGCAGGCAATCGGTGACAAGCTTGGGGCCAATGTCGTAGAAGTAGCGCCTGTTGTAGAGACCGGTCAGATAATCGCGTGCGGCGGCGGCCCGCAGTTGCTTCAGCTGCGTCAGCGTCTCGACATTGTTGGCAACGCGACATTGAAGCTCCTCCGCAACGAACGGCCGATAGAGGAAATCCGATGCGCCCGCCTTGAGAAAGCTCGCGGAAAGCATGCGGTCGCTCGACGACGACACTCCGATGATCCGCAACCTGTCCGAGCCGAAGCGCTTCCGCATCCGTCGCGTCAGCTCCTGTCCGCTCATGTCAGGCATGTGGTGATCGGTCACCACCAATTCGATGTCACCGTAGCTCTGCAGGGCAGACATAGCCTCCTCGCCGCTACTGGCTTCGACCACCATGTACTGCTGCGCCTCCAGCAGCTCCACAAGAAGCTGTCGCGCCGAAGCGACGTCATCGACCACGAGCACACGCGTCTTCCTGTTTGTCATCGCCCGCCGAACCGCCGCGACGAGGTTGTCGAGCGCGAACTCGCTGTCCTTCAGCACATAGTCGACGACATTCCGCTCCATGATCCGATTGCGCGTCCCGATGTCGAACGTCGCGGTAAAAACGATGGCCGGTATGCCGTGTTCCATCGCGCAATCGAGCGCCTCGCCATATGGCGAATCCGGCAAGGTCAGATCGACGATCGCTATGGTGTAGGCTTGGCTGTCCTGCAAAAGCACCTCGCGAAGGCTCTTCAGCGACGCGCACGTCTTGGTGTTCAAGCCGAGCTCGACATGAAATCGGTGTGACAGAACTGCGGAAAACATCCGAGAATCTTCAACCAAAAGTACCGTATGGCCGCCAAAACGCGGCCCCGCGCCCCATCGGTTGTTTTCCGCTTGAAAAGCCATCCAGCCCTGCCCCGCTGAGTGCCGGAACTCGAATCGAGTCGTCTGCCGACGGTTTGGACGATATCCGACAGCTCGCTCGGCGTGAAGACGGGCAGCAAGAAGCAACACTGTAAATTGCAAAAAAACGAACACCTGGGATTGTCCGCGACAACCGACGCCCATAAACCGGGAGCTATGAGCCCGCCGCGTCCAGCCCCGCGACGGATCCGGATGTCAACCAATGTTTCAGGCGACGGACTGCTGCTTGTGCATCGACTTTATCTGCAACAGCGTATCCAGGTTCTGGTTGACGCGGCAATAAAACTCCTCGTCGATGAACGGCCTCAACATGAAGTCGTTGCCGCCGGCCTTAAGGAACCGAGCGGAGAGCAATCGATTGGAAGACGATGATACGCCGATGATGCGCAATTCGTGCGAGCCGATGCTGGCCCGGATGCGCCGCGTCAGCTCGAAGCCATCGATGTCGGGCATGTTGTAGTCGGTGACCATCAACCCGATGTCGCGATTGGCTTTCAGGATCTCCAGCGCCTTCAAGCCGCTGTCGGCGGTGCTGACGCGGAAATTGTAGCGCTTCAGGCGGCTGGAAAGCAGCGCGCGTGCAGTTGGACTGTCATCGACGATGAGCACATGATGGCGGTGATTGGTCAGGAAGCGGCAGATCGATTCCGCCAGCAGGTCGACGGCAAAGACATTATCCTTCAGGATGTAGTCGACGATATCCTTTGCCATCAGCTTGTCGCGCATGCCGGCCTGGAACGTGCCGGTGAAGACGATCGTCGGAATGCTGAGGTCGACCAGATATTCGAGTGCCTCGCCGTTCTCCGCGCCTGGAAGGTTGATGTTCGAAATGGCGAGCGTGATCGGATCCGTGGTCTTATCGTAGCAGAGCTGCAGCTCCTCGAAGTTTCGGCAGATCTCGACATCGATATCGAAGAGTTCCTTCAGCCGACTCCCGATCATCGCGGTGAACACGTTGGAGTCTTCCGCCAGGACAATACGTGCATTTGCAAACATGCCACCGGAATACTGCATCCCCGAAATACCCAAAAAAGCCATTTCCAAACCTTTTAAAGAAACCATGCCCTGGTCCAAATCGCTACATTATGCGGTTTGAATAAGTATTAATCGGCACGCTCGGGAGCCCAACAAAAAGGCGGCCACGGCGACCGCCCCGACTTTGTTCAAAACATGCTTAAAATAATAGGCACAACACTGCATCGCGCTGTCGCAAGCGCCGGCAAGCGATCGATGCGCGGCGAAACTCGTTGTCTGCGCAACTGCATGGATTGCAATCACTGCCGGTCTCGACCGCTGTCGGCAGCCTTGCTCCGCAACCGGCGCACCCTACCGTCGCTTTCAGCCGGTTCATCCGTTTCGCCGAGGTCGGCGACGTCGTCGGCCTCCGCAGCAACTTTGGTATCTGCAGCGGCTGACGTGATCGTATCGAGCGGACGATGGAATACGACATCGCTTTGCGGAAGCGGAATTTCGATGCCCTCGGCCCTGAAGCGCTTAAGGATTGCAATGCGCAGCTCGTTTCTGATCTTCATGCCATCGCCCATGTCGCCGAGCATGAAGCGCAGCTCGAAATCAAGCGAATACGGACCGAAACGCAGGAACTCGACCTGTGGCTCCGGATTGCGCAACACAAGCGGCACTGCATTCACCAGCTCCAGCAGAATGTCCATCACCTTCTGCGGGTCCGCATTGTAACTCACTGAGACCGGAATCTCCGAGCGACCCATCTTGTTTCGGTGTGTCCAGTTGCCGACGGAAGCATTGATAAGCTCCGAGTTCGGCACGATGATCGACTGTTTGCGGAAAGTCTCGATCTCCGTGGCCCGCACTGAGATCCGCTTGACAATGCCTTCCGCCGTGCCGGAAACGACATGATCTCCGACCTTGAATGGCCGCTCCACGAGCAAAATCAGGCCCGATACGAAGTTCGACACGATATTCTGCAAGCCGAAACCGATACCGACCGACAGCGCAGATGCGACGAGCGCGAAGTTGGAGAGATCGATGCCCGCAGACGAAATGCCGATCAGCGCCGCAATGCCAACGCCGAGATAGCCGATGCCGGTCTTCACCGAATTGCGCACGCCGAGATCGACGTGGCTGCGCGCCATGATGTTGCTGTCGAGCCACCGCTGGATCCAGCGCGTCAGCAGATAGCCGCCGGCAAACAACAGAATGCCCGTGAATATTCCGACGAGCGAAATGTTGATCCCGCCGAACCTGACCTCAGTGAAGAGTCGATAGGCAAGCAGTTGCAGGTCCTGCACATGAAAGCCCCAAAGCAGCAGGATCAGCGGAATGCCCACCGCCAGAGCGACGCCATAGATGCAGAAGCCCACCAGCAGTCCCACCTGATCGATGGCAACGGGGCCGAGCTTGAAACGCCGCGCAACAAACCGCCCCGGAGCGGTATCGCCGAAGGTTTCGTTGCGCGATATCGCCTTGCCGGAAAGCAGGCCGATATAGGTCGTGACGCCAATCGCGCCCGTGACGATCAACTGGGAGGCGACGAACCGTGCCAGACCGACATAGCCGGTCAACGCTGAGACAATGAGCCCCGCGCCAAGCACGCGAAGAATGATCGCCATGCCCCGAGGCCAGTGCCGCCCGGGGGAGTCGGGATCGCCGTCCATGGCAAGCATCGGCCTGCCGAACGACGCTGCGATCAGGATCAAGCCGATAATCAGTGCCGCGATCAGACTCCTGACGACGGTGAGGACCAACGGCGAGCCCATCGCCTCGCCGATGCTGCCGAAGAAAAAGTCGAGGGCATGCACAATTGCCATCGCCAGCAGGCAGGCGCCGATGGAGCTTGCCCCGCGGTTGGACAGCTTGACCAGCCGCCAGTGCGGCTCTCTCGGCGCAAAGACTGCATTGCTAAACCGCCGAACGAAGTAGACCAGCCCAATCGCGCCGAAAAGCGCGGCAACCACAGGCGCAATATCCGACCTCAAAACGTTGAAACTGTTGAGGAAGAAATAGGACGAGACGAGTAGAGCAGCGAGCGAGAGCGTTCTGATCAGCGTCGACCAGAAGGCAATCGAAAGCCGGCTGATGTAAGAAGGCTGTACCGCGGTCTCCTTACGCTGAAGGTAGTGCCCAAACAGGCGATAGCCACCGGATAGCAAAATCAGAGCCGTTGCCAGCGACATGAAGATCGCCGCGAAGAATGCCAGCGCCTTGAATTTCAAAACGAAACCCAGCCAGCTTGCCAAAGCCTGCCAGAAAGCGCCGGCCTCCTGGACAAATGCGCTTGCTGCATCGTCAAGGACCGAGCCCGATATATCCGTTCGGCGCAGCAGGGTCGCAGCGAAGAGCTGGCGGCGGATTTCAGCAATCTGGTTGCTGAGCTTTCCGATCGCGGCAGACAGGCTTTCGGCATCGCCCTTCACGGCGTTGATTTGCGCCCGTTCGGCCGTCAGTGCATTGCGCTCGTTGGCGACAATCTCTGCCTCCGCCGGCTGCCCTTCCTTCGGCGGATCGCCGAGTTCCGCAAGACGTGCCTTGATCTGATCCAGGCGCGGAGCGAATCCGCTGGAAATACCAATGACAGCGCGGCCGAGCTGGTCGGCCTTGCCATTCAGCGCAACGAGCGCATCGTCGTCTTGGCCGTTCTGCTTCACGCCATCCTGCAGGGACGCGAGCGCGCTTTTGGCTTTCTCTATATCCTTCGCCGCCTGCTCGACGGCTGTCGTGGCAAGCGGTGCCGGTTCGGCGGATTGCTGCTGCGCTTGAACTTGAGCGGCCTGCGGCTGCGGCGTCTGCGCATGAACAAGGGTCCCGCTGGCCGCGGCCAGCGAAAGGAACAGAAAAGTCCGAAGCAGAATAGGTGTCAGCCGCAAGATGTCCCCGCTTGGGTTTGCTATGTCAGGTTGGAGGCTTGCTTTTCATAGGAAAGAAAGGCGACAGAAAGGCGAAGTACGAGAAGTCGAGCCGTCCCGTTCGCGTTCAACTGCCGTCGATAGCACGTCGGTCGCAACGTGGCGATGTCGAAATCGGGTTCGCAGCCAGCCCAGCAGAGCGAACACCTGGGTACGGTCCCGCCAGTTTACCGCCGCAACCGGTGTCCCGAAACCTCTGCGCCCGCATCCGGTGCCAGTTGCAGGAAGCGCAGCGACGACACCATGCCGATTGCTCCGATGACGAGGAACGCCCAACGGAAGTCCGCCAGCCCCGGATTGTCCAGACCGCGAAACGCGACCGAAATGTTGAGCACGGCGGCGGCGATTGCAACGCCGAGCAGCAGCGAGACCTGTTGCAGCATGCTGGACAAAGTCGAGGCAGAACTGCGCTGCACCGGATTGATGTCGGCAAAGGCCAGCGTATTGAGCGCCGTAAACTCCATGGAGCGCGAAAGACCGGCGGTCAGAAGAAGCGCATAGATGACGATACGCGGCGTCGCCGGCGAAAGAAACCCGCAGGCAGCGATGGAGACCGCTGCGATCAGGCCGTTGAAACAAAGGACGGTGCGGAAGCCCAGCCTGGCAAGCAAGGGAGTCGTCACCACCTTCATACCGAGATTGCCAAGGAAATAGACGAGCAGATAGGCACCTGCTTCGATCGAACTCAGGCCGAAGCCGAGCTGAAAGAGTAGTGGCAGTAGAAACGGTGTGGCATTGATCGCGACCCGGCTGGCCGTACCGGCCGACAGCGTGGCGACGGCATAGGTGTGGACCTTGAAAGCGGAGAGATCGAGGAGCGGATTGTCGATCCGCAGTAAATGCCGCGTCGCCATGAACGACAGCACCATCCCTGCCGCAAGCATCGCCAGGATCGGCAGGAGGCCGCCATGCCATTTGACCGACAACTCAAGCGCGGCAAGCAGAAGAGTAAGACCGACTGCGCTGAGTACCAAGCCGCGCAGATCGAGCCTGCCTGCATCCTCCTCGCGCTGCTCCGGCACGAAGCGCCAGACCAGCGCCATGCCGATAGCCCCGATCGGCAGGTTGATCAGAAAGTTCCAGTGCCAGCTGGCATAGGTCGTAATGAAGCTCCCGAGCAGCGGCCCGATGACGGGCGCGGTCAGTGCCGGCCAGGTAATGAGCGCGATTGCCTGAACGAGCTCGGACTTTCGGGCGTTCTTCAGCACGATGATGCGGCCGACCGGCGTCATCAACGCACTGCCCGCACCCTGGATGGCGCGCGCAACGACGAATTCGACCAGTCCGCTGGAAAGCCCGCAAAACAGGGAAGCCGCCGTGAATATGGCGATCGACGTCATGAAGACGCGCCTTGCCCCATAGCGGTCGCCGAGCCAGCCGGCGAGCGGGATGAAAGCCGCCATGGTCAGCATGTAGACGGTAATGCCGATGCTCATCGACACGGGCTGAACGCCAAAGCTTGCCGCCATCTGCGGCAGCGACGTGGTGACGATCGTTCCATCGAGGATCTGCATGAAGAAGGAGACGGCAACGACCAGCGCGACGATCTTTGCCCGGCGCGCGCTTTGCGCATCGCCTTTCTTCCCGGTCGTATCTATCGCTGTCATCAAACTGCCAATGTGAAATGCAAAGTATGCGAGCAGTCGGACCAACGAAAACAGCCGAAGCCTTGTCCGATCCGTGCCATCGCTAGATAGGCCCATCGTTCCGCGCAGGAAAGAGAAAAACGCGCTCCGCGCGTGATCAAATCACCCGAGAACGTTCCGGATCGCGCGCATGAAAACACGCGAGCCGATGGAAATCAGTTCGTCCGGGAAGTCGTAGTCCGGGTTGTGCAGCCGTGGATGATCCTCGCCTGCCCCCAGGAAAAACATCGCTGACGGCGCCACGGTTCGAAACAGTCCGAAATCTTCGGATGCCTTCATCGGCAAGAGATCGCTCGGATTGTCAACGGCAATGCCTTCCTCGTCCAATGCACGACGCAGTGCATCGACGGCCTCTGCCGAATTGAAGCACTGCCGGAAGACGTCCTCGTAGGAGATCTCCAACTGCAGCCCTGCCGCCTGCGCCTGTTTGCGTGCAAGCGTTTCCGCGCCGTGCACAAGCGCGGTCATCCTCTCATCCGTCAATGTCCGCAGTGTTGCCCAGATTTCCGCCTGGCCCGGGCTGATCCCGAAGGCAGGCTCGCCCAGGCGGGCATGGGTGACGGTAACCAGGGTATAATCCGGTCCGAGAGCTGCATTGTTGCCAAGGGACGTCAGCCCGCCGAGCAGCCGCGCCAGTGCAAACGTCGGTGCTATGCCATCCTCCGGATAGGAGGCATGCGATGTTTTGCCCTTGAGGACGATCTTCATGCCGCGCGAGGCGCAGTTCACCGGCCCCTCCCGCAAAAGTGCGTGGCCAAGCCTGACACCGGGAAAATTATGGAGCGACAACGCCAAGTCAGGCATCAGCACAGCAAACTTCGGATCGGCCAAAACAGCCGCAGCCCCGGCGCCATTTTCCTCCGACGGCTGAAACATCAGGACGACCCGGCCCTTTGCCGGTCGCTTGCGGCCAAGGCCCTTGGCCAGTGCGATCAGTGTCGCCATGTGCCCGTCGTGACCGCAAAGATGACCTTTGCCCGCAACCGTCGATCGATGAGCAGCGTCAGAGATTTCCTCGATCGGAAGCCCATCCAGTTCGGCGCGGATCATGACCGTCGGCCCGGCGACCCCACCGTCGTAAACTGCCGCAAGTCCATGGCCGCCGAGGTTCGAGACAATCCGGTCTGGCTTTGTCGGCAGCAATGCCTGTCGGACGCGGAGTGCCGTTTCAGTCTCCTCCCCGGATACCTCAGGATTCCGATGAAGATCGCGTCGAAACTGCTTGATATCGATAAGCTCTTCGTCTGTCAGAAACATGCATCGGGTCCTGTAGTTTGGCTTTGCCTGGCGTTGAATCTACGCCCGGCAACCTGGCGGCGCCCCCGCCGTGCTGCCAGCATCGCTCATGCACAACAGCTTAGCCGAGGAATTCCGCCCGATGTGGCGTGAAGGTATCGATCAATCGTCCCTTTTCCAGTGCTTTGACGCCGTGCACAAGGTTGGAGGGGACAATGAAGCTGCCACCTTCCGTCAATGTCTCCGTCTTGCCATCAATGGTCACCGCGAAGCTGCCTTCCGCGACATAGCTCGCCTGGACATGTGGATGCGAATGCGCTGCCCCCACTGCATCCTTCTCGAAAACGACTTCGACCATCATCATCTCGGGCAGATAGGCCATGATGCGGCGGGTGACACCCGGCTCCGGATTTGTCCAGTTCGCGCCTTTGGCCGATACGAACAGGCTGCTCGACGTCATTCTCATCTCCTCAAGAAGGCCACGATTGCATACGCTTGGGGAGCAACAATCGCCGCCTATGCATTCACCAATCGTCGTGCGCCGGTCAAGCCGAACTTTTCCTTTTCTCTCGGCGCCTATTCGACCTGAGCAAAGGCGGCGGCATCCGGCATGAACACTTCCGCGAGCGTCAGGAAATCTGGCTGCCGAATTGCGCTCCGGACAATGTGCGCGACACGGCGTTGCGCCACCCCGCGATCTTGGTCTGGCGCACCCCGTCGGCCATGGAGGGTAGAAAACGTCGGCTGCAATTCCATGCTTCTGCAAATTGTCGCCGCCCCGGCCACACGCCCGCCTTCGAGCCTGCCAGCCAGGCAGCACCGAGCGCCGTCGTCTCGGGGACGGCCGAACGGTCGACCGGATTGGCGACGATATCGGCAAGGCGTTGCATGGTCCAATCGGAAGCGGCCATGCCGCCGTCGACACGCAATACCGTTTCAATGCCGTGGTCGCCCCAATCCTTCCTCATTGCAACGAGCAGATCGAGCGTCTGATACGCGACGGATTCGAGCACGGCGTGCGCAAGTTCGGCCGGACCGCTGTTCCTCGTCAGGCCAAAGATCGCGCCGCGCGCTTCGGGGTCCCAGTACGGCGCGCCGAGGCCGGTAAAGGCCGGCACGACATAGACCTGCTGACCGGCATCGGCCCTTAGCGCCAGCGCGCCGCTTTCGGATGCATGCGAAATGACGCCGAGGCCGTCGCGCAGCCATTGCACCGCAGCGCCCGCTATGAAAATCGATCCTTCCAGCGCGTATGTGGTCTCGCCCTCTAGCCTGTAGGCGATCGTCGTCAGCATCCGGTTCGACGACATGACCCGATCGCGACCGGTATTCAGCAAGGCGAAACAGCCCGTTCCGTATGTCGATTTTATCATGCCTGGATCGAAGCAGGCGTTGCCGATGGTTGCGGCCTGCTGGTCCCCGGCTACCCCAAGGATCGGAATTGCCGCGCCAAATATCCCGGCATCCGTCGTTCCAAAATCGTCAGAACAATCCTTGATCTCTGGGAGGACTGACGCCGGTATCCGCAAGACACCGAGAAGCTCATCATCCCACTCACTCTCCGCGATGTTGTAAAGCATGGTTCTGGATGCGTTGGTCGCATCGGCCGCATGAACCCGGCCACCGGTTAGGTTGAAGATCAACCAGCTGTCGATCGTCCCGAAGCACACGTCTCCTGCTTCCGCGCCCTGCTGCAAGCCATCGACATTGTCGAGCAACCAGCGCAGTTTCGTTCCCGAGAAATAGGGATCGAGCAAAAGCCCTGTTTTGGCCCGAAACAGTTTCTCATAGCCGTCGGCCTTGAGACTATCGCAGATTTCCGTGGTGCGCCTGTCCTGCCAGACGATCGCCTTGTGCAACGGCTGACCCGATTTGCGATCCCAGACGACCGTGGTTTCGCGCTGATTGGTGATACCGATCGCAGCGATTGCGGCTGGTGAAATGCCGGCACGCTCGATTGCCTGCTTCGCCGTGCTGACGACGCTCTCCCATATCTCGCGGGGATCGTGCTCGACCCAACCCGGCTGAGGATAATACTGTTTGATCTCCTCTTGCGCCGAAGCAATCATGCCCATCCCGGCATCGAAGACGATCGCACGCGACGAGGTCGTGCCCTGATCGATTGCGAGAATATAGCCGCTCATTACCTGCCTCGACTGCAAGAGAATCCCCCGCCGGCCGTTGAAGCGGCAGGTCGTGCGATGCGCATCTGGAAATTTGGCGTGGTACCGGCGGCAGCGTTGTGTGCCGCCGGCTTAGCTATTGACCGGGGCTGTTGCCCCGGTCAAAGCAGCCGATCAGTTCGACTGCCAGCTCTTGACCAGTTCGTCGTAGTTGACGGTAACCGGCTTTTCTTTCTCGTTCTCGATCTTCAGCTGCGGCGCAAGGTTGCCCTTTGCGACCGCGTCCTTGTTCCAGTATTCGAGATCATGCTCCTCGGCGAGCTTCGGTCCGATATCGCCCTGCACCTTGGCGCGTTCCAGGCGCTGCAGGACCTTTTCCTGTTCCGAGCAAAGCGAATCCATGGCTTCCTGCGGCGTCTTTGCGCCGGACGAAGCATCGCCGATTGCCTGCCACCAAAGCTGAGCGAGCTTCGGATAGTCAGGAACATTGGTACCAGTTGGCGACCACTGTACGCGAGCGGGCGAACGATAGAATTCGATCAGGCCGCCGAGCTTCGGAGCGCGCTCTGTGAAGCTCTTGTCGCGAATGGTGGACTCGCGAATGAAGGTGAGGCCGACATGGCTCTTCTTCACATCCACCGTCTTCGACGTCACGAACTGCGCATAGAGCCACGCAGCCTTGGCGCGATCATCAGGCGTCGATTTCATCAGCGTCCACGAACCAACGTCCTGATAGCCGAGCTTCATGCCGTCTTTCCAGTAGACGCCGTGCGGGCTCGGTGCCATGCGCCACTTCGGCGTGCCGTCTTCGTTGACGACCGGCAGGCCCTTCTTGACAGCATCGGCTGTAAAGGCCGTGTACCAGAAGATCTGCTGGGCGATATTGCCCTGCGCCGGAACCGGACCAGATTCCGAGAAGGTCATGCCTCCAGCTTCCGGCGGAGCATAGGCCTTGATCCAATCGAGATACTTCTGGATCGAATAGACCGACGCCGGGCCGTTTGTGTCGCCGCCGCGCGCAACGCACGATCCGACCGGACGGGAGTTCTCATCGACCTTGATGCCCCACTCATCGACCGGAAGGCCGTTCGGAAGCCCCTTGTCGCCGTTACCGGCCATCGAGAGCCATGCATCGGTGAAGCGCCAGCCGAGCGACGGGTCCTTCTTGCCGTAGTCCATGTGGCCGAAGACCTTCTTGCCGTCGATTTCGCGGCCGGTGAAGAATTCGGCGATGTCCTCGTAAGCGGACCAGTTGACCGGAACGCCGAGATCGTAGCCGTACTTCGCCTTGAAGTCGGCCTTGTTCTTCGCGTCGTTGAACCAGTCGTAGCGGAACCAGTAGAGGTTCGCGAACTGCTGGTCGGGAAGCTGATAGAGCTTCTTGTCGGGCGCAGTCGTGAACTTCGTGCCGATGAAGTCGTTGATGTCAAGGCCCGGATTGGTAACGTCCTTGCCTTCGTTCGCCATCCAGTCGGTCAGCGAGCGAGCCTGCTGGTAGCGCCAGTGGGTGCCGATGAGGTCGCTATCGTTGACATAGGCGTCGTAGATGTTCTCGCCGGACTGCATCTGCGTCTGCAGCTTTTCGACGACATCGCCTTCGCCGATCAGGTCATGGGTGATCTTGATGCCGGTGATCGCCGTGAAGGCCGGTGCCAGCACCTTCGATTCATATTCATGAGTGGTCAGCGTTTCGGAGACGACCTTGATATCCAAGCCGGCAAAAGGCTTGCCCGCATCGATAAACCATTGCATCTCCTTTTCCTGGTCAGCACGGGAAAGCGTCGAGAGATCGCCGACTTCCTTGTCCAGGAATGTTTTCGCCTCGTCCATGCCGGCATAGGCGGAGCCCGCCATGGCCAGCACGATGCCTGCTGTTGTCGCTAGTAAATGCCTTCGCATGATATCCTCCCGGGGTTTGCGATTGCAGTCTTCACGTCAGGCGGCCAGTACCCCCGGCCATCTGTATCTCCCTGCCCTTAGACGTAGCGGAACACGCCGACGGCGTAGACTACGGCAAGGGCAAGAGCCCACCACAGGTTGGGCCCGACAAGGCCCAGCCATGCGAGATGTATGAACGCTGCACCGAGCAGCGATATGAAAAGCCGGTCTCCCCGCGTGGTCTCGAACCTGAGGATACCCACACGCGGCGAGCCGCCCGGCGCCAAATATTCCCAAACGCTCATGCCGATCAGCAGCATGAGAATCGTCAGAAAAAACAATGCGGTCGGCAGCGTCCACGCCATCCAGGAAAAGTTCATGAGTGGTCCTCCCTTGTCAGACGCGACCGAGCGCGAAGCCCTTGGCGATGTAATTGCGGACGAAATAGATGACGAGCGCGCCGGGAATGATGGTCAGCACCCCGGCTGCGGCAAGCACACCCCAGTCCATGCCCGAGGCCGAAACCGTTCGCGTCATGATCGCCGAGATCGGCTTTGCCGCAGTCGTCGTCAGTGTCCGGGCGAGCAGCAGTTCCACCCATGAGAACATGAAGCAGAAGAAGGCAGCGACACCGACGCCAGAAGCGACCAGTGGTATGAAGATCCTCACGAAGAAGCGCGGGAACGAGTAGCCGTCGATATAGGCCGTCTCGTCGATTTCCTTCGGCACCCCGGACATGAAACCTTCCAGGATCCAGACCGCCAGCGGCACGTTGAACAGGCAGTGGGCGAGTGCAACCGCAATATGCGTGTCGATCAGGCCGAATGCAGAGTAGAGCTGGAAGAACGGCAGCGCGAAGACGGCGGGCGGGGCCATCCGGTTCGTCAGAAGCCAGAAGAACAGATGCTTGTCGCCGAGGAAACGGTACCGCGAGAAGGCATAGGCCGCAGGCAGCGCCGCCAGCACCGAAATCACCGTGTTCATGACGACATAGGTGATCGAGTTGATATAGCCGTTGTACCAGGACGGATCGGTGAAGATGACAGTGTAGTTCCGAAGCGTCGGGTTGAGCGGCCACAGCGAGAAGGTGCCGGTGATCTCGGCATTCTCCTTGAAGCTCATGTTGACCAGCCAATAGATCGGCAGGAGCAGGAAGATGATATAGATCGTCGAAACGACCCAGGAGAAGTTGCCCGCAGGCTTGTATTTCATTGTCTGAGCCATGGTCCTCTCCTTTCTCACGCGTTCTCGTCGCCGATGGTCATCACGGTGTAGAATATCCATGAGAGCAGCAGGATGATCAGGAAGTAGATGATCGACATCGCCGCCGCCGGGCCGAGGTCGAACTGCCCGACCGCCATCTTCACGAGATCGATCGACAGGAACGTCGTGGAGTTGCCGGGGCCGCCGCCGGTGACGACGAAGGGTTCGGTGTAGATCATGAAGCTGTCCATGAAGCGCAGCAGCACGGCGATGAGCAGCACGCGCTTCATCTTCGGCAGCTGGATGTAGCGGAAGACGGACCAGCGCGAGGCGCCATCGATCTTGGCAGCCTGGTAGTAGGCATCCGGGATCGAGACCAGGCCAGCGTAGCAGAGCAGCACCACAAGGCTCGTCCAGTGCCAGACATCCATGACGATGACGGTAATCCAAGCATCAATGGGGTCGCGGACATAGTTGTAGTCGAGCCCGATTGCCTCCAGCGTATGGCCGAGCAGGCCGATGTCGACGCGGCCGAAGACCTGCCATATCGTACCGACCACGTTCCACGGAATAAGCAGCGGCAGCGCCATCAGCACGAGGCAGACCGGCACGCCGAGCCCCTTCTTCGGCATGTTGAGAGCGATGAATATGCCGAGCGGAATTTCCAGCGCCAGGATAATCAGCGAGAAAGCGAGGTTGCGCTGAAGTGCCGCCCAGAAGCGGTCGGAATGCAGCGTCTGAACGAACCAGTCTGTGCCGGCCCAGAAGAATTCATTGTTTCCGAACGTATCCTGCACCGAGTAGTTGACGACGGTCATCAGCGGAATGACCGCCGAGAACGCGACGAGCAGCAGGACCGGCAGCACCAGAAACCAGGCTTTGTTGTTCCAGGTCTTTTGCATGGCTCAGGCCTCCCTGCCGACACGCCAGGAATTGGCGTAGATATTGATGGCTGCGGGATCGAAGGTGACGCGGGCATCAGCGGGGATTTCCTGGTCCTCCGTCACGACGATGGCGAGCGGCTGTCCGGCGAAGCTTGCACGAACGATCTTCTGGCGTCCGATGTCCTCAACCCTGTTGATCGAAACCGGCATTCCCTCGCGTCCGATCCGGATGAATTCCGGACGGATGCCGAGTTCCGTCTTCGCACCCACCGAGACCTTCGGCGCATAATCGAGCGACAGCGTCTCGCGGCCGATCGTCACGACATTTCCTGCCAACGTCGCAGGAATGACATTCATGCCCGGGGAGCCGATGAAATAGCCGACGAAAGTGTGGCTCGGGCGCTCGAAAAGCTCGGCCGGCGTACCGATCTGCACGATCTCGCCCTCGTACATGACGACGACCTTGTCGGCGAACGTCAGGGCCTCGGTCTGGTCGTGCGTGACGTAGACCATGGTGAAGCCGAACTGTTTGTGCAGCCGCTTCAGCTGCGAGCGCAAAACCCACTTCATGTGCGGGTCGATGACGGTCAGCGGCTCATCGAACAGGATGGCGTTGACGTCGTTGCGCACCAGTCCTCGCCCGAGCGAGATTTTCTGCTTCTGATCGGCGGTCAGGCCCTGGGCCTTGCGCTTCGCCATCCCCGCGAGATCGATCATCTCGAGGATATCGCGAACGCGACGATCGACCTCAGGCTCGGCCACCCCGCGGTTGCGGAGGGGAAAGGCCAGATTGTCGTATACGGTCATCGTGTCGTAGATCACCGGGAACTGGAACACCTGCGCGATGTTGCGCGCCTGCGTCGAAAGGTTGGTTACATCGTTGCCGTCGAAGAGGATGCGACCATGCGACGGCTGCAACAGGCCGGAAATGATGTTGAGCAGCGTCGTCTTTCCGCAACCGGACGGTCCAAGCAGCGCGTAGGCGCCGCCGTCGCGCCATTCGTGATCGACTTCGCGAAGTGCGTAGTCCTTCTCCGACGTCGGGTTCGGCCCGTAGGCGTGGCGGATGTGGTCGAGCGTGATGCGTGCCATGTCCCTGCCCTTTACGCCTGAGTGCCGGTCGCGATCGCGCGGCCGTCGGTGTCGAATGCCATCAGATGGCGGGTGTCCAGAAATACCTCGACCTCGGTATCCGGATCGATGTCGTGAATCCCGTGAGCAAGCATGACCCATCGCACCCCGTCATAATCCAGGTGCACGAAGCTTTCGGAACCGGTGATCTCCGAGATCTGCGTGCGCGCCCGCAGCCGCGCCGCGTTCGGTGACTGCGCCGAAAGCGCAAGGTGATGTGGGTGAAACGCCACAGTCACAGGACCGTCGGCCATGCTGGCGAGATGGCCCGGCACCGAAAGGATATCGCCTCCCTGCCGCTGGAACGTTCCGCCGGTCTTCACCACGTCGATGAAGTTGAGAGGCGGATCGGCGAAGGTCTTCGCAGTGACGAGATCGAAAGGGTTGCGATAGACGCTGATCGTCGAACCGAATTGCGTCACGCGCCCTTCCGAAAGCGTCGCCGTATTGCCCCCGAGCAACAGCGCCTCGGACGGCTCTGTGGTCGCATAGACGAAAATGGCGCCCGATTGCGCGAATATCTTTGGCAGTTCCGCACGCAATTCCTCACGCAGTTTGTAGTCGAGGTTTGCCAGCGGCTCATCCATGAGCACCAGGCTTGCGTTCTTGACGAGCGCGCGGGCAAGCGCGGTGCGCTGCTGCTGACCGCCGGACAAATTAAGAGGCATGCGGTCGAGATAGGGCGTCAGCCGCATCAGTTCTGCGGCCTTTCGCACCTCGCGGTCGATCGTTGCGGCATCCTTGCCGGCGATCCGCATCGGCGAGGCAATGTTCTCGTAGACCGAAAAAGCCGGATAGTTGATGAACTGCTGGTAGACCATCGCGACGTTGCGCTTCTGCACCGGCACGCCTGTGACATCGGCGCCGTCGAAATGGACGGAACCGCTTGTCGGGCGGTCAAGCCCGGCCATCAATCGCATCAGCGACGTCTTGCCGGAGAGCGTTGGCCCCAGCAGCACGTTCAGCGTGCCTCGTTCAAACGCAAGATTGGTTGCGTGGATATGATATTCCCCGCCAACCATCTTTGCGGCGTTCCGCAATTCAAGCATTCCTGTTCCCGTGCCTCCTCAACAGCGGGGACGACATGGCGCACTGTTACCCGGCCATCTGAGCCGGTAGCGCAGCCATGTATTCCTCCAATAGTGCCGCCTGTTCCTTCGTCAGACGCAGGCCGTCCTTCGTTCTCCGCCAGAGCACGTCTTCCGCGCGCCTAGCCCATTCGTGATCAATCAGATAGCGAACCTCTGCCTCGTAGAGGTCGCTGCCAAAACAGCGCCCGAGATCTTCTGCGCTGCTCGCCTGCCCCAGCAGGACCGCAGCCTTGGTGCCGTAGCGCCGAACCAGCCGGCGCGCATGCGCGTCTGCAAGGAAGGGATAGCGCCCCTTCAGCTTGCCGACCTCGGCTTCGTATCCCCTTGCAGCAAAATCGCCGCCCGGCAGGTGGCTCTTTGCCGTCCACGGCGCGCCTTTCGTGCCGATTGCTGCCCCGATCTTTTCCAGCGCGTGCTCGGAAAGCCGCCGGTAGGTTGTCAACTTGCCGCCGAAAACGTTAAGAAGCGGCGCACTGCCACCCTCGCCTTCCACTTTCAGCACATAGTCGCGGGTCGCTTCCTGCGCCTTCGATGCGCCGTCGTCGAAGAGCGGCCGCACGGCCGAGTAGGTCCAGACGATATCATCCGGCCGCACCGGCTCCTTGAAGTATTCGCTCGCAGCATTGCAAAGATACGTCGTCTCCTCCTCGGAGATCTTCACGTCCTTCGGATCGGCGGTATAGTCGCGATCGGTCGTGCCGATGAGCGTGAAGTCCTGCTCGTAGGGGATGGCGAAGATGATGCGGTTGTCCGGATTCTGGAAGAAGTACGCCCGCGGATCGTCGAACTTCTTATTCACGACGATATGGCTGCCCTGGACGAGCCGGACATGATGCGCCTCGTTCTGTCCGAAGGCAGCGCGAATGACGTGATCGACCCAGGGACCGGCCGCATTCACCAGCATGCGAGCCTGAAAGGTCTGAGCCTGCCCTGTTGCCGCGTCCACCGTATCGATTGACCAAAGACCGTTCTCGCGATGAGCGGAGACCACTTTTGTCCGCGGCATGATCTGCGCACCGCGATCGGCCGCGTCGCGTGCGTTAAGGACGACCATGCGTGCATCATCCACCCAGCCATCCGAATATTCGAAAGCCTTCGTGAACAGCGCCTTCAATGGCTTTCCAGCCGTGTCCCGGCGCATGTCGAGCACGGCTGTCGGCGGCAGAAGCTTGCGGCCGCCAAGATGATCGTAGAGGAAAAGCCCCAGGCGGATGAGCCAGGCCGGACGGATGCCTCCCCTGTGATAGGGCAGGACGAAACGCATCGGCCAGATGATGTGCGGCGCCATCGCCCAGAGAATTTCGCGCTCCATCAAGGATTCGCGCACCAAACGAAACTCGTAGTGCTCCAGATAACGCAAACCGCCATGAATGAGCTTCGTCGCGCCGGAAGACGTACCGGACGCAAAGTCGTTCATCTCGGCCAGCGCGACCGAATAGCCGCGGCCAGCCGCGTCGCGCGCGATCCCGCAACCGTTGATACCGCCACCGATAACAAAAAGATCGTAGATCTGACGGCCCACGTTCCCCCTCCGAGCCAGAAAATGCCGCACCGCAAAAATACTGAGCGATTGCGAAAGTAAGGACACTTAAAACGAAGATTAAGCGAATGTCAAACGAATGCTTCGCGAATTCGAGCCGTGCAGGCCACGATGCGTCTTCACCGCACGAAATAACGATCGCGCCTCAGTGGGTGCGACCTGGGAAGTCCCGAAAGGCGGTGGATCAGAGTTTATGACTGATCGGGCGACCTGAAATAGGCACGCGGTGCGGCGCCCAGCACGCGTCTGAACATGGTCGAAAAAGCGGCAACGCTGTCGTAACCCAGATCGAGCGCGACAGCCGTCACCGGTTCGCCCGCGGCGAGGCGGGGCAAGGCAGTGAACACCGTCGCCTGCTGCCGCCATGTCGAGAGGCTGATTCCGGTCTCGCTTCGAAACGCCCGGGTGAACGCGCGTCGGCTCATTGCCAGCCGCTGCGCCCAATCGTCGATCACCAGCCGTGCGGTGGGGCTTTCCATGAAGCTGCGGCAGAGCGCGGCGAGGCGCTGGTCGGCAGGAAAAGGCAGGCCCAAGGGACGGTCTGGTAGCCGCAGCACCTCTTCCAGGAGCAACGCCATGATGAGCCGTTGCCGCTCGGACCCATGAGCGTCGCCGTGTGGCGCGACAGCTTCCACGGTCAGGGCGCGCGCAAGGTCCGTCAGCACCACGACGCGTATGGTCGTTGGTCCCTCAGCCGATGCGCCGGGCGCGATATAGGCGGACAGCATTGTGACATCGCCCAGCATGTCGACGGTATGCTCGAGACCTGCGGGAATCCAGAGCGCGTGTTCCGGCGGCACCATCCATCGACCTTGACTGGATGAAACCATGACGACCCCGGTTCGGGCGTAAACAAACTGCGCGCGACTGTGGCTGTGAGCCTCCACGTGATAGCCGGCGGGGTATTCCGAGGGGATTGCGTAGACTGGTTCCGACGCGGCCTCGATTGCCGCCAGTCGCTCCAAATGGAGCTTTGACAATTCGCTCGCCGACTGTTTCAGCGCAGTCTTCATCTCATTTGGCCCACTCGCGAAACAACAAGACCAAAACACGAAAGCGGGACGGCAGCAAGTCGTCTATCCCCGGATGGTCAAACGACGGAGTAAAATCGTGACAAACAGCGCAACGACGGCAGAGAGGCACTCTGCGGAACAGACAGTCTTCGGCATCATCATGGCGGTGAGCTTCTGCCATCTTCTGAACGACACCATGCAGTCGTTGATCCCTGCCCTCTATCCGATGATCAAAGGCACCTATGGACTCGATTTCACCCAAATCGGCTTCCTCGGTCTCGTGTTTCAAGTCACGGCGTCGCTCCTGCAGCCCCTGATCGGCATCTACACCGACAAGCGCCCGCTGCCTTACTCCCTTTCCATCGGCATGGGCTTCACCCTGATCGGCCTCGTCCTGCTCGCCTATGCGCACTCCTACTGGGTGCTGCTGATCGGCGCAGGGGTGGTCGGCCTCGGCTCGGCGGTGTTCCACCCCGAATCGTCGCGCGTCGCCCGGCTTGCATCCGGCGGGCGCCACGGCCTTGCCCAATCGCTGTTCCAGGTGGGCGGAAACTTCGGATCGGCGATCGGTCCGTTGCTTGCGGCCTTCATCGTTCTGCCGCGCGGCCAACAGAGTGTGGCCTGGTTCTCGCTCGCAGCCCTCACCGGCATGATCATTCTCTGGCGTGTCGGCGCATGGTATGCGAACCACCGCAAGACAAGCGCGGGTCGCAAGAGCGCAGTCGTTGCCGTGCAGCTGCCGCGCCGCAAGGTAATCATGGCAATCGCCGTGCTCGCGGTGCTGGTCTTCTCTAAATACGTCTACATGACGAGCCTTTCGAGCTACTATACCTTCTACATGATCGAGCGCTTCCAGGTTTCGGTGCAGGAGGCGCAGATCCTGCTCTTCGTGTTCCTAGGCGCGGTTGCCATTGGCACCGTGGCGGGCGGACCGATCGTCGACTGGTTCGGCACCAAGTTCGTGATCTGGTTCTCGATTCTCGGCGCCCTGCCCTTTACGCTTGCCCTGCCCTACGCCGACTATACCTGGACAATCTTGCTCACCTTCCTGATCGGCGTGATCCTGGCCTCGGCCTTTTCGGCGATCGTCGTCTTCGCGCAGGAATTGGTGCCCGGCCGCGTCGGCATGATCGCCGGACTGTTCTTCGGCTTCGCTTTCGGGATCGGTGGCATCGGGGCAGCCGGACTCGGCATGGTGGCGGACCGGATGGGCATCGAGTTCGTCTATCGCATCTGCTCGTATCTGCCGCTGCTTGGCCTGTTGACCATCTTCCTGCCGGATATCGGCAAGGGTCGCCGCCACGCAACGAAGACCGTCAGGTAGCCAACCCTCGGCGTCGCCTGTAGGGTGAGCCTCCAAAAACGAGATGCGCCGAGGCTTGCCGCCTCGGCCCTTTCTTATCCGCCGAATGCCGCCGGCCTCGCTAGATCGCCGTGAACCCGTTATCGACGAACAGATGGGCACCGTTGACGAAGATCGACTCGTCGCTGGCAAGATAGAGCGCCGCCCTCGCCACATCCTCTGGCTCGCCTATGCGCCCCTGCTGTGCGGCGATTGCGGCATCCGATACATCCACGCCCAGCGCCTGCAGCTCGGTCACTTCTCGCAGACCGTGCGGGGTCCGGATAAAGCCGGGGCAAACCGCATTGCAGCGGATGTTGCGGTCCCGGAACTCGACGCCGATCGCCCGGGCAAACATGTGGACCGCGCCCTTCGTGGTGTCATAAAGGACTTCCATGGGCGTCGCGGCAACCGCGGAAATCGAAGACGTGCAGACAATGGAACCGCCGCCGGCTGCGATCATGCCGGGCAGCACGGCCCGCGTCATCAGGAACATCGAACGTACGTTGACCGCATGCAGCCATTCCCACTCCTCAAGGGTGGTCTCCAGGAAAGGCTTGATGACGATCGTTCCCGCATGATTGAAAAGAACCGTGACAGCGCCGAACCGCTCCTCGACGCCTTTGACCGCGCTGATGACGGCCGCCTCGTCCGACACGTCGGCAACCCAATGATCGGCAACGCCCCCCGCATCCCGAATCGCTTGCACGGTCTCGCGTGCTGCCGGCTCGTTGCGGTCGACGATCGCCACCTTGGCGCCCTCGCTTGCAAATAGCCGCGATGCTGCCCCGCCCATGCCAGTCGCTCCGCCGGAGATAATGGCAATCTTGCCCTTCAGTCTGTCGACCATGTCTCATCCTCGCCCATTGGTTTTCCGTGCCGCCACCCGCTTCGGGGACGAACGCTTTCACAGCTCTGCCAAGTGTTGAAGAGAGTCCGCGACAATGTCCAGTCGCGGTAACCAAGGGGCGACGCAGTACACGGATACCGGCAGTGTTCAAACACGGATCATCGCGACCCAGCCCCGTGGCCAAAGTTTCTTCGTCGGGACCGGAGAGCGAAAAAATCCCTTGCTTTTGTTCCCACTTAGGCCACCCGTAGGAGCGTCGTCGTTTCCATTTGGTCTCGACCGGAGCAAGGAGGCCTACTATGGCAAAGGGTCAAGTTAGAAGTAATCGCGAAACGCGAAAGCCGAAGAAAGACAAGTCGGCGGCTGCGCCCCACTCAGCGCAGGGTGCGCAGGTCAAACAGGCAAGCAGCCCGCTCACACTTGGAAAAAAAGACAAGTAAAAGTACTCGAAAAACAGCCCCGCTGACCGAAATCAACGGGGCGCCAGAAACATCATGTCCCCAGGTCCGACAAGCGAACGCACCGTTTGCACCATATCTCAGGTTGTATCTCAACCCCCGCAATTTAAGGCATTGCATGCGCCTGAAAATTGCCGCCGCGATACGGCGATTCGCACCACTTGCGCAGCAGGCCAAGGCTCGCAACGACGGTCGCAGTAAAACCCCATGCGCCGGCCCTGATACGACGAAGGTGGAGTTGTGGAAGCACCGAAAAAGCAAAATATTGCAAGAGAGTTGGCACCCCTGTGGGGCGGTCTCGTGCGACGGGCTACGCGGACAGCACCGCTGTTGACGCACGACAGTTTGAAAGGGCAGTAGCATTGGGAACGGATGAAAATGATCGGGCACAACGGCCGAACGGCCGGGTCACGAAGGCCGTACTCTTGCTGGCAATGGTCTTGGCAGTGATCACCGCAGTTGGTGGTTTTATCGCGGTGTACAAAGCGGTTTTCGTCTATTCGCTGCAGTAGAAAATGCGGCGATCAGCCAACACGCATAAATGCGAATCGCGCGTAGCGGAACAATAATTCGCCCGGAAACGTTTCTTGAAGGCAATGGAGGTTGCCTGAGGAGGATAACATGAGCGATCGCGCTGTTGGTTTTTTGGTAGCCGTTGAACTTTCCGCCCTCATCTGGGCCGCGATGTTTGTCTTGGCCCTCTGGACTTTGTGAGGTTTGGCCGTCGTCCGGTCAAACGGGATCTGTGACCGGCCGTCATAGACGCGCGATCCGTGTATCTCTTGCACGAAGCGCACGTACCGCCCTCCGCGCTCGGCGCGTTTTTCTTGGTCTAGCTGGCGCTGACCTGCCAGAGCCCGTGCTTGTCCCGGCGCTCTTGCCATCCGAGCTTTTCGAACACTCCTCGAAACGATCAGCACCCTTTGCCAGGTCCGATCCTCTCTCGGCTTCGACTTTCTTTTCTTCCCGCCAGCTCCAATGCAGGTCGCCGGTAAGGTCTGAACACATCAACGAAGCCGTCACGCGCCGCGCTCGCCCTCGAGCTCGCCGGCGCATTTGCCGGAATTTAACAGACCATTCATAAAATCGCGGCTATTCATCGAGCCGATTATGAGCGAGATGTGAGCAATGATATGCAAAATTGCTGCCATCGTCGTCTTAGGGGCCGGTATATTAACCGCTGTTTACGCAAGCGGAGGCCAGAAATCCTATCCATCAAACTGGCCCGAGATCCACTCTCCCAAGACAAGTCGCGTCGTGGTCACTGATTGAGCTCGTACAGCCACATTGTCTTGCTGATCAGCGCCGAAATTACCGTCATGCGTCCCACGGCATCCTTGCACTTGTTGCAGGCATGCGCGTAGGAGCGATCATCATCGAGCTATACCAGCAAGGCGTGAAAGACGAGAACCACTTGCACATCCGAGCCATCGCGTGGCGTCATCCACATGCAAGGAACCTCGCCGGCCTGTTATGCATTTCTGCACGGCATACCGGTTGCCACCTGCCCCGCCAACACCGCGGGCTCTTTTTGACATCAGTCGTCAGTGGGTTCTGACTGACGGGTCAGTCGGGCGACATATCTTTCGAACGTATTCCAACAAGATAGGGTCGTCAGCCAGGCGCTCCTGAAACCTCTTCTCGTCGAGTTGGCCGAGTCTGTAGGCTTCGAGCAGATTTCTCTGTTCATTTGTCAACGCGGGGAGATGCATCGGCGCCGCATGTCGCGCTTCCCCCGATGCCTGGGGGACGCTTTTCATCGTCTTTTCGAAGTCGGGTCTCTGAGATGGCATGGCGGTTCCTCCTTCCAATGGAAGAACGGCCGACCGGCCATCCAGTTCCGTTTGGCTTATCGGCTCCGGCTCTGCCCTAGCCGATCGCGTTTTTCGCGTAGATCCAGCCGCCATTGTTCCTGCCTCGCGGAGATCCGTCGAGGCGCCGCCCGCACAAAGAGACACCGCGCCAAAAATAGGGGGCGTCTACCAGGACACCTCGAACAAAGCGCGCTGTTGCCCGTTTGCACTAGGCTAGCTGGTATTCAAATCGTACAACAACGCTAGGGGTGTACGGAGGAGAAAACGATGATCGTTTTGTCGATTGGTCTTTCTGTTGCAATCGTCGCAATAACCGGCGCGTTTGTAGTTTACCGCTAGTGGGAACGACCACTTCGGCCGCTCTCTAGGCGGTCGAGGCGATATTTTAGGTTTTCCGCCACTGTTCTTGATCGGTGCAACCGCGATCAAGTTCTTCGCTTAGAACAGTCTGATCGCGGATATTCCTGACCGCGGCTTCTGTTCGCTGACGGTCTTCCGCCCCTCGCACTGTCCGCCACCGGCAACCGCGATTGGTCACACGTTCCCGAGGCTGCGAGCGGCGCCTTGGCAAGGGTATGCGCGTCCTTTGTAGGGTCGAGCACCTGCATTGAGCATTCTCCGATTGCGGAAAGGAAAAAGGCCCCCGTTAGGGTAATGCAGTTCACTTAAGGGCCATTACGGTTCTGCTATTGTAGCGTGCTGGCAGATTTTTGACGACACGGGGGCAAGCACGCCCCCGTTTTGTTGTGATGAGCAAGTCTGCCAATCTGTGCCTCAATCTGGAGAGGTGAGCGGGAATTTTGCCGGGGGATTCGATGGCTATCCATCCCCATTCGTGACGTAAATAGTGCAAGGCTGCGGTGAAGCTGAGTTCGATCGGCCTGACTTCGGCTTCGACAGCGACTTCTGCCATTTCCAACCGCACCAGATTGTAGGCCAGCAGAGCGCCCCAGACCTCCTGATAGACCGTTTCCGGCGTGCCGCTGCGCAGGGTCAATTCGCTGCCGAGAAGGTCCTGCTTGAGCTCGCGGTAACTGGTCTCGATGCGCCATCGTTCTTCATACTGAAGTACGATTTCGTTTGCCGGATACGCTTTGGTGTCCATCAGCGACGTCAACAGAATGCGCTTTTTCCCATGGCGGGTGGTTGTCTCGATTGCTCTGGCCTCCCAGAACCCCGGCAATTCCGGCTCCGCCTGCCGTGCCTGCGCCGAGACTTTCATGCGCACCCGATAATCGCCGGGGTTCTGGTCAAGACGCTCCCATGTGCTGTTGGCTTTGGCCGGGATCAGCCAATGACGCTGCGCTCCCTTTGTGTGTAACTGCAGCAAGAGACTGGCGCTGAAGAAACCCTTGTCGAAGACGGTCAGAGAACGGTCCGGCACCTGATCAAGCAGGCTTTTGGCATAAAGCATCTCGTTTTTGCCGTAAGCCCCGAACACCGCATCACGCACCAGATGCGTGGCAAGGGCCGTGAGCGTCAGAAGCCGCAATTGCGGATAACTTGCGACCACGCCGGAGGCATAAGCCTGTGCTCCAAAGTGCGCGCGGTTCTCCTCACTGTCAGACGTGCGCAGCGTGCTGCCGTCCACCGCATAGCGGGCAAGCCCTCGCCAGGACCGGCCGGATTGATGACGCTCATCCCAACAGGCCGAACTCATGGCAAAGAGCTGCGCCAAGGGCGCTTGGCC